>NZ_CP051516.1:914687-1219583 GCF_012689525.1 Paraburkholderia aromaticivorans
TGGCTTCCAGCCTCGACGATGTGCCGCATCATCAGGTGCTGCTCAATCTGGGCGCCACGGTGCCGGCGCAATTCGCGCGCTTCGAAAGATTGCTGGAAGTGGTCGGTAACGCACACGAGGAACTCGCGGCGGGCCGCGAACGCTATCGCTTCTATCGCGATCGCGGCTATGCTCTGAACAACTACAAGCAAGGCAGCTAGGTCCCATTCGGTCCGCGTCGCGCGTGTCTGGTCTCAGGCATTCGGCGCCACGCGGGCTGCTTCAGCTTCGACTCAAACACGGAGAGCGCACGTGTCCGATCCCAACGACGATTCAATCCCGGTTCTGCACGAGGTTCTCGTGCAGGGTCATTCTGCGCAGGCGCGCCAGGCGCCGGGCGATGCGGGCGCGCTCGACGGCCCGCGCGAACCCAGTTTCAAGGCGGAGCCCGTGCTCGCGCCGCAACCGGTGCTGACGCCGGAGCAGATGAGGTCCGCGGAGCCGGTGCTCCCAGCGGAGCCGTTGCACGCACAGGAACCGACCTTCGCACCGCAACCGGCGGTTGCGCCGCAGCCGGCGCATCCGGCCGATCATCATCATCCGAAGAAGCGTTTGCGGGCGCACCACGCCGCGGAACCGCGGCATGCGCATGACGACGCATTCGCGACGTCGGCGGGCGTGTTCGATCGGGCTGAGCCGATTACGCCGCTCGAGGCGGGCTCGACCGTACCGCCGGATATCGCGCGCGAAGGCGCCGGCGAACCTCCTTTGGATCTCGATCTGGATGTCGACGTCATCGCCGAACGTCTGCGCAGACGCGTCACCGGTTTCCTGGCGGGCGACGGGCGCAGCGTGATCGAGGAACGTTGCCGCGAGACCTTGCACGCGCACACGGGGTGGCTCATCGACCAGATCACGCGCGAAGTGGCGCTGGCGCTGGAGAATGAGATGACAAGCTGGGTGCGGGAAGCGGTGGTGGAAGAGATCGCGCGGCGCGCCTCGGGCAGCGCGTGATCCTGTGAGGTGAAGCGCGGGCGCGCTGAGCGGTGCCACCGGCTGCGTGCCATGCAGCTCACGCACTGGCGCCGTGGTTCAACGATCTACCGGGACTGCGCGCGCTGGGAGCGTCGCTCGCGCGCAGCGCTCTTTGCCTGAACGGCCTATTTGAGCGTGAGCACCCAACTCGCGAGCGTAGCCGCCTGATCGGGCGTGAGTTGCGTATTCGCGGGCATCGGCACCTGACCCCACACGCCCGTGCTGCCATCCAGAATCTTGTGCTGCAGATAAGTGGCGGCATCTTCGCGGCCGGCATATTTCGCCGCGACATCATGAAGCGCCGGTCCCATGAAGGAACGGGTGACCGAGTGGCAACTCATGCAGTTCTGCTGCTGGGCCAGCGCGAGGCCCGCGGCCTCGGCCTGCGCCGCCGGACTGCCGGCACTCAACGCGGCGCCCAGCACGACAGTGACTGCAAGCGCTGTGTGCGACTTTGATTTCATTCTGGTCTCCGTCGGTGCGGGTGCCCGACTCGTGGTGCCAGCATTATAAAAGCGAAAGGGGCGCGCGGTTTCCCGTGCGCCCCTTTCACTTTTACGTAGTTTTACGCGTGCTCGCAGGGCTGTCGTCGTGATACCGGGCGCGACGTACGTTCATCAGCCAGCCAGCCGTGCCGTCGCTTAGCCCGTTATCGCCCCTTTGTTGGCCGGCAGCGCCAATGCGAAGTACTTCGCCATCACACCACGCGTGTAACGCGGCTTCGGCTGTTGCCATGCGGCGCGGCGGCGCTCCAGTTCGGCGTCGTCGATGTTCAGTTGCAGCAGCAGCTTGTGCGCGTCGATGGTGATCGAATCGCCTTCGTGCACGAAGGCGATCGTGCCGCCCACGAAGGCTTCCGGCGCGACGTGACCGACCACCATGCCCCACGTGCCGCCCGAGAAGCGCCCGTCGGTGATCAGGCCGACGCTTTCGCCGAGACCCTTGCCGATGATCGCCGAGGTCGGCGCGAGCATCTCCGGCATGCCGGGGCCGCCCTTGGGGCCGAGATAGCGCAGCACCACCACGTCGCCGGCCACGATCTTGTCGGCCAGAATCGCTTCGAGCGCGCTTTGCTCGTCGTCGAAAACGCGCGCCGGGCCGGTGATGACCGGGTTCTTCAAGCCGGTGATCTTGGCGACCGCGCCGTCGACGGCCAGATTGCCCTTCAGGATCGCGAGATGGCCTTCCTTGTAGAGCGCCTGGCCGATCGGGAAAATCACCTGCTGATCGGCGCGCGGTTTGCCCGGCACGTCCTTCAGCTCTTCCGCGATGGTCCTGCCGGTGATCGTGATGCAATCGCCGTGCATCAGACCCGCGTCGAGCAGGATCTTCATGACTTGCGGAATGCCGCCGGCCTTGTGCAGATCGGTCGCCACGAACTGGCCCGAGGGCTTCAGGTTGCAGATCACTGGCACCTTCTTGCGCATGCGTTCGAAGTCCTCGATGCTCCATTCCACTTCGGCCGCGTGCGCGATCGCCAGGAAGTGCAGCACGGCGTTGGTCGAGCCGCCGGTGGCCATGATCACGGCCACGGCGTTTTCGATCGACTGCTTCGTAACGATGTCGCGCGGCTTCAGATCCTTCTTGACCGCTTCGACCAGCACGCGCGCCGATTCGGCCGCCGAGTCGACCTTTTCCTGATCCGGATTGGCCATCGTCGATGAATACAGCAGCGACATGCCCAGTGCCTCGAACGACGAACTCATGGTGTTGGCGGTGTACATGCCGCCGCATGAGCCCGTGGAAGGGCATGCGTTCTGTTCGATCCCGTCGAAATCTTCCTGCGACATCCGGCCGGCCGTGAACTCACCCACGGCTTCGAACGACGACACGATGGTCAGGTCGGTGCCCTTCCAGTTGCCCGGACGGATCGTGCCGCCGTACACGTAGATGCTCGGCACGTTGGTGCGCAGCATGCCGATCATGCCGCCCGGCATGTTCTTGTCGCAGCCGCCGATCACGACCACGCCGTCCATCCACTGGCCTTGCACGCAGGTCTCGATACAGTCGGAGATGACTTCGCGCGACACGAGCGAGTACTTCATGCCTTCGGTGCCCATCGACATGCCGTCCGAGATCGTCGGCGTGCCGAAGATCTGTGGATTCGCGTCGGCGCCCTTGATCGCGGCGACGGCGGCATCGGCCAAACGCTGCAAGCCGGCGTTGCACGGCGTGATGGTCGAGTGGCCGTTGGCGATGCCGATCATCGGCTTGTCGAAGTCGGCCTTCTCGTAGCCGAGCGCGTAGTACATCGAGCGATTCGGCGAACGCGCCACGCCCTGCGTGATGTTCTTCGAACGACGGTTGTATGCCATGGGGAGCTCCAATCTGTTTTGTTTTGATCCGCGCGGCGCTGCGGTTTCAGTCGCGCCGGCGTGAGCCTGCCGACGGCATCAGTCCAGTTTAGTCCGGCGTGCCGCGCAACGACGCAGTTTTGCAATGCGCGCGTCCCATGTATTATTCGGGCTTCATTAGGTCGTAAAATGTATCACTCATGCTGCCAGCCATTCCCGATCTGCGCCAGTTGCGCTATTTCGTGACCGTCGCCGAAGAAAAGCACTTCGGGCGTGCCGCCGTGCGCCTGTCCATGACGCAGCCGCCGTTGTCGCAAGCCATCCGGGCGCTCGAAGAGACGCTCGGCGTCGAACTGTTCGCGCGCACCAAGCGTTCCGTCGAACTCACGTCGGTGGGCGCCGATCTGCTGCCCGAGGTGCAGCGCCTGCTGGCGAGCGCCGAGGGCCTGCGGCCGCTCGCGCAGAGCCTCGCGCGCGGCGAGGCGGGCGTGTTGTCGCTGGCGTTCGTGTCCACCGCAGACTACGGCCTGCTGCCGCTGTTGCTGCGCGATTTCGGCGCGCGTCATCCACGCGTGCGGCTGGAATTGACCGAAGCCACCAGCGACGTGCAGGTCGACGAACTAGTGGCCGGGCGCATCGACGCGGGTCTCGTGATCGCGCCGCTGCCGTCGCGCCACGCCACCCAGCTCTCGTGGCTGCCGATCGCGCGCGAGCCGCTGGTGATCGCCATGTCGACGGAGATGGCGGCGCGCGTGGCGAGCGCCACTGGCGACCATGCCGACCCGCGCGCGGAATGGCTGGACACGCCGATCAGCCTCGGCGACGTGGCCGACGCACCGCTCGTGATCTTCCCAAGACGTCTGGCGCCAGGCTTTTATGACATCATTATGGATTGCTACGGCGTGGCGGGCCTCGCGCCCCGGGTCGGCCAGGAAGCGATCCAGATGCAGACCATCGTGAGCCTCGTGTCGGCCGGCATGGGTGTCGCACTGGTGCCGCAATCGTTGCGTAATCTGCGCCGCACCGGTGTCGTGTACCGGCCACTGTCCGAGTCGGTGCCCGCGATCGAGACGGGCCTCGTCTGGCGGACGGCGGAGGTGAGCCCGGTGCTGGCGGGCTTCATCGACATCGTGCGGGCGCATGCGGCGACCGTCGAGGCGCAACAATCCGCCGCGCCGCGCATGTAGACGCGCCTTCGCGAACGCATTGCCGGCCGGACCGTCCAATGCATGCACCGCAAGGTGCGGGCAGCGCCGCCCGTTACTAGAAATTTCGCTTCTGAACCTGAACTGCCCATAACAACACGATGCTCATTCACCCCAATTTCGACCCCATTGCCATTCATCTGGGGCCGCTCGCCGTGCGCTGGTATGGACTGATGTACCTCGTCGCGTTCATCGCGGCGATCGTGGTCGGCCGATTGCGGCTGCGTTTGCCGTATGTCGCCGCGCAAGGCTGGACCGTCAAGGATATCGACGACATGCTGTTTTACGGCGTGCTGGGCACGATCCTCGGCGGCCGGCTCGGCTACGTGCTGTTCTATAAGGCGAGCTTTTATTTCGCGCATCCGCTCGACATCTTCAAGGTGTGGGAAGGCGGCATGTCGTTTCACGGCGGCTTTCTCGGCGTCACGCTGGCCATGGTGCTGTTCGCGTATCAGCGCAAACGCTCGTGGCTGCAGGTCACCGACTTCGTCGCGCCGATGGTGCCGACCGGCCTCGCGGCAGGGCGTCTCGGCAACTTCATCAACGGCGAGTTGTGGGGCCGCGTGACCGATCCGTCGGCGCCGTGGGCCATGCTGTTTCCGGGCGCCGCGCCCGACGACGCCGCGTGGCTCACCGCGCATCCGCAACTGGCCGCGCAATGGCACTTGAACGAAGTGTTCGCGCAATATCACATGCTGCCGCGCCATCCGTCGGAGCTGTATGAAATCGCACTGGAAGGCATCGCGCTGTTCTTCGTCTTGTTCTTCTTCTCGCGCAAGCCGAAGCCGATGGGCGCGATTTCCGCCGTGTTTCTGATCGGCTACGGCCTCGCGCGCTTCACGGTCGAATTCGCGCGTGAGCCGGACGACTTCCTCGGGTTGCTGGCGATGGGTCTTTCCATGGGCCAATGGCTGTCGTTGCCGATGATCCTCGTCGGCATCGGCATACTGGTGTGGTCTTATCGCCGCGCGCGCCGCGAACCGGCGCGCGCGGTCAGCGCGAACTGATCGCTACGGTTTATCGTAGCGAGTGGTCAAATAAGAAAAGCCACGGCATGCCGTGGCTTTTTCCTTTAGTGCCTAGAAGCAGTGCTTCTAACGCAACAACGCGTTACTTCATCTGCACCGAGCCCGACACGTTGACGGTCACCGTCGACGTGCCGCCTTCGATCGGCACCGGCGCCGAAGCCTTCGCGTCTGCGCCCATGGCGCGCGCGCTCATCATCATCATCGGACGCGGCATCACGCCGTTATGGCCGACGTTGACCTCGCGAATCGAAAAACCGCTGTAGCCGAACGCCTGCGCGGACGAAGCGGCTTGCTCGCGGAACGACTTGATCGCTTCGCCGGTGAGCTTCTGCTCGGCCGCGCGCTGCGCTTCAGGCGAGAGCGAGAACTGCACGTTGCCGACCTGCATGATCGATGCCATCTGACCCGCGAGCTTCGACACCGCGGCGAAATCGTGCGATTCGAGCACGATCTCCGTGCGGCCGCGCCACGCGGAAATGCGCCCGTCACGATCGGTGGACGGATAGATCGAGAACGAGCCTGTACGCGCCGTCACGCCGCTCACACCCTTGGCTTTTTGCAGCGCCGAATCGGCGCGCTGGTTCAGCGTTGACGTGAGCGCCGACGGATCGCTCGCTTCCTGCTCGTAGAACAGCGTGATATCCACGACGTCTTGCGGCACTTCCGCGCTGGCCTGCGCGTTCAGCGACAGCACGCCGGCCGGCTGATACTGCATTACGCTTTGCGCGCGTGCGGCGGCCGGCGTCAGTGCGAGCGCGGCGGGCGCGGCGCAGACGAGAGCGAAAGCGAGTGCACGTGCGGTGTTTTTCGTCATTGTTGGACTCCTTGCTTGAACAGGTTGTGCACGATTGGGGCAAACGCCGCGCCGTGGCACGGCGTTTGCGAGATCGTTAGGCGCTTGTAACCTGAGCTTGGTTCCCGGATTTGACGCTGCTTTAACGTTTGCGTGTGCATAAATACGCGTCGCGCATCCATCAGGCATGCAAGATCAAGCGAGCCGCTTGGTGATGAAGCGCCATTCGGCTTCGGTCACCGGCGTAATCGACAGGCGGTTGCCTTTGGCGAGCACGCGCATGTCCGCGAGTTCGTCATGCTCGCGTAACGCGGCGAGTGGAATCAACGGGATCTTCTTCTTGAACACCACGTCGACGAGCACCCAGCGCGGCGTTTCCTGCGACGACTTCGCGTCGTAGTAGTGACTCTTCTTGTCGAACTGCGTGGGGTCCGGATATGCCGTGGACGATACCTCGGCTATACCCGCGATGCCAGGCTCAGGACAGCTCGAGTGATAGAACAGCACACCGTCACCGACCTGCATCATGTCGCGCATGAAATTGCGCGCCTGATAGTTGCGCACGCCGGTCCACGGCAACGTGCGATGCGGTGCGTTGGCGAGATGGTCGATGCTTGCTTCGTCCGGTTCGGACTTCATTAGCCAGTAGCGCATGAATCGAATTGAACGTTAAGGGGTTGAAGATGCGGAAGAAATCGGCGTACAAAAAACAGCGCCCAAAGAAAAACGGCACCGAACCGAAGTCCGATGCCGTTCTAAATAAGGTCCCCGCCTTAGCCGCTAGGCCGGCATCCTGAACCGGGGGTTCAGAATTGGTCGCAGTTAGCAACACTTCGGGTACATCAGACAGAGTGACGCGCACACCCGTGCTACAAATTTCCGCAACCGTGCACATGGCATTGGTTCAAGGAATATATGACCTTGGCGAACCAGGCAGGGAAGCTAAACCGATGAAGCTGAATTACGAACTACCGATTGAACTCAAACGTTTGCTGAATCTTGCACGCCTTGTGCTCACGCACTCCGTTTGAATCCGCCGCCGATCTCAGGACCGGCAGCACGATAACACACGAGACTCACTGCATGCTGTACTGCTCAATCACAGTACCTAGTTGTTCGTTCATTTGATGCATTGTACGCCGGATTTCCTCAGCGGGAAATGCTTCTCCGTGTCTCACGCTCGATTGCAGCCTAAGCAGTTCCGATGCCAGCGACAGTGCAGCCATGACAGCAATGCGATCCGTGCCGCGCACGTTGCTGTTGTTGCGGATCTTCGACATTTCGGCGTCGACCCGTGCGACCGTTTCGAGCAGCGCCGCTTCCGTTTCCGGCGAGCAGGCAAGGCGATAAGGCACGCCGAGAATCGAGACTTCGATCTGCTTGGTGGTCATGCATTTTCTCCGTGGCGGGTTACGTCGCTCTCGGCTTCGACTACTTGCTGAGCGGGCTCGAGCAGATCGAGCTGGTTGTCCGGCTCATTGTGCGCGCGAGCACGCGGCAGCTTCTCGAGGATCGCATTCAGGCGCACTTGTGCGTCGTCGATCTTCGCCGATAGCGCGTCGCGTTCCGCCTGCAGCGCATTACGTTCCTCGCGCAGCATTGCAAGTTCCGTGCGCGTGGCTTCGACATCGGCGCGCGATTGGGCGAGTTGCTCTTCGAGCGCGAGTCGCGCTTCATGGTGGCGCTGGCTGATCGCGATCAGCTTGCCGATATTTTGTGAAAGTGTTTCGAGTTCGGTGAGCATCTGCTGCGTCCTCTAAAGACATCGCATTTTAGCGCGGAATGTCGCAGGTTCCGACAATTGTCTCGTTTCGAGACGTAACAACATCGCTTTGTGCAGGCTTTTTATCGACCATATGATGAAAAAGTACTCACGCGTCGGACAATAACCTGCACTTAACAGAACACATGGCCTGCGGCCTTACCATTCTTGACGGACTCCGAGGCCGCTCCTAAACTGCCCGCACTCTGGTGCCCGCGTGCGCTTTTCAACGGCGCACGCAGTTAAACGGGAAGCACGGCGCGCGGTTCACCTGAACGCGCCAACCTGCGCTGCCCCCGCAACGGTAAGCGACCGCATTCGTCATGCAAGTCGATCCTGATCGCGTGTTGGAAGTTCAACTCGCGAGTGTGCCACTGCGCGTCACGCGTGGGAAGGCGGGATCGATGTGTCGCCAGCCCGGATACCGGCCAGAGGGAGAGGCACGTCACGCGTGACAATGTTAAATACGCGGGCGCCTCGTTACGCATCGGCCTGCGGGGAAGCGGGCCGCGCACGCTATCCACAGGACTTTCATCCCATGCTGTCCCCCATCGCCCGCGCGGCGCTGCTCGCTTTCGCGAGCCTGCCGATCGTCGTGCACGCGCAAGCTGCGTCTTCATCTTCTTCGTCTGCGTCGGCGGATTCTTCGACTGCGGTGTCTTCTCTGACGGTGCTGTCGCCCGTTGTGGTGACCGCGGATCGCGCGCCGCAAGCACTCGTCGATACGATCCCGCAGACGTCCCTGTTCGATCAGCAGGATATCGCCGACACCACCGCGACCGATTTGCCCGGCCTGCTGCAACTCGCGCCCGGCGCGCAAATCTCGCGCACAGGTGGCCCCGGTTCGACGACGAGCCTCTACTTGCGCGGCGCGTCGTCGACGCAATCGCTGCTGCTGATCGACGGCGTGCGGGTCGATTCGGTGAGCCTCGGTGCGCCGCAACTCGCGCAGATTCCACTCGACCAGATCGATCACGTCGAGGTGGTGAACGGCAACGTGTCGGCGTTATACGGCTCGGGCGCGATCGGCGGCGTGGTGCAGGTGTTCACGAAAGTCGGCGGCGACCACCCGCCGCGTTTCAATTTTTCGCTCGGCTATGGCAGCTATCACACGCAGACGCAGCAGGCGGGCGTGAACGGCGCATTGGATAAAGACGGCAACACGACCTTCAGCATTTCGCTCGCGCGTTCGAAGGACGATGGCTTCTCGTCGCTCAATCCGCGCGAGGCACCCAACGCCAATCCGAATGCGAACGGCTATCTGAACGAGAGCATCTCCGCTTCGCTGCGCCACAAGTTCAACGAGAGATGGGACGCCGGCGTCAGCTACTTCCAGTCGAACGGCAACAACAGCTACGACAATGCGTACGGCCTGCCAACCGATCTGAACAACCTGTATAGCAAGGTGCGCCAGGTCTCGGTGTTCGCGAACGGCAACCTGACCGACTGGTGGACCACGCACTTCATCGTCGCGGAGGGCGACGACCGCAGCGTGTCGAACACCAACGGCGTGTACAACGGCCGCTTCGATACCGACAATCGCCAGTACACATGGCAGAACGATTTCGCGTTGGCCGCGCAGCAGAAGCTGCAGGTCGGCTACGAACATCTCGACCAGAGCCTCGACTCGGACACGTTCGCGGCGCCGGACCGTCATGTGGATTCGGGCTTCGTCGGCTACACGGGGCGCTTTGGACGCAACCAGATTCAGGCCAACGTGCGGCGCGATCAGTATTCCGATTTCGGCGGAGCGAACAGTTACTATCTCGGCTACGGCTTCGACATCACCGGCCATTGGAAGGTGACCGCAAGCTATTCGGATTCGTTTCGCGCGCCGAGCTTGGACGATTTGTACTATCCGTTCAGCGGCAATCCGGCGATCCAGCCGGAGCGCAGCCATTCGATCGAAGCCGCGTTGCAGTACGCATCGAATGCGCTCGGCGTGATGCGCCTCTCCGCATTCCAGACGCGCTATTCGAATCTGATTGACTATGAGCAGGTGACGCCCGGCATCTATCTGGCCGAGAACGTCGGCCATGCGAAGGTGCAGGGACTCGAAGGGTCGTGGAGCGGGCATGTCGGCAAGACGGACGTGCGCGCGTCGGTGACGCTGCAAAATCCCGTCGACCTCGACAACGATGCCGACCTCGTGCGGCGTGCGCGGCGCTTCGGCTCGTTGGCGGTGAACCGCAGCATCGACGGCTGGCGCGTCGGCGGCGAGTGGATCGTGAGCGGTGCTCGCGACGATAGCAGCGGCAAGCTGGGCGGCTATGGCGTGGTGAATCTGTCGGCGCGCTACAACATCACGAAAGCATGGTACGTGGCCGCGCAAATCCAGAATCTGTTGGACAAGGACTATGAAACGGCCTACTCGTACAACTCGCCGCGGCGCGGTGCATATCTCACGGTTGGTTGGCAGCAGCAGTGATGGGTACGCCTCGTTGAGCGCATACGGATGAATCGCCACCCGAGTTCGATGCCCGCGACATTGCGCGTGATGAGCGCGAAACGCGCGGCCGCGATCTGGCTCGCGCTCGCCGTGATCGCGGTGGCGGTGCTGATGGCGTCGCTCGCGTTGGGCAGCGTATCGCTTGCGCCGATGCGCGTGCTGGCGGCGCTGGTGCCGTCGCATGCGCCATCTGTCGGCTCCGCCGATCTGACTGCGGAAATCGTTCGCACGCTGCGTTTGCCGCGCGCGGTGGCGGGCTTCGCCTGCGGCGCGTTGCTCGCATTGGCCGGCGCGTTGCTGCAAGTGCTGTTGCGCAATCCGCTTGCTGAGCCCTACGTATTGGGCGTATCGGGCGGCGCGGCGACCTTCGCGCTGGTCGCGATGATCGCCGGTTGCGCATGGTGGATCGTCGACGCGAGCGCGTTCGCCGGCGCGTTCGTGTCGATCCTGCTGGTGCTCGGCCTCGCGCGCCGAGAGTTGTGGCGCGGCGAACCGCAGGACACGTCGCCGCGTTTGCTGCTGACTGGCGCGGTGATCGCGGCGGGCTGGGGCGCGCTCATTACTTTGCTGCTCAACCTCGCGCCGGACAACCGCTTGCGCGGCATGCTGTTCTGGCTGACGGGCGACCTCAACGGCGGCGCGATGCCGTGGACGGCGCTCGCCGCGCTCGTCATCGTGCTGGTTGCGATCGTGCCCGCCGCGCCGCGTCTAAATGTGCTGCTGCGTGGCGACGCCGCCGCGCAAGCGCTAGGCGTCGCGGTGATGCCGCTGCGTTTGCGGGTGTATCTGGTGGCCTCGCTGGCGGCGGCCGCAGCCGTGACGACGGCGGGCACCATCGGCTTCGTCGGACTGGTCGTGCCGCACATGCTGCGGCTCGCGTTCGGCAACGATCAGCGCATGCTGCTGCCGGCCGCCGCGCTCGGCGGCGGCGTCGCGGTGATGGGCGCGGACCTGATCGCGCGCACCGTGATCGCGCCGGCGCAGTTGCCGGTCGGCGTGATCACGTCGATCATCGGCGTGCCGGTGTTTCTGTGGATGCTGTTGCACAGGCGCCGATGATGCAAACCCGTCACGCTCCCGGTGAATCCGTCCTCAGCGCGCAACGTTTGACCTTGCGTGTGGGCGCGCGCACTTTGCTCGACGCCTTCACGCATACCTTTTACGCCGGCGAGATCTGGTGCATCGCCGGCCCGAACGGCGCGGGCAAGACGACTTTGCTCTCCACGCTCGCGGGTTTGCTGCAACCGTCGGCGGGACATGTCGAACTCGATGGCATACGCCTCGCCAACTGGCCGCCATTGCCGCTTGCGCAGCGCCGCGCGCTGATGCCGCAAAGCGCGCCCGACGCATTCAGCGCGAGCGTACTCGATATCGTGATGCTGAACCGCTTCCCGCATCTCACCGGGTGGGGCTGGGAGCGCGAAGCCGATCGCGAAGCGGCGCACGTGGCGCTGGATCTGTTGGGACTCGCCGCATTCGCCGCGCGCGATGTGCTGTCGCTTTCCGGCGGCGAGCGGCAACGCGTGGCGCTGGCGGCGGTGCTGTGCCAGGACGCGCCGTTGCTGTTGCTCGACGAACCGTTGTCGCATCTCGATCTGCATCATCAGATCGACTGCCTCGAAGCGTTGGCCGCGTGGACGCGCGAGCCTCGGCGTACAGTGATGTTTTCGTGCCACGACCTAAACCTCGCACGCCGTTTCGCGACGCATGCGCTGCTGCTCGACGGCGCGGGCGGCGCGTATGCCGGACCGGTGCACGACGTGTTGACGCCCACGCTGGCGAGCCGTGCATTCGGCTATCCGTTGATTCTGATTCGCGACGGCGAACACGAGGCGCTGATTCCCGCGCCGCGCACGCGTCACGAATCGCCCGCCGGCCATGACGCGCCGGCAAGCTGATCGCTTCATTCCAACACTCTCTTTCAGACACGCTCATGACTTCATTGCCACGTTTGCCCGGACTGCCCGAAGTCGAACCGCTCGATCAAACGCTGCGTGCCGAGCTGCAGCACATCATCGATACCAAGACGAAGCCGCCCGGCAGTCTCGGCCGGCTCGAAACGCTCGCGCGTCAGATGGGCCTGATTCAGCGCACGACGCACCCCACCGTGACGCGCCCGGCGATGATCGTGTTCGCCGGCGACCACGGCGTTGCCGAGGAAGGCGTGAGCCCTTATCCGCAAGCGGTGACCGCGCAGATGGTCGCCAACTTCCTCGCGGGCGGCGCGGCGATCAATGCATTGAGCCGCGTCTCGGGCATCGAGCTCGAAGTCGTCAACGCGGGCATTGCGACGCCGTTGCCATCCACCGCAGGACTCGTCGACATTCCGATCGCGGCCGGCACCCGCAACTTCGCGCGCGAACCGGCCATGAGCCGCGACCAGGCGCTCGCCGCGATGCAGGCGGGCGCGGCGCGCGTGCGGCATCACGCGGCGCTCGGCACCAATGTGATCGGCTTCGGCGAGATGGGGATTGCCAACACCTCGGCGGCCGCGTGTCTGATGAGCCGGTTGTGCGGCGTGCCGATCGACGAATGCGTCGGCCGCGGCACGGGTCTCGACAACGCGGGGCTTGCGAGGAAGCGCAACGTGCTGGCGTCGGCGCTCGCGCGTCACCCTGTGTCCAACGATCCGCTCGACGTGCTCGCCACCTTCGGCGGTTTCGAGATCGCGATGATGGCGGGCGCGTATCTCGCGGCCGCCGAGGCGCGCATGACGATTCTGGTCGACGGCTTCATCGGGACCTCGGCGTTGCTGATTGCCGACGCCTTCGCGCCGAGCGTGCGCGAGTACTGCGTGTTCGCGCATGCGTCGAACGAAGCGGGGCATCGGCGCATGCTGGATCATTTCGGCGCGCTGCCGTTGCTGTCGCTCGACATGCGTCTCGGCGAAGGCACCGGCGCGGCGCTCGCGGTGCCGCTGTTGCGCGCGGCAACGGCGTTCATCAACGAAATGGCGAGCTTCGAATCGGCCGGCGTCGCGAATCGCGATGCGTGATCCGCTCGATCCTTCAGACAGAAACGCACGCTCGGCACGCTCATGAACCCGCTCGCGGAACTGCGCTATTTCTTCACGGCGCTCGGCTATTTCACGCGCGTGCCCGTGCCGCGTTGGGTCGGCTATGAGCCGCATTATCTGAACGCGGCGGCGCGTTATTTTCCGCTCGTCGGCGTATTGGTCGGCGGATTGAGCGCACTGGTCTATCTTGCCGCGCTGCGTGTATTCCCGGCGGGCGTGGCAGTGCTGTTGTCGATGGCCGCGTCGCTGCTCGTGACCGGCGCGTTTCACGAAGACGGTCTGGCTGATTGCATCGATGCGTTCGGTGGCGCCTATACGCGCGAAGATGTATTGCGAATCATGCATGACTCGCGCATCGGTGCTTTCGGCGCCATTGCGCTCGTCATAGCGCTTGCATTGAAGTGGCAAACGCTCGCCGCATTGCCGCCGATGCGCGCCGCAAGTCTGATGATTGCCGCGCACGCGGCGAGCCGTACGTGTGCGATCAGCTACCTGGCCACGCTCGATTACGTGCGTGCCGAAGGCAAGGCCAAACCGGTGGCGCAGCGCCTGAGCGCCGGCGCGTTCATTTGCGCCGCGATCTTCGGCTTGCCGTGGCTGCTGTGGCCGAACTGGCTCGCTGTGCCGGACTGGCGCTTCGCGAGTTCGGTGCTCGTGGTTCTGATCGTACTTCGCGTGGCAGTGGGCCGTTATTTCGTCAGACGCATTGGCGGCTATACCGGCGACTGCCTCGGCTTCGCGCAGCAAGTTTTTGAATTGAGCATCTACCTGGTGGGGCTCGCATGGATATCGTCCTGATTCGTCATCCCGCCGTCGCGCTCGATGCGGGCGTGTGTTACGGCCACAGCGACGTGGCGCTCGCCGAAGATGCCGAGGTGTCGTCGACGACACTCTCCCTGAAGCTCGCGACCTTGCAGGTGCCCGCGCCACGCGTGCTGATGTCGAGTCCGTTGAAGCGCTGCTCGGCGCTCGCCGCCGAGTTGGCCAACGACTTCGGCTGTGTCGTCAGTCACGACGACCGGCTGATGGAAATGAACTTCGGCGATTGGGAAGCGCAACGCTGGGACGCCATCGATCGCGAATTGCTCGACGACTGGGCGGCCAACTTCGAACACGCGCGTGCGCATGGCGGCGAAAGCGTCGCGCAGTTCGTCGCGCGGGTGCGTGCATGGCTCGACGCATTCGCCCTCACGCGCGAGTTGTCGCCGGCTTATGTGGTCACGCATGCGGGCGTGATGCGGGCGATTGCGTCGATCGTGCTGGATGTACCGCTGGAACGTTGTTTGCGATGGTCGCTCGATACGACCGGGATCGTCTGGTTGCGCAGAAACGATGAAACGCAGCAGTGGGTGTTGGTGCGGTGGAATGCGTGAGGTGTGGCGTGCGGCTCATCTTGCGCGGCTTATTGCGCGCCTGGCTTCCTGTGTGAGCGCGCCACTTCAAGGTCCTCGCACATTTGCTTCGCGCCTTGCGCAATGCGAGGCGCCGGGCGGTTGATCAGATCGCCGTCGATAGCAAAGAGATTGTTGTTTGCCACAGCGGTCAGGCTCGGCCATGCGCGCCATGCACCGAGTTGCGGCAAGGTGGTGTCCGGTTTGGTCGCGCCCGGCGCCGCCGTGACGATCGCTTCCGGATTCGCGGCGAGCACGGCTTCGGTCGAAACCGTCGGCACCAGCGGCTCGAGTTTGGCGAATACGTTGCGGCCACCGCACAGCGCGATGACGTCGCTGACCATGTGCTCGCCGTTGAGCGTCATCAACGGTTGATCCCACACCTGATAGAACACGCTGACGGGCGGACGGCTCGCATACTGGTTGCGTAGCTTCGCGATGTCCTGACGGTAGGCGGCCGCAGCCGCATCCGCCGTCGATGACGTGCCGAGCAATTGTCCGAGCTTCGTCAGCGACACGGCCACGTCGTCGAGATGATGCGGCTCGCTGAAGAACAACGGAATGTGCATCTCGCGCAGGCGATCGAGCTGACGCTGCGCATTGCCATGCCGCCACACCACGATCAGATCGGGCTTGAGCGCGACGATGCGCTCGAGATCGAGCGCCTTGTTATCGCCGACGCGCGGCAACTGTTTCGCCTCGGGCGGATAGTCGCTGTACGACACGGCGCCGACCACTTTCGCGCCGCCACCCGCGGCATACAGCAATTCGGTGACGTGCGGCGCGAGGCTGATGACACGTTGCGCGGGGGCGGGCAACGTGACGATTGCGCCGGTATCGTCAATGACGGAGATGGCGGCATGAGCGTGCAGGGCGTTGATGAAGAGTGCGGAGGCGAGGGCGAGTCGGTTCATCGGGCGAGGCTGCGGGGCGCGGAGTTATTGTGGGAGTGAGGGTTTCGTCTTCGTTGAATCAGCCCGCTCGCGTGGGATCGATTTCTCGTACGGCTTCGCGCAAGCTCTCTTCGAAACGTGCCCATTCGGCTTCGCTCGCGGGCAAGCCGAATCGAACGCTCCCCGGCGATGTGAATAGACGCGTCCACACGCCACGTCGTGCGAGGGCTTCGTGCAAAGCGGCGGCGCGTGGGTCGTCGGTCCACGCGAAGAGCGGCGTGCTGCGTGTGTTGAAGCCTTGAGCATGCAACAGACCGACCAGCCGCGCGCTTTCGGCTTCGAGTCGTGTGCGCATATTCCGTTGCCAGGCCTCGTCGGCGAATGCGGCTTTGACGGCGTGGCGGCCTGGACCACTGACCGTCCACGCGCCGAGCGTGACGCGCAAACTGTGAAGCAAAGCAGGCACGCCGAGTACGAACCCCGCGCGCACGCCGGCGAGGCCGAAGAATTTCCCCGGCGAGCGCAACACGATCAAGCCTTCGCGATGCGTGCTCGCCGCGAGCGACGCCGACGGCATCGTATCGGCGAAGGCTTCATCGACCAGCAGCGTGCCGCCGCGCGCGCTCAACTGCGCCTGCCAGTGCAGCAGCCTGGCGGCGCTCAGATGCGCGGCGGTCGGATTGTTCGGATTCACGACGACCACATGCATGAGCGCTTCGGGCAATGTTTCCCAGGCGGCATCGAGCGGCATCACTTCATGGCCGCTGCGTTCGAATGCAGGCGCGTATTCGCTATATGTGAGTGGCGCGATGCCGACGCATGCGCGCGGCAGCAGCGCGGGAAGCGCGCGAATCGCCGCCTGGCTGCCCGCGACGGGCAGCACATGTGCCGCATCGGGCGCGCCGTAATAGCGCGCGGCGCAGGCGGCGAAATCGTCGCCGTCGTCGGGCAGGCGACGCCATGCATCGGCGGGGACCGGCGGGACCGGATAGCCGTGCGGATTGATACCCGTCGACAGATCGAGCCACTGCGCGTACGGAATGTCATACCGTCTGGCCGCTTCGTGCAGATTGCCGCCGTGCACGATCGCCTCTATCGCGGCGTGGGTTTCGTCCACGTGGCCGCTCACTGAATCAACCATGAAACGGCACGCTCAACAACGCCAGCACGATCAGCACCGCGAGCCACAGAATGACCGTGCGCTCGACCAGCATCAATGCGGCGGTCACATGGCTGGCTTTCGCGGTATGCCCGAAGCCGAGTGTCGGCCTGTGTTCCAGCGCGCCGTGATACACCGCCGGTCCGCCGATCAGCACGTTCAGACTGCCCGCGCCAGAAGCCATCACCGGCCCGGCGTTCGGGCTGTCCCACCGTGGCGCCTGCTCGCGCCAGCAGCGCCACGCGGTGCGCGTGTCGCCGAGGAGTGCATAGCTGGCGGCGGTCAGACGTGCGGGAATCCAGTTGAGCACGTCGTCGATACGCGCGGCGGCCCAGCCGTAGCGCAAATAGCGTGGCGTGCGATAACCCCACATTGCGTCGAGTGTGTTGGCGAGGCGGAACGCGAGCGCGCCCGGACCGCCCGCGATGGCGAACCAGAACAGCGCGCCGAAGATCGCGTCGTTGCCGTTTTCGAGCGCTGACTCGACGGCGGCGCGCGATAACGCACCTTCGTCGGCATCCGCAGTTTCGCGCGAGACGATGCGTGCGGTCAGCAAACGCGCTTGCGGAAGATCGCGCTGCGCCAACGCCAGCGCGATCGGCGCGATGTGCTCGTGCAGACTGCGCGCGCCGAGCGCGAACCACAGCAGCAGCACATGCACCACGCAGGCCGCGTAAAACGGCAGCACGGCGACCAGACACCATGCGATCAGCACCGGCGGCATGACGGCCAGCGACCACGCCAGCAGACCTTTGAGCCGCAAGCGCCGGCCGGTGTTGTAGCGCGTTTCGAGACGCATCGCCCATTTGCCGAAGCCCACCAGCGGATGCGCCGCGCGCGGCTCGCCGAACCATCGGTCGACGACGACGCCCGCAGCGGTCAGCGTCACGAGAAGCGGGAGCGAGAGCATCACACGTGGCTCGCGGTTTTCAGCGCGAGCGGCAAACCGGCGACCATCATCGTGGACTCGGTGCTCAATGCGGCGATACGCTGATTGAGTCGGCCGAGTTCATCGACGTAAAGACGCGTGGCCGCGCCGAGCGGCACCACGCCCAGGCCGATTTCGTTGCTGACCACGAGGAGCTTGCCTTTGGCGTTGACGAGCGCCGCTTCGAGCGCGGCGACGTGCGCGTGATAGCGATCGAGCGGCAGAGCGTCGCCTTCCGGCGGACACAGCAGATTGGCGAGCCACAGCGTCAAGCAATCGATCAGGATGCAGTGGCCGGACGCGTCGTTTTGCGTCACGGCGCCGGCGAGATCGACGCCCGCTTCGAACAGTTGCCAATGCGCCGGACGCCGTTCGCGATGATGCGCGATGCGCGCGCGGAATTCGACGTCATCCGTCACGCGCGCGGTGGCGATGTAGGTGACGGGCAGGGCGCTGTCGGCGGCAAGCTGTTCGGCGTGCACGCTCTTGCCCGAACGGGCGCCGCCGAGTATGAAGGTAAGGTCGCGGGGAGTCATCGCGTGATTGTACCGGCGTGCAGCGTGGCCCGGCGCGATGGGATAATGCCGCGTTTGACGGGCTCGGCGCGAACGACGCGAACGACGCGGACGACGCGAACGACGCGAAACGAGTTCCATGCGTTAGCCGCGTTCCACACACCGCACACACCGTCGCTGCGTCAACGCGGCGTTGCCGCTTGCTTCACTGATTAACCTGATTGATTCACTGTTCACTGCCAAGCCCGAGATTCCGTGACCACCACTTCGACCCCGCCTGACGCCGTACCCGTGCCACGCGGCACGCTGATGATTCAGGGCACCACGTCCGATGCCGGCAAGAGCACGCTGGTCGCCGGTTTGTGCCGCCTCGCGCGCCGCGCCGGGGTGCGGGTCGCGCCGTTCAAGCCGCAAAACATGGCGCTCAACAGCGCGGTGACAGTGGATGGCGGCGAGATTGGCCGCGCTCAGGCTTTGCAGGCGATCGCCGCCGGCATTGCCGCGCACACGGATCTGAATCCGGTGCTGCTCAAGCCGACCAGCGACCGCGGCGCGCAAGTGATCATCCACGGCAAGGCGCGCATGAATCTCGACGCGCGGGCGTATCACGACTACAAGCCCGTCGCGTTCGAAGCGGTGCTGGAATCGTATGCGCGTCTGCAGGCGGCGTACGAGACGATTTTCGTTGAAGGCGCGGGCAGCCCCGCCGAAATTAATCTGCGCGATCGCGATATCGCCAACATGGGTTTCGCGGAAGCGGTCGATTGTCCGGTCGTGCTGGTGGCCGATATCGACCGCGGCGGCGTGTTCGCCCATTTGACGGGCACGCTCGCGTGTTTGTCGGAGAGCGAGCAGGCGCGGGTGCGCGGTTTCATCATCAACCGCTTTCGCGGCGACGTCAGTTTGCTGAAGCCCGGCTTGGACTGGCTCGAAGCGAAGACCGGCAAGCCGGTGCTCGGCGTCGTTCCCTATCTGCACGGCCTGACGCTCGACGCCGAAGATATGCTGCCGCCCGAATTGCGCGCGGCGCACAGCGGCGGCGCGGGGCGCATGTTGCGGGTGGTCGTGCCGGTGCTGCCGCACATCAGCAATCACACGGATTTCGACGCGCTGCGCGCGCATCCGCAGGTCGATTTTCACTACGTGCGCAGCGGCACACCACCGCCCCCGGCTGATCTGATCATTTTGCCGGGCTCGAAGAACGTGCCCGGCGACCTGGCGTTTTTGCGCGCGCAAGGCTGGGACGCGGTGCTGCAAAAGCATTTGCGTTATGGCGGCCGCGTGATCGGCATTTGCGGCGGCATGCAGATGCTCGGGCGCGAAGTGGCCGATCCGCATGGCGTGGAGGGCGCGCCGGGGACGTCGGCGGGACTGGGCTGGCTCGATTACTCGACGGTGCTCACGCGCGACAAGACGCTCAAGAATGTCACCGGACACCTCGCGTTGCCGGGCGCGCCCGAAGTGGCCGGCTACGAGATCCATATGGGCGAGACGCGCGGCCCGGCGCTCGACACGCCCGCGCTGCGCCTGGGCGATGCCCAGGCGGCGCATCCCGATGGCGCGATTTCCGCCGACGGCCAGATTCTCGCGACTTACGTCCACGGGTTGTTTGACACACCGGCCGCGTGCGCCGCGTTGCTCGCTTGGGCGGGTTTGAGCGATGCCGAGGAAATCGACTATCCGGCGTTGCGCGAAGCGTCGCTGGAACGGCTCGCGGATACGCTGGCGGAGCATCTCGATCTGCCGAAATTGTTTGCGGCGATTGGGTGATCCGGCGCCAAGCGTGCGGCGGGCGATTAAATCCTGTTGAGAAATAATCAAAGCCTGTAAGGCGGTTTTTCACCTCATAGGGTTCGAATAGAGTTCCGATATCGACGGCCGCTTCCGGGCTGTCCCTCTCTCAAGGATCTCGTCATGAACTCGAACCGCTCCGCCGATCTGGCCGCTCTACTTCTTCGCGTCGCCTTGGGCGTGCTGTATCTCGCTCACAGTCTGCAGAAGATCTTCGTCTTCACGCTGCCCGGCACGGCGCAGTTCTTCGTTTCGCTCGGCTTGCCGGGTTGGCTCGGCTATGTGACGGCGTTCGTCGAACTGTTCGGCGGCATCGCGCTGCTGCTCGGCGTGCAGGTCCGCTGGGTCGCACTGGTGCTGCTGCCGTTCATGCTCGGCGCGATGTCGCAGCATCTGCATAACGGTTGGGGTTTTGCGTCGCCGAACGGCGGCTGGGAATATCCGGCGTTCTGGGCGGTGACGTTAGTGGTGCAGTCGCTGCTCGGCGGCGGGGCGCTGGCGTTCCGTGGGGCGAGGGCGCCTCGGGCGGTGGCTGCCTGATCGGCCTGGCCCAGTAATGAAAAGCACGCGCCCGGAAGGCCGCGTGCTTTTTTCATGGCGCCGCACTGCGTGGCGCCACGTTCATGCAATCAATACAACACCATCTGCGTACACCGAAACAGCGCCATCGTCTTGCCGTTCGGATCGGTGACCGTGGCGTCCCACACTTGCGTGCTGCGCCCAAGATGCACGCCCGTCGCGACCGCGCGGATCGTTCCCTCCGTCGCCGTGCCGAGAAAATTGCTTTTCAGCTCGATGGTCGTGAAATTGCGCGCCGTCTCCGGCAAGTGGGCGAGGCAGGCGTAGCCGCAGGCGGTGTCGGCGAGACCGATCACGGTGGCGGCATGCAAAAAGCCGTTCGGCGCGAGTAATTCCTTGCGCACGGTCAATTCCGCGGTCAGGACGCCTTCTTCCAGCGACAGCACATGCACGCCCAGCAAGCCGGGCAACGAGCCTTTCTGGCGTTCGTGGAGATGTTCGACGGTGCATTCCGGGCGGAGTTTGCTCATGAAATTCGGGTCCTCGATGGAAAAATCGGCGGGGCACCACAGCCGTTTACCCGTTTGGGGGCTTCGGCCAAAGTGCATTTGTCGATATTATCAACGGCTGGATCCAGAGGTGGGCCCGAACCCGGCACGAGTCCGGCGCGAATCCGGGCACACTTGAGCATGTCAGAGCAACTACGCGGCAAACCGGCTGGCGGCGCCCAGCCTTCTTTCCGGGAGAATTCATGACGGTGATCGTGGTGGCGAATCCGAAGGGCGGCGTGGGTAAAAGCACGCTGTCGACCAATCTGGCCGGCTATTTCGCCGCGGCCGGCGAATGGGTCGCATTGGCGGACCTGGACAAACAGCAGTCCGCGCACGCGTGGCTGTCGTTGCGGCCCGACACGCTGCCGGCCATCGAAACCTGGGAAGTCAATCAGGACGCGCCGGCCAAACCGCCCAAAGGCCTGGAGCACGCGGTCATCGACACGCCGGCCGGGCTGCACGGCAATCGTCTGAGTATCGCGCTCGACCTGGCCGACAAGGTGATCGTGCCGCTCCAGCCGTCCATGTTCGATATTCTCGCCACCCAGGAATTCCTCGAGCGGCTGGCCAAGGAGAAGGCCGTCAGGAAAGGCGCGATCGAAATCGGCGTGGTCGGCATGCGCGTCGATGCGCGCACGCGCTCGGCGGAGCAACTGCATCGTTTTGTCGAGGGGTTGAAGCTGCCGGTGCTGGGCTTTTTGCGCGACACGCAGAATTACGTGCAACTCGCGGCCCACGGGCTGACCCTGTGGGACGTCGCGAAAAGCCGTGTGGAGAAGGATCTGGAGCAGTGGCAGCCGATTATCGAATGGACTAACGGAAGCGGCAAGAAGGGATGAAGCGGCAGAGCAGGCGGCCGTGCCGCCCGCTACATGGTGATGCAGCCCACGTTGTAAATCCCTGGGCGCTTCGCGCGGGGCGCGCGCGTCAGTGGACTACCAAGGGCTCAGGTCCAGCCTAACGCCCCCACGACGTAGCCCGCCCAAAGGGACGTTCTGCGCAGCGAGCAGACGAAGGCTCAAGCGAGCTACAGGGCGTTCAGGTCCAGTTCTGCGTCGGCACGTGATCGCGGCTGCCCTTGATCTTGTTGTTGTCATCCACGAATACCAGGTCCGGCTTCCAGCCGGCCTTCAGTTCCGCCTCGTCGACTACCGCGAACGCCGCGATGATCACCAGATCGCCCAGTTGCGCGCGCCGCGCGGCCGAACCGTTCAGCGAAATCATGCCGCTGCCGCGTTCACCCTTGATCGCGTAGGTCGAGAAACGCTCGCCGTTGTTGATGTTCCAGATGTCGATCCGCTCGTTTTCGACAATATTCGCCGCGTCCAGCAAATCCTCGTCGATCGCGCACGAGCCTTCGTAGTGCAGCTCGCAGTGCGTGACCGCGACGCGGTGGATCTTCGACTTCAGCATGTTGCGTTGCATGACCAATCCTGTGTGATTTCCTGTCCGTGTCTACGTTGTCTAAGACGGCTTCAGATTTCGAGGTTGTCGATAAGACGAGTGGCGCCAAGCTTGGCGGCAGCCAGCACGACCAGTTCCGCGTTCGCGTCTTGCGGACCCGGCGGCAACAGATCCGAGCGCTTCCGCACCGCGATGTAATCCGGCTGCCAGCCGCGCGCGGCCAAAGCCGCCATCGCCGCCTGTTCGATTTTCGCGAAGTCGCGCTCGCCGGAAAGCACGGCATCGCGCACGCGATTCAGTTCAGCGGCCAGCTCCGGCGCTTCGGCGCGCTCGGTGGCCTGCAGATAGCGATTGCGCGAACTCAGCGCGAGACCGTCGGTGTCACGAATGGTTTCGGCGGCGATGATGTCCGTAGGCAGCGCGAACTGGTTGCACATGCGGCGCACGATCATCAACTGCTGGTAATCCTTCTTGCCGAACACGGCGACGCGCGGCTGCACGCACGACATCAGCTTCATCACGACCGTGCATACGCCCTGGAAGAAGCCGGGCCGGAATTCGCCTTCGAGGATATCGCCCAGATCGTGCGGCGGATGCACGCGATACTCCTGCGGCTCCGGATACAGATCCCTTTCCGTCGGCGCGAACAGCACGTAGACGTTTTCCTTCTGGAGTTTTTCGATGTCCGCTTCCATCGTGCGCGGGTATTTGTCGAAATCCTCGTTCGGACCGAACTGCAGCCGGTTGACGAAAATGCTGGCCACTACCGGATCGCCGTGCTGGCGAGCAATACGCATCAGCGACAGATGGCCTTCGTGCAGGTTGCCCATCGTCGGCACAAAGGCAGTGCGATTCTGGCCGCGCAACTGGTCGCGCAATTCATGGATCGAGCTGATGACTTTCATGATCGGACTGGGATTTCCTCGCACGGCGCGAGACAGGGTGGACGCAAAACCTTTAGGGTTGCGTGGCCCGCCGCCTCACTGGTAATGACAGGTTCGGAGCGCCGGATTGTAGTGGATTTGCGTGACTGCCGCACCCAAAAGAGGCAGCTTGTCCCGCGGAGCGGAATTGCGCCCGGTTCGAGCGCTTCAGGCGGGCAGATAGGCAAGGCGCACATAAATCGGCGCGAACGGTTCCGCCTGGGTGATTTCGACGAGCGTTTCGCGGCACAGTTCGAGCATGGCGATGAAATTCACCACCACCACCGGCACGCCCTTGCTCGTGTCGAACAGGTCGCAGAATTCGATGAAGCGCGCGTTCTGCAGCTGCCGCAGGATCGAGCTCATATGCTCGCGCACCGACAACTCTTCGCGCGAAATCTTGTGATGCTGGACCAGCTTGGCGCGCTTGATCACGTCGGCCCACGCGGCGCGCAGGTCTTCGCTGTTCACGTCCGGAAAACGCGGCGTGATGCTTTGCTCGATGTAGACCTCGGCGCGCAGGAAATCGCGCCCGAGTTGCGGCAACTGGTCGATACGCTGTGCAGCAAGCTTCATCTGCTCGTATTCGAGCAGGCGCCGCACGAGTTCGGCGCGCGGATCTTCGGCTTCGTCGCCGCTGTCGGCCTTCTTCACCGGCAGCAGCATGCGCGACTTGATCTCGATCAGCATCGCGGCCATCAGCAGATACTCGGACGCGAGTTCCAGATTGGTCTGGCGCAACTGGTCGACGTAGCCGAGGTATTGCACGGTGACGTCCGCCATCGGGATGTCGAGCACGTTGAAGTTCTGCTTGCGGATCAGGTACAGCAACAGATCCAGCGGTCCTTCGAACGTTTCGAGAAACACCTCGAGCGCGTCCGGCGGGATGTACAGGTCCGTCGGCAGCTTGAAGAGCGGCTCGCCGTACAGGCGTGCAAAAGCAATGCCGTCGACGGTGTCCGGGGTCGAATCGGTGGCGGGCGCGGCGAGCGCGGCGTCGGCGGGGGGCGGCGGCGCGCCGTGGGCCTCGTCGGCGTGACTCACGCGCTTAGAAGTTTTGATAGTACGAGTAAGGCGTCTGTTCTACACGCGAGGCTTTCTCCTCGGCGCGTTCATCCAGATCGATCGGCTGTTTGTCCCACAGCAGCGCGCGGCCGCGGCGTTGTTCGGCTTCCAGATTGGGTTTCTGTTGCTTGAGCTGGTTCAGGAACTGGGTAATGTCCGATTGATACATGGCTCGACGTCCGTGGTGTGGGAATTGGCGGCTGCCCGGCGCGCATTTGCGTTGCTCGCATTTGCGTTGCTTCGCTCGGTGCCGCTGCTATTCCATAATTTTACCGCATGCGCGGCGCGGGGTCGAAAAACGGCGGCCGAGCCGGGCGGGCGGTGCATGAAAATAGCTGGAACCCGCGTCGCGCGGTGTGCGTCAAAGGCGGGCGCGTTGGCGGCTGGCGCGCCGCGAACGCTGTTTTAGAGATCTCGCGGTGTCCCGCCGATGTGGTCAAATAGCGTGCTTCGGCCGCTGCGGCGCGCCTGAGCGACAAAATTCATTAACCACGGCCGGAGGTCCTGTTTGGCGGGGTGTGCGATCGACAAGCCGCGGCTGCGGCGCGGCAAGGCCGGTTTCGGGCCAGGGCATCGCACGTCCATACGGCACTGGCTGCGCACGTGGCTGGCATTCGGCCTCGTCATGCTGACGCTGGCAACCGGCAACGCCCATGCCGCGAAAGCGGCGGCCAGCTACAAGGTCGACATCGAAGCGACGCCGCGCTCGCTGCGCAAGCTGCTCGAAGCGCACCTGGATATCGCGCGTTTCGCCAAACGCCCCGACATCAGCGACGACCAGTTCGAGTTTCTGATCACCGCCGTGCCCCAGCAAGTGCGAGATCTGGCCTCCACGCAGGGCTATTTCACGCCGGTCGTGCGCACCGACGTGCGCACCGTCGACAATGCGAAGCGCGTCACGGTGAGCGTCGATCCCGGTCCGCAGACCGTCATCTCATCGATTTCGCTGTCGTTTCGCGGGCCGGTGCTGACCGAGGATCCGGAGCAGGAAAACACCGCGCGCTTCGCATTTTCGCTGCACGAAGGCGATCCGTTCTCGCAGGGCGATTGGGACGATGCGAAAAACGCGTCGCTCAAGGCCTTGCAGGCGCGCCGCTATCTGGGCGCGAAGATTTACCACTCGGAGGCGCGAGTCGATCCGCGCACGCACGAGGCGAAACTGTCGGTCACGTACGACAGCGGGCCGACCTTCACGATGGGCAAGCTCGACGTATCGGGCACGCGGCGCTATCCGGAACAGATCGTCGACAACGTGAACCCGATTTCGGTGGGCGATATCTACGATGTTCAGCGCATCACCGAATTGCAGCGGCAGTTGCAGAACACGCCGTACTACGCGAGCGTCGCGATCGACGTGGACAACGACCCGGCCAAGCCGGCCGACACGCCGGTGCACGTGAAGGTGTCGGAATATCCGTACAACAGCATTCGAGGCGGGGTGGGCTACTCGACGGACAACGGTCCGCTGGTCCAGGGTTCCTATTCATATCTCGACACGTTCGGCAAAGCGTGGCCGTTCACCATTCAGGGTCGCGTCGACCAGATCCAGCAATACGGGCAAATTCAGCTCGCCATGCCGCCGGGGCCGCGTGCGTGGACCAATAGCGTGCTGGCGTCCTACACCACGACCGACGTATCCGACACGCGCATTTACAGTATCCGCGGCGGTGTGCAACGGGCCCGGACCTCGCAGTTCATCGACTACAACTACTCGCTCCTGTACTACCAGGATCGGCTCGATCAGAACGCGGCGGCGCCGACCACGAGCCGCGCGCTGGTGCCGGCCTGGTCGTGGACCCGGCGCAATACCGACGACCCGTTGTTTCCGCGCAGCGGTAACCTGATTCACGTCGAGGCGGGTTTCGCGGTCAAAGGCGTGCTGACCGACCAGACCTTCATTCGCGGCTACGCGCGCGGTCAGCAGTATCTGCCGATCGGCAAGGAAGACCTCGTGCTGATTCGCGCCGAACTCGGCGGCGTGTTCACGAGCGGCCCTTCGAGCGGCATTCCGGCGTCGCTGCTGTTTCGCGCGGGTGGCTCGAATTCGGTGCGCGGCTATGGTTATCAGAGTATCGGTAACAGCGTCGATGGTTCGGTGCTGCCCACCAAGTATCTCGTCACAGGCTCGGCCGAGTACCAGCATTGGTTCAGTCACGACTGGGGCGCGGCCGCGTTCTTCGACGTCGGCACCGCCACCGACACATGGGGCGAAAAAGTTTTTTATCCCGGCGTCGGCGTCGGGGCGCGCTGGCGCAGCCCGGTCGGCCCGGTCAACGTCGATGTCGCCTACGGAATTCGCAACAAGAGCGTGCGGCCGTATCTGACGCTGGGCATCGCTTTCTGATGAAAACCTGCTTCCACATGATCCACGCATGACCACGGACGTTTCCACTCAACCTCCCGTGCAGCCTCCCGGCGCTCAACCGCCAGGACAGCCGCCGGGACAACAGCCGCCACCCGAGGCGCCGCCGCCCAGGCGCCGCCTCGGCCGGTTGCTGCTGAAAACGTTCGCGTGGATGGTGGCCGTGCTGGTGCTGTTGCTCGCGTCGGGGGTGGGTTTGCTGTACGGCGCGCTGACGACCGAGCGCGGCACCGCCTATGCGTGGCAGGCGGCGGTGAAGCTGCTGGGCGGCAAACTGAGCGGCACGCTGGAGCGCGGCGCGCTCGCCAACGGCCTGCAATTGCGGCAAGTACGCTGGCGCAGCCTCGACGGCAGCGGCACCGATATTCAGATCGACCGTGTGGCGGGCCATTGGGCGCTCGCGCGCGAACCGTGGCGATTCACCATCGATTATCTGCATATCGGCACGGTGGACGCGCGTATCGGTTCTTCGTCGTCGAGCAGCAGCGGGCCGGTGAAGCTGCCGCGGGACTTGCGTTTGCCGATGCAACTCGACGTCCGCGACGTCCAGGTCGACAAGCTGCTGCTGCGTCAGGGCGCGTCGACGACCGAATTCTCGCGCTTCGACTTTCATGGTCGCAGCGACGGGCGCCATCACGAGGCCGCGATCGAACGGCTGGACACGCCGTTCGGCGCGGTGACGGCGGCCGCCAAACTCGACGGTGTGCGGCCGTTTCCGTTGAGTGGGGACATCGGCTATTCGGGGAAGGTGAACGACGAGGCGGTGCAGGTGGGCGGCCATCTGAGCGGCTCGTTGGAGAATCTCATCGCGGAACTCGATGCTAGCGGCATGAAGCTCGCCGGTCATGCGCGGGTCGAGGCTACGCCGTTCGGCGACGTGCCGCTACAGCGCGCCACGCTGACCTTCGACCACATCAACCCACAGGCTTTTGCGCCCGGTGCACCGCTGGCCGATCTGGCCGTGCGGGCGGAGTTGCAGCCGGTGGGGCAGGGTGCGGCGGGGGAAGTTGTGCTGGGCGCGAGTGGGGTAGCCGGGGCGAGTGCCGCGAGCGCGACTGGCGCTGCGCGCGGGGCAGTTGCTGCAAGTGGGGCGGAGGCAGTGAGAAAGGCCGCGAGTTCGGAGAGTACTGGTAATGCCACGAACACCGCCAACACCGCCAACACCGCCAACACCGCCAACACCGCCAACACCGCCAACACCGCCAACACCGCCAACACCGCCAGCGGGCGCATTGCCTCAAGTGCAGTCGGTAGCGGCCGCGTTGCCAGCGAAAGCGCTGTCGCGGACGCAAGTAAAGCCGCCAGCACGACACAAACGCATGCCGCCACAAACGGAAAAAGCAACACCCAACCCGCCGCAACTTTCGCAGTCGCCGGCCACGTTTCGATCGTCAACGCCAAACCCGGCGCGATCGACCAGAACCTGCTGCCGCTGATCGACGCCAACGCGGACGTGCGGCTCGACGCCCAGGCGCAGCGCATCTCGAATCTGAACGTGCGGCTCGTGAAGAATGCCACGCTCACCGGCGCCGGTACGCTATCCGGCAAGCGCGGACAGTTCGATCTACAGGTCGCCAACCTCGACCTGAACGCGCTGCAAGCGACGGTGCGGCCCACGCAGCTCTCCGGCCCCATCGGCGTGCGCCTGAACGACGACGTGCAGAGCCTCACCCTCGATCTCGCCGACCCGAAAGCGGCGCTGCGCGCTCAAGGCAAAGTGACATTCGATCCCGCCCGCATGAGCTTCAACGACGTGCGCATCACGTCGGGTAAAGGCCGCATCGATCTGTCCGGCGCGCTCAAGCACGACGCGAATTCCACCTACAACCTGAAAGCGCAACTGACCGATTTCGATCCGTTGACGCTGACTTCGCAGATGCCGTCGCGCAAGCCGGTAGCCGAAGCGGCACCGGCGGCGAGTCGCGCGAAAAACGGCAAAACCGCACAGGCTGCCGCCGCGCAAGCGGGCAGCACGGCCGGCGCAAAGTCCGCGGCGCCCGCCGACAAAGCCGCCGCCGCCGTGAAAAACACCGCCAAGGCGGCTGTCAAAACCGAAGTAGTCGAGCGCAAAACGCCGCCGCCGAAGAAACGCGGTGCCCCGCCTGCCCGCAAGATCGAGGCGCGCGTGACCGGCACGCTCACCGCGGCCGGCATGCTCGGCCCGGTCTTCACGACCAAGGCCGAATTCAAGCTCGGACCGAGCGTCTACGACGGCCTGCCGTTGACCGGCGGCGGAACGATCCAGTTAGCGGGCTCGCGGATTCTGCCGAGCCGCGCAAACCTCTCGGTCGCGGGCAATCAGGTGGATCTGCAAGGCAGCTTCGGCGCACGGGGCGACCGGCTGAAATTCCGCGTCGACGCGCCGGAACTGGAGCGCCTCGGCTTCGGTCTTGCGGGACTCATCGCGGCCGATGGCGACGTCACCGGCTCGTTCGCGCATCCGAACGTCGTGCTGAACTACAAGGCGGACAGCGTGGTGTTCAGCAGCAACCGCATCGGCCATGCGGAAGGGCACGCGGAACTGCGCGACGGTGCGAACGGCGCGCTCGTCTTCACCACCGACGCGCACAATCTCAGCGCGGGCGGCGTCGATCTGAGTACGCTCACGGCGCGTCTGTCCGGCACGCGCGCCAATCACACGCTCGAGGCCGCGGCCACCGGCAAGCTGCAGGACCGTCCGCTCGATCTCACGCTCGCCGCCAACGGCAAGCTGACCGAAGCGCGCGACGGTACGCGCTGGGACGGCACCGTCACGCGCCTGCAGAACCGCGGCACACCTGCGTTGAATCTCGAGTCGCCGCTCGCCGTCAGCGCCGGGCCGGACCGCCTGACGCTCGGCACGACGCGGCTCACGCTCGAAGGCGCGGTGCTGAGCCTGAAAACCTTTGCCTTCGATCACGGCAAGGTTCAGTCGGCAGGCAGTCTGACCGGCATCTCAGTCGCGCGTCTGCAGGACCTGCGGCGCGAGATTACCGGCGAGCCGCCGCACGTCAAAACCGATCTGGTGTTCGACGGCGACTGGGACTTCGCGCTCGGCAGCACGGCGACCGGCCACATCCAGTTGCAGCGTCGCAGCGGCGACGTCACGGTTGAAATCGGGCGGGGGCTCGCTTCTCTGGGTATTTCAAATATCGCCGCGCGCGCCGAATTCAGCGGCGGCAACCGTCTCAACGCCACCTTGCACGCGCAGGCGAGCCGCATCGGCGTGATCGACGCCGACGCGCACACCACGCTGGTGATGCGCGACGGCTTCCTGACCGTCAGCGAAGACGGCGCGCTCACCGGCGATGTGAACGCCAACGTGCCGTCGCTGAAAACGACCGGCGGCCTGTTCGGTCCGAGCTATTTGCTCGACGGCCACCTCGCGCTCAAGCTCGCGCTCGGCGGCACGGTCGCCAAACCGAACCTGACCGGCTCGCTGCTCGGCGACGGCCTGTCCGCGACTATGGTCGATCAGGGCGTGCAGTTGAAGGACGGCGTGGTGCGCATCGCGCTTTCACACAATCTGGTGGACTTCCAGCAGGTCGAATTTCACGGCGCAAGCGGCACCTTGCGCGCCACCGGCCGTGTGCGTCTGGACGGCGATCAACCGGATCTGACCGCGAGCATCGTCGCGGACAAGCTCGAACTGTTCGCGGCGCCGGATCGTAACTTGTCGCTGTCGGGCAGCGCGAGCGTCGCGAACGCCGGCACGCAGGGCGGCATGGCGATCAACGGCAAATTCGTGGTCGATCACGCGTTGTTCGACATGCCGGAGCAGTCCGCGCCGAAGCTCGGCGACGACGTCGTGGTGGTGCGCCCGGACGGTTCGGTGGCGGGCGAGCGACCGCGGCCCGTGCCCGGCACGAACAAGCCGATCGGTCCGTTCGCGCCGCGCGCCAATATCGACATCAGCCTCGGCAACAACTTCCGTTTCCGCGGGCAGGGCGCCGACCTGGGCCTGACTGGCACGATCACCGCGATGAGCGCGCCGAATCTGCCGCTGCGCGCGGTGGGGAACGTGCGCGTCACGCCGGGCTCGACTTACACGGCGTTCGGCCGCAAGCTCAACATCGAGAACGGCTTCTTCACGTTCAACGGGCCGGTGGCCAATCCCGGCATCAATATCCTGGCCATGCGCCGCAATCAGCAGGTCGAGGCGGGCGTGCAGGTCACAGGCACGGTTCAATTTCCGACGGCGAAGCTGGTGTCCGAGCCGTCCGTGCCAGACAACGAAAAGCTCTCGTGGCTGCTGTTCGGCCACGGCACGGATCAGGGTAACAACCTCGGTCAGCAAAGCACCATGACGACGGCGCTCGCACTGCTCGGCAGCGCGAGCGGCAAGCGGATCGCGCAGACGTTCGGGCTTGACGAATTTTCGGTCGGACAAAGCGAAGTCGGCTTGACCGACCCGCAAGTGGTGATGGTGTCGAAGGCGATCAACGAGTGGCTCGTGATCGGCTACGAACAGGGGCTGCAGTCGGCGAGCAATGCGATCAAGGCGACGGTCAACCTGACGCGGTACTGGTCGGTCGGGGCTTACGGCGGCACGTTCACCGGTGTCGAACTGTTTTACACGCGGCGCTTCGACCGGATCCGGTGGTGATGGGCTGATCGGCGGGGCTCGAATCGTCGCGCCGAGTGCCAGAAAAAACGGCACGCCTTTTCGGGGCGTGCCGTTTTTTTATGCGTGCTTGCAGCGTGAGACGCCGCGCGCTTTACTTCACGCGCATACCCGGCTTCGCGCCGCTATCCGGTTCGAGCACATACAGGCCCGGTTCCGCCTTTTCGTCGGTGGCGGAGGCGGCCAGCACCATACCTTCAGACAAGCCGAACTTCATCTTGCGCGGCGCGAGGTTAGCGACCATCACCGTCAGCTTGCCGATCAGTTGCTCCGGCTGATACGCCGACTTGATGCCCGAAAACACGTTGCGAGTTTTCTCGTCGCCGACGTCGAGCGTGAGTTGCAGCAGTTTGTCCGAACCTTCCACCGCCTTGCAGTCGACGATCTTCGCAATGCGCAAATCGATCTTCGCGAAGTCGTCGATCGAGATGATGCCGGGTGTTTCGTCCTTGTCGGCGGCGGCTGCTTTCGCTGCCTTCGACTTGCCTTTGGCATCGGCCGGCGCGGCCGCTTCCGGCGTGGCTTGCAACGAGTCGCGATTGGCGACGATCAGCGCTTCGATCTGCTTCGGATCGACGCGCGTCATCAGATGCTTGTACGCATTGATCGGGCGCGTGGAGCTGAGCGGCACGTTGGCGTCGGCCCACACCAGCGGTTCGATGCCGAGGAAGGCTTCGACCGCTTCGGCGAGCTTCGGCAGCACCGGCTTGAGCGCCAGCGACAGCAGACGGAACGCCTCAATGCTCACGCTGCAGGTTTCATGCAGCGCGACGCCGTTCGCCGGGTCTTTGGCCTGATCCCACGGCTTGGCGGTGTCCACGTACGCGTTCACGGCGTCGGCCAGATCCATGGTCTGACGCAGCGCACGGTTGTACTCGCGGGCTTCGTAGTTCGCGGCGATTTGCGGCACGGCGGCGCGCAGCGAAGCGAGCAGCGGATGCTGCATCGCGCTGTCCTGCACGCGGCCGTCGAAGCGCTTGATCAGGAAGCCGGCGGCGCGGCTCGCGATGTTCACGTACTTGCCGACCAGATCGCTGTTCACGCGCGCCTGGAAGTCGTCGAGGTTCAGGTCGAGGTCTTCCATCGTGCTGTTCAGCTTGGCCGCGAAGTAGTAGCGCAACCATTCCGGATTCAGCCCCGTGTCGATCACGCTCTGCGCGGTGATGAAGGTGCCGCGCGACTTCGACATCTTCGCGCCGTCCACGGTCAGGAAGCCGTGCGCGAACACGTTGGTCGGCGTGCGATGGCCCGAAAACTCGAGCATGGCCGGCCAGAACAGCGTGTGGAAATACAGAATGTCTTTGCCGATGAAGTGATACTGCTCGGCCGTCGAACCCTTGCGAACCCACGCGTCGAAGTCGAGGCCGCGTTTTTCGGCGAGGTTCTTGAAGCTCGCGTAGTAGCCGACCGGCGCGTCCAGCCACACGTAGAAATACTTGCCCGGCGCGCCCGGAATCTCGAAGCCGAAATACGGTGCGTCGCGCGAAATGTCCCAGTCGGCGAGCTTGGCTTCGCCAGCGTCGCCGAGCCACTCGCGCATCTTGTTGGTGGCTTCCGGCTGCGCCAGACCGCCCACCCACGCGCGCAGGAAATTCTCGCAACGCGGATCGGAGAGGCGGAAGAAATAGTGCGTCGACCTCTTGCGAATCGGCGTGGCGCCCGAGACGACCGAATACGGATTGATCAGCTCGGTGGGCAAGTAAGTCGAGCCGCATACTTCGCAGCTGTCGCCGTACTGGTCTTTGGCGCCGCATTTCGGGCATTCGCCCTTGATGAAGCGATCCGGCAGGAACATTTCCTTGACCGGGTCATACGCCTGTTCGATGTCGCGCGCCTCGATCAGGCCCGCTTCCTTGAGCGCCAGATAGACGTTTTCGCTGAGAACGCGGTTCTCTTCAGAGTCGGTCGAGTAGTAATTGTCGAACGAAATTCCGAAGCTGTCGAAGTCGCGCTTGTGTTCCTGCCAGACGCGGTCGATCAGTTGCTTCGGCGTGAGACTTTCTTTCTCCGCGCGCAACATGACGGGCGTGCCGTGCGTGTCGTCGGCGCCCACGTAATAGACCTCGTGTCCGTGCATTCGCAACGTCCGGACCCAGATGTCCGTCTGGATATATTCGACCAGATGGCCAATATGGATTTGCCCGTTCGCATACGGAAGGGCCGACGTGACGAGAATCTGGCGACGGCCTGACGGCGCGCCTGCGGAGAGATCGGTTGCGGGTGCTGACATAAGGATGGTGGGAGCCTGCGGTGGGACGAAAGGTTGATTCTAGCAGGGCAGGCGCCCGGCGCGGGGCGGGCCGCTTGGGGCGCGGCCTGAGTCGTTGCGAGCTGGGGAAGGTCCGCCGAGGAAACTTCCTGGGGGCGTAAACCGAGCGCCCAAAAAAAACCGGGGCTATTAACCCCGGAGCAACAACGACAAGAGGAGAATGGTGACGCGGCGGCATCGCCAGCCACGTACCGTAAAGACAGACAGCGGATTTTCGGCAGAGTTCGAAATTTTTTTCGTTCCCGTGCGAGATTCCTTTTCCTCCGCCTTCCACGGCGTGCTAAAGCGTAACGATCGCCGGCGATGCAGCTCCGGCGACCGGCTTCCTCAATCTCCCGAACTCTCGTCCTTATTGCGGGGCGTGCTGAGCCGTGGCGCGCAGATAGATTTCCACGCGGCGGTTCGCGGCACGGCCGGCTTCGGTGTTGTTGTCGGCGATCGGCTGGGTCTGGCCCAGGCCTTGTGCCGACAGGCGCTGCGGCGCGACGCCGCGTTGGCCCAGATAGCCCGTCACGCTTTCCGCGCGGTTGACCGACAGCGTCTGGTTGTACGCCGGCTGGCCCGTGCTATCCGTGTGGCCGACTACCTGAGCGATCAGTTCCGGATTCTGCTGCATGGTTTGCGCCAGTTGGTCCAGCACCGGCGCGAACGACGGCTTGACTGCATAGCTGTTGGTGTCGAACGTCACCGAGCTCGGAATGTTCAGCTTGAGCGAGCCGTCCGGCTGTTCGGTGATCTGCGTGCCGGTGCCCTTGGTGGCGCCCGACAGCTTGTTGTGAATGGCTTGCCAGTTGTAGCCGGTGACGCCGCCTACGGCCGCGCCAACGCCCGCGCCGATCGCCGCGCCCTTACCGCCGCCGAAGATCGCGCCCAGCGCAGCACCCGTGCCGGCGCCCACGCCCGTACCAACAGCCGTATTGGTGCCCTGTTCGGTAGCGCAACCCGCCAGCAATGAACCGGCAACGGCAAAGACTGCCAGGCGAGTCATGATTTTTGCATTCATTTTTGATTCCTCTTGAGTGAAGCGAGTCAGGCAAGCAAGGTGGCGACTTGCGGCAAATTTATACGGCGAACATGACGGCAGTAAAGCCGCTGGCTCGCCCATAGGAAAAGTCTTGCACCTTGCTCAGCCTCGGTCCGACAGTAAAAAAGGGTCTTCCGGCACGGCTTGGCGCCAGCCACTACAATAATGACTGAAACACGAAGCGATGCGGCCCCACGACGTCCCGCGTGCCCGAAGGGTGCCCGGCACGCCTGGTTTTCGCAATGCTGTCTAACAATTTCTTTCAAATTCCGGCGCGTGGCCGAGCTTTCGATTCCGCTGCGCCGCAGGTGTTCCCCACGGAGTGTCAATGAGTATCGATCGGGCTTTGGTCGACGCTGCCCTCGCGGCCGTCGCTGACCCCAACACCGGCCGGCCGTATGCGGCCGCCAAGAACATCAAGAACGTCGCGGTGCAGGGTGACACGGTTAGCGTCGACGTGGTACTCGGCTATCCGGCCATGCGCCAGTTCGACGCCATCCGCGCGCAATTCTCCGATGCCCTGCGCGCCGTGCCGGGCGTGGCCGACGCGCGTGTCCAGGTGTCGCAGCAGATCGCCGCGCATACCGTGCAGCGTGGCGTGAAACTGTTGCCGAACGTCAAAAACATCGTCGCGGTGGCGTCGGGCAAGGGGGGTGTCGGCAAGAGCACGACTGCAGTGAATCTCGCGCTGGCGCTGGCGAGCGAAGGCGCGTCGGTCGGTATCCTCGACGCGGACATCTACGGCCCGTCGTTGCCGATGATGCTCGGCATCGTCGGCCGCCCCGAATCGCCGGACGAGAAGTCGATGAACCCGATGACCGGTCACGGCTTGCAGGCCAACTCGATCGGCTTCCTGATCGAGCAGGACAACCCGATGGTCTGGCGCGGCCCGATGGCCACTTCAGCATTGGAACAACTGCTGCGGCAGACCAACTGGCACGATCTCGACTACCTGATCGTCGACATGCCGCCGGGCACCGGCGACATTCAACTAACGTTGTCGCAACGCGTGCCGGTGACGGGCGCCGTGATCGTCACCACGCCGCAGGACATCGCGCTGCTCGACGCGAAGAAGGGCCTCAAGATGTTCGAGAAGGTCGGCATTCCGATCCTCGGCATCGTCGAGAACATGGGTATGCATATCTGCTCGAATTGCGGCCACGAAGAGCATATCTTCGGCGCCGGCGGCGGGGAGCGGATGGGCAAGGAATATGGCGTCGACGTGCTCGGCAGCCTGCCGCTCGACATCGCGATCCGCGAGCAGGCCGACTCGGGCAAACCGACCGTGGTGGCCGACCCACAGGGACGCATCGCGGAGATCTACCGCTCGATCGCGCGCAAGGTGGCGGTCCATATCGCCGAACGCGCTCGCGACATGACCTCGAAGTTTCCCAATATCGTGGTCCAGAACACCTGAGAGACCGCCAGGCGCCCCAAGTTTCCGCACCCTCTGCGGGAGAGGCTGGCGTGAACCGACAGGTTTTGGGGGCCACTCTTGGCCAGCCGTTCGGACAAGGGGCCAAGGCGTCTGTTTTCGCCTGGTCTCGCGGTATCATGTCGACTTCACAAGTTCGGCTCGGCGGCCGCAGGGGCGGCTACCAGGCCGGCAAGAGGATCGCATGGGAAAACGAATCGACGGGCAGGCGGTGCATGCGTTCATCGTCCTGGCTGCCAGCAGTGTGCTGTTATGCGGCTGTAGCGCGTTCCTGAGACCACAGGAAAAACGTGCGGACGCGCAGTTGCTGCCCACCGTGGGCAATCAGGCGCGCGGTCTCGTCACGTTCATCGAGCGCTCGGACGGCGTGCAGGTCACCTACAACCTCGCGGGCATGCCGCCCAATAGCGACCACGCGTTGCAAGTGCACGAGCGCGGCGACTGCAATGCCGCCGACGGCTCCAGCGCCGGCCAGGTGTTCTCGCCGGCCGCCGAGCGTCTGAAATCGGGCGCGCGCGTCGAGGGCGACCTCGGCAATATTCACGCGGACGCGAACGGCGTGGCCACGGGCTTCATCGTCGCACCGGACGTCTCGCTCGACGGCATCCGTTCAGTGTTGCAGCGGGCGGTTCTGCTGCACCACGACGCGACCGATCCGTACGCCTATCCGCAGCATGGCGCGGGCCCCGCGCTCGCCTGCGGATTGATTCGCCAATGAGCGTTGGGCACGCTGCGTAATTGAGGGCGGGGCGCACGCTGCCAGCGTTCAGCCGGGCGGCCTTGAGGCTGGCGTCGGGCCGCTCCTGAACCCAACCTGCGGCAGCATTCTCACGATCGCGTAAAATAAGCGCCTTTCGCTCGGCTGCCTCGCCGGAGCGCCTGTCCTGCCGCATGCATAGGCGGGACAGTCAGCAGAGCGAGCGTAGGGCGCCTGAACGGCACGCCGCCTTGCCCGCCCGCGAAGTCAGCGCAAAGCAGGCGCGCAGTAAGTCAAAAGTGACCCGGCCGTTACCGGGTTGTTATCCGTCACACCTCTGTCATTCACGTCGAGCAGCGTTCACCTATGACTATCAAATCCGACAAGTGGATCCGGCGCATGGCCGCGTCACACAACATGATCGAGCCGTTCGCGCCCGATCAGGTCCGCGTCTCCGAAGACGGCCGGAAGATTGTCAGCTACGGCACGTCGAGCTACGGCTACGACATCCGCTGCGCCGACGAATTCAAGATCTTCACGAACATCAACTCGACCATCGTCGATCCGAAGAACTTCGACGAGAAGTCGTTTGTCGACTTCAAGGGCGATGTCTGCATCATCCCGCCGAATTCGTTCGCGCTCGCGCGCACGGTGGAGTATTTCCGCATTCCGCGCAGCGTCCTGACCGTGTGTCTCGGCAAGTCCACGTATGCGCGTTGCGGGATCATCGTCAACGTGACGCCGTTCGAGCCGGAATGGGAAGGGCACGTCACGCTCGAATTCTCGAATACGACACCTTTGCCTGCGAAAATCTACGCGAACGAAGGCGTCGCTCAAGTGCTGTTTTTCGAAAGCGACGAGATTTGTGAAACGTCGTACGCGGATCGCGGCGGCAAATATCAAGGTCAGCACGGCGTCACGTTGCCCAGGACGTGACGTCGGCAGCGTATTGACCCACCAGCTATTCGGGTGACCGCTGCAATTTTCAGAATGCAGCGGTCGTTCTTTTTGGAGAATCGCCCATGAAGTTTCGTTTTCCCGTCGTCATCATCGACGAAGATTTCCGCTCCGAGAACATCTCGGGTTCCGGCATCCGGGCCTTAGCCGAAGCCATCGAGAAAGAAGGCGCGGAAGTGCTCGGGTTGACGAGCTACGGCGATCTGACGTCGTTCGCGCAGCAGTCGAGCCGCGCGTCGTGCTTCATCCTCTCGATCGACGACGACGAGCTGCTGCCGTACGTCGATAACGTGGTGGTGGAAGGCGAGACGCCGGAGCTGGCCGCCGCGATCGTCGCGCTGCGCGCGTTCGTGACCGAAGTGCGCCGCCGCAACGCCGACATTCCGATCTTCCTGTACGGCGAAACGCGCACCTCGCGCCACTTGCCGAACGACATCCTGCGCGAACTGCACGGCTTCATCCACATGTTCGAGGACACGCCGGAGTTCGTCGCGCGCCATATCATCCGCGAGACCAAGGTGTATCTGGATTCGCTCGCGCCGCCGTTCTTCAAGGAACTGGTGCAGTACGCGGACGAAGGCTCGTACTCGTGGCACTGTCCGGGCCATTCGGGCGGCGTAGCGTTTCTTAAGAGCCCGCTCGGCCAGATGTTCCATCAGTTCTTCGGCGAGAACATGCTGCGCGCGGACGTGTGCAATGCCGTCGACGAACTCGGCCAGTTGCTCGATCACACCGGTCCGGTGGCGGCTTCCGAACGCAACGCCGCGCGCATCTTCAGCGCGGACCACGTGTTCTTCGTGACCAACGGCACGTCCACGTCGAACAAGATCGTCTGGCACGGCACGGTTGCGCCGGGCGACATCGTGCTGGTGGACCGCAACTGCCACAAGTCGATCCTGCACGCGATCACCATGACCGGCGCGATTCCGGTGTTCCTCACGCCCACGCGCAACAACTTCGGCATCATCGGACCGATTCCGCGCAGCGAGTTCGAACCGGAAAATATCAAGAAGAAGATTCTCGCGAACCCGTTCGCCCGCGAAGCGCTTGCGAAGAATCCGGACCTCAAGCCGCGCATTCTGACCATCACGCAGAGCACGTACGACGGCGTGATTTACAACGTCGAGATGATCAAGGAAATGCTGGGCGACTGGCTCGACACATTGCACTTCGACGAAGCCTGGCTGCCGCACGCCGAATTCCACGAGTTCTATCAGGACATGCACGCGATCGGCGCGGGTCGTCCGCGCATCGGCGCGCTGGTGTTCGCCACGCACTCCACGCACAAGCTGCTGGCCGGCATTTCGCAGGCTTCGCAGATCGTCGTGCAGGATTCGAAGAACAGCCGCTTCGACAAGCATCGCTTCAATGAAGCGTATCTGATGCACACGTCGACCAGCCCGCAGTACGCGATCATCGCCTCGTGCGACGTGGCCGCGGCCATGATGGAAGCGCCGGGCGGCCCCGCGCTGGTGGAAGAATCGATTGCCGAAGCGCTCGATTTCCGCCGCGCCATGATCAAGGTCGACGCCGAATACGGAGACGACTGGTTCTTCAAGGTTTGGGGCCCGGACCAGTTCGCCGAAGAAGGCATCGGTTCGCGCGAAGACTGGATGCTGCGCCCGAACGACAAGTGGCACGGCTTCGGCCCGCTCGCCGACAACTTCAACATGCTCGACCCGATCAAGGCGACCATCGTCACGCCGGGTCTGGACATGGACGGCGGCTTCGGCGAGACCGGCATTCCGGCTGCGATCGTCACGAAGTATCTGGCGGAGCACGGCATCATCGTCGAGAAGACCGGGCTGTATTCGTTCTTCATCATGTTCACGATCGGCATCACCAAGGGCCGCTGGAACTCGATGGTCACCGAACTCCAGCAGTTCAAGGACGACTACGATAACAACCAGCCGCTGTGGCGTGTGCTGCCGGAGTTCGTCTCGCATCATCCGATGTACGAGCGGGTCGGCCTGCGCGATCTGTGCCAGCAGATTCACAGCGTCTACCGCGCGAACGACATTGCGCGTCTGACCACCGAGATGTACCTGTCGAGCATGGAGCCGGCCATGAAGCCGTCGGATGCGTTCGCCAAGCTCGCGCACCGCGAGATCGACCGCGTGCCTATCGACGAACTCGAAGGCCGTGTCACGTCGATTCTGTTGACGCCGTATCCGCCGGGCATTCCGCTGCTGATTCCGGGCGAGCGATTCAACAAGACCATCGTCAACTATCTGCGTTTCGCGCGCGAATTTAATGAGCGTTTCCCGGGTTTCCATACGGATATCCATGGGCTCGTCGGCGAAACGATCAATGGGCGCATCGAATACTTCGTCGATTGCGTTCGCGGCTGATGATGTTGCGGGTGACGTCCCTGTTGGCGGCCGGTGTCGGCGCCGGCGTTCGCGTCGCGCGTCGCGCGTTCGTCGCATTGGCGCTGGCTTCGGCGGCGATGTTCGGTGCGGTGTCGTTGCCGGCGCATGCCGAAGTCGCCGCCGCCGATCCGATCGATGCGTCGATGCGTACGTGCCTTGCGCGCAGCGACATGTCGTCGACGACGGGGCAAGTGCAGTGCATGGACAATGCGCGGATCGGCTGGAAGACCGCGTTGGACAACGCGTGGCAGCAGCTTCAGCAGAAGTTGCCGCCCGCGCAGCGCAAGCAGTGGGAAAAGAGCCAGGCGAGTTGGCAGGCGTCACGCGATGCGGAGAAGCAGTTGCTCGCGGCCGTGTTCGCCACGACGCGCGGCTCGATGTACGTGCTTGCCGAAGCCGATTTGCAGTTGCAGCCGGTGCGTGATCGCGCGCTCGCGCTGCGCAGCGCGGTGGCGAAGGCGAGCGCCGGCGGCGATCCGCCGCGCCGGGTGCGTGCGTGCAGTGCGGACGCACAGTGCGAGCATGCGATGTTCGATCTGAACCGCTATTACCGACGCTTGCAGTCGAAGATGCCGGCGCATACGCGTCCGACGTTGACGCGCGCGCAGAAGGCGTGGACTGCGTATTTGAACGCTACGACGCCGGTGGTCGATGAACGCGGCCGAATCGATATCATCGGCGCGCGGGTCGCGACGCTCAAGCGTTTGTCGGAAACGGTCGGCAATAGCTGAGCGGTGCGCTTCGGGCGCGAGGGTGCTTAATTGAGTATGTAGCCTTCCGCTTCCGGGTTCGGCAACTGGACAGCCGGTTCGCCGAGCATATCGCGCATTGCGTCTTCAATGACTACGGACATCATGGTGAGTGCGAGGTCGTTGTCATCGGTGCCGAAAGGTTCTTCGATCTGCGACGCAATGGCTTCGTGCGCCATGAACGTGTACGCCACGAAGACCGCGAAGATGGGCGTGAAGATGCCGATGCTGTCTACCAGTCCGAACGGCAAGGACGCGCAGAAGAAGTACACCGTACGGTGAATCATCACCGAATAGGCGAACGGCAGCGGCGTCGACACGATGCGCTCGCATCCGCCGATCACATCCGAGATTCCATTTAGATTCCGATCGAAGGCGATGACCGCCATGGGATCGATTGCGCCTGCCTGCGCGTGACGTTGTAACCATTCGCCGAGGTAAAGCATCAAGGTGGCGGGTTTGTAGCGCGACGCTATGACGCGGTCGAAGAGGGCTGGCGGCAGGCGCGCGGCGAGGTCTTCGCGCGGGTCGCTCTTGCGGAGTTGGTGACGCAGCGCGTGCGGGAGGGCGCTGAGCGCTGTGAAGAATTCTTTGATGTCTTCTGGTGGGAGTTGCCTTGTCGGCAACGTGAGTGTCTGGCGGATGAGTGAGCGTGACTCGTTCAGCAGTTGGCCCCAGAGTTTGCGGGCCTCCCACCAGCGGTCGTAGCTGGCGTTGTTTCTGAAGCCCAGGAAGACTGCTAGCGCGATGCCTATTAGCGAGAAGGGCGCTGTGGTGTTCAGGTTCAGCGAGATCGGGAGTAGGTGGTCGTGGGCTGCAACCGCGATGATCGAGATGCAGAAGATCAGGAATAGCCGCGGAAGCAACTGCGGGAGCACTGAGCCTCGCCAGGCTAGCAGCATGCGGAACCAATGGAGGTGGGGGCGGATGATCATTGGGATGTGTGCTTTTTTGCCTGCGGCGCTTTGGGGTTTCTATTATCGCTTTTTTGGGTTTTTGGCGGGGGGCTGGGCTGGGCTTGTTCGGTGTCGGGCTTGGGCCTTTCCTTGCTTTGTTAGTGGTCTATTAGCGTTGCCCCTGTGCGGGGCGGCACCTACTTTTCTTTGCCGGCGGTGTGTGTCAAGGTAGTTGTCGCCAGAACCGCGTTACGCTGCCTGCCTGTACATTTTGGCTGAGGCCGAGGTTCGTTCCGGATTCAGATAGACCGCGTCTGTCAGGTGCCAGTTGCGGATGGCCCCTGACCAGCGCGCCGGGTTTTGCATGCGCGCGCTGCGGTACAGCGCACGCCGTCGGGCCAGCAGGTCGTTGGCTTCGCCGCGATGCCGCTGGCCCGGGCTGACATACTTCAGGCCGCTGTGGCAGTGCTCTTCGTTGTACCACTGCACGAAGCGCTGCACCCATTCCCGAGCCGCCTCCAGCGTGTCGAACGGCTGCTCGGGCCACAACGGACAGTACTTTGCCGTGCGGAATAGCGACTCGGCAAACGCGTTGTCGTTGCTCACGCGCGGCCGGCTGAACGAAGGCTGCACACCGAGATCGATCATCGCCGCGCGCATGGTGGCACCTTTCATCGCACTGCCGTTATCCGAATGCAGCACCAGCGGCCGCCCGGCGAGGCCTTCACGCAAACATCCCTTGGCCAGCAGGACGCTCGCATGCTCGGCCGACTCCTGCTCCCAGACCTCGTTCATCACCAGTTTGCGGCTGTAGATGTCCTTCATCATGTACCAGTAGAAGTACCGGCCCCTGACTGTGGTCGGCATCCACGTAATATCCCAGCACCACACCTGATTCGGACCCTGCGCACAATGCGTCGTGAGCGTGCGTCGTCGCGGGGCTCGCGCACGGCCTCGACGCTGGCTTTGTCCTGCCGCTTTCAGCACCCGGTAAAACGTCGATTCGGATGCCAGATAAATCCCTTCATCCGCCAGTTTCGGCACAATCTGGTGCGGCGTCAGACTCGCGTAGCCCGGGCGGTTGGCTGCGTCGAGCACGGCCTGACGCTCGGCCTCACTGAGCTTGTTGGGCGGTGCCGCACGCTTCACCTGGGTGCGCCCGTCCTGCGGCGACAGGCGCCAGCGCTGGACACTGCGCACGCTGAGCCCCAACTGCTCGCATGCACGCGAGCGGCGTGCCCCATGCTGTACCGCTTCATCGATCAACTGCATGGCTTCATCGCGATCCGGGCTGCTGATCAGTCTTCCTCTTCCTTGCCCCAGATCGCTTCGGCTTTTTTTCGCAGGTTCAGCAACGCCGCTGCCTCCGCCCGCGCGGCATCGCTGCGCCTGAGCTGGCGCTCCAGCTCACGGATGCGTTTGTGAGCGGCCTTTGCTTCATTGCGCTGGGCAGCCGTTGGCTTTGTTTCAGGCGCTACGTTGGCCTGCTCGCACGCCTCGCGCCACTGCCGGATCTGCTCCGGATAGATGCCCTTGCTGCGACAGTACTGGGAGGTCTCGGCCTCGTTGAGCGACGCCGTCTCCAGCACCACCCTGAACTTGTCGGCGCTTGACCACTGATCGCTGGTTCTGCCATTACCCGGCATGAATACCCCTGCATCCCTTGCATGTTGCCGCCAGGTCCGTAGCGTCACCGTGGTGATGCCCGTCGCTCCCGCCAGCTCAACGACCGCACGATTAAACGGCGGCATCATCTGTTTGATTACCCACTCCCGGGTTTCCGCTGAATAGCGTTTCATCTTCCATTCGCTGTCCGCCCCCCATCTTTACACTAATCGGTTCGGGTGAGGCGACAACTAGCCTGACATGGAGGGCGGCAAAGAAAAGTAGGTGCCGCCCCGCACAGGGGCAACGCTAATAGACCACTAACAAAGCAAGGAAAGGCCAACAAACCGCAAACCCAGCAACCAGCCCAGCGGCGCAGCCAAACCAACATCAATCCCGTGCCGAAGAAGCCGCCCCATGACTCAACCAATCGAGCACAGCACTGGCATCATCATCAGCCCCTTGCCTGGCTTTGGCAACCGTCTCCGCGACATCAGCGCTAGGCACAGCGCGCCGAATAGCGACCCCAACAGCAAGAATATCAATCATAACCAGATGCAAAATCCGCGAAATCATGGACAACTGCGACTCGCGAATCTCGATATGATCAGTCTCAAGCGCAACCGTCGCCCGCTTAGCCAAAGGCGTATTGCTCGAAGTAATAGCAATGACCTTAGCCCCAGCCTGCATAGCGACATCAAGAACACGCAGCAACTCAGGCGCACGCCCTGACTTCGACACAGCGACGATCACATCACCTTTCCCCAGCAAAGCCGCCGACGCCGCCTGCATATACAAATCGCCGTAGGCAATCGTAGGAATCCCAAACCGGAAGAACTTGTAATGCGCATCCTGCGCGACGATATTCGAATTCCCGAGCCCATAAAACTCGATCCGCCGCGCGCCATTCAGAAGATCGATAGCCCGCTCGACCTGCTCGAAATTCAAATGCTCGCGCAACTGCAAGATCGCCGACACAGTGTTATCCAGCACTTTTGCGCCGAAGTCCGTCGCCGTATCGCCGAGATGCACCTGGCTATGGCTCACCGGAATCGTGCCAGTCAAACCCGTCGCCAGCTTCAGCTTGAAATCCGACAACCCCTGACACCCGAGCGACCGACAAAATCGGATCACCGTCGGCTGACTCACATCGGCCTTGCGCGCGATATCGACAATAGGATCATTGATAATCGACCGCGGATGATTCAGCGCGAGATCGGCCACGCGTCGCTCGGCGGGCGTCAACGCATCGCGCATCTGCCGAATCCGCTCGAACACCGCCGATGAACTGCCGCCCGCGCGATTCGACAACTGCTCGGCAAGAATCGCCGAGACGCCCAAAAACGCGGGATATTCAGCGGTAATCACATACGTCGGCACGTTCTGCAGATAAGCCTCGAACCGGCCTTTAGCCTCGAAGCGCTTACGAAACGACGAACGTGAAAAGAACTCGCCAAGCCGCGGCACGACACCGCCGCCGATATAGATCCCGCCCAACGCTCCAAGCGTCACCGCAATGTTGCCCGCGAAGGTGCCGAGAATGCCGCAGAACACATCGACGGATTCGGCCGCCAGCGGCTCGCCTTCCAGCGCGCGCTTGACGACTTCGACGGTATCGACGTTAGCCGCCACGCGCTTCTTGTCGCGTCCCGCGAGCGCGCGATAAATCACTTCGATGCCAGGACCCGCCGCCACGCGTTCGAACGACACATGCGACCACTTCTTGCGCGCATATTGCAGCACGATGTCTTCGCGTTCATCGGCCGGCGCGAAAGTGGCGTGACCGCCTTCACTGCCGAGCGCGATCCAGCGATCATCGGCGGGAATCAGGCCGGACACGCCCATGCCGGTTCCCGGACCGAGCAGGCCGATCACGCTATTCGGCCGACGCGTGCCGCCGCCCACCTGCACGCGCTGCTGATCGGTAAGCCCGGGCAGTGCCATCGCCAGCGCGGTAAAGTCGTTCACCACCAGCAGCGTGTCAAAACCGAGCGCGCGACGCGTGGCTTCGATCGAAAAGCTCCAGTCATGATTCGTCATGCTCACCTGATCGCCGTCGACCGGGTTGGCAATCGCAATCGCCGCATGATTCACGCGGCCGATCTTGGTGTCCTTCAGATACTTCTTGATGACTTCGGCAACGCCCGGATAGTCCGCGCACGGATAGACCTTCACCGAGCCGATTTCGCCCGGGCTCGTCTCCAGCGCGAAGCGCGCATTGGTGCCGCCGATGTCGGCCAGCAGCCTCGGTCCATCGGCGTGCTGGCCCGCGCCCGGAACAGCCTTAGTTTGCACACCAGTAGACATCGAGTCTCACTCCCTTGTCGTTTGCCAACTGCGAGATGGCATTTTTTTGTAGCGAAGCGGACGCGGCATTGAGCACGTCCATCTTGCGCGGTCCTGCGATCAGCAAGAACAGGTGCTTGACTTCTTTCAACGCGGACATGGACCAGCTCACGCGCGCATGCGGCGCGCTGCCGGGATGCACGGCAACGAAGCGCTCAGTCGTCGTGATCGCATGGTCCCATTCGGGCGAGTCGGCGAAGATCGACGCGGTGTGGCCGTCTTCGCCCATGCCGAGAATCGCGACGTCCGGCACGGCGCTAAAGCGCGCATCGGCGTTCAGCGCGGCGACATGCGCGTTCAGATCTTGCGTGGTGTCCACGAGTGGCCAGAAGGTCGCATCCTTCGCGGCGTTCTGCAGCAGCGTGGCGTGCGCCAGTTGCGAGTTGCTCGCGCTGTCCGTCTCCGGCACCCAGCGGTCGTCGACCAGCGTCACGGCAATGCGCGCCCAGTCGAAGGTCTGCGTGGACAACGTCTGCAGGAACGGGCGCGGACTGCTGCCGCCGGACACTGCAAGCATTGCGGGGCGCGCGGTGGTGGAACCGGCGGCCTGTGCGGCGAGCGACGCATGCAACGCGTCGCCGACCGCTTTCGCCAACGCGTCGGATTGGGCGCGTTGATCGTCGAAAGCGTGAAGCTCGATCACTTCTCCTCCGTGCTGCTTTTTTGTGTGATCTGCGGAATCTGCCGTACTGCTCTTACGCGATGCCTGCAAGATGGATGACCTGCAGGCGCCCTCGTAATACCGGCGCCATTCCGTTCAGTTCGTCGGTGGGTCTTACGGGCGGCACGTCATATTCCATTCAATACGACGTGCCGCCGTGATTCAATTCTCTTCTTCGAGCCAGTAGGTGCCGTGCTGCGCCAGCATCGCGCTCGATGCAGCCGGTCCCCACGTGCCCGATGCGTACGGCTTGGGCGGCTTGTTCGACGCCTTCCATTCGTTCAGGATCGGTTCGACCCAACGCCATGCGGCTTCCTGCTCATCGCGCCGCACAAACAGCGCAAGGCGGCCGTTGATGACGTCGAGCAGCAACCGCTGATACGCCTCCATTTGTCCTTCGCGGAAGAACTGGTCGAACGCGAGATCGAGGTGGACGCTGGCGAGGTTCATGCCTTCGCCGGGCTGCTTCGCGAGACAGTAGAGGCGAATGGTTTCGTTCGGCTGCAGGCGGATCACCAGACGGTTCGCGCCGGCGCGCAATGCAGAGGCGCCGAGCGCCGAATGCGGCACTGCACGAAAGTTCACCACGATCTCGGCGACGCGATCGGCGAGACGCTTGCCGGTGCGCAGGAAAAACGGCACGCCGGCCCAACGCCAGTTTTCGATCTCGACCTTCAGCGCAACGAACGTTTCGGTCGCGCTTTCGTGCTTCACGCCGGGCTCCGTTGCATACGCCGGCACGGACGTGCCGCGGATCACGCCCGAATGATACTGCCCGCGCACGGCGACCTTGCCGATATCGCGCGGATCGATGGGCTTGAGCGCGCGCAGCACGCGCAGCTTTTCATCACGCACCGAATCCGAATCCATGGAGTGCGGCGGTTCCATCGCAACGATGGAAAGCAGTTGCAGCAAATGGTTCTGCACCATGTCGCGCAGCGCGCCGGTATTGTCGTAGAAGTCGCCGCGTGCTTCCACGCCGAGTTCTTCGGCAATCGTGATCTGAATGCTCTCGACCCACTCGCGACGCCACAGCGGTTCGAACAGCGCATTGCCGAAGCGCAGCGCCAGCAGGTTCTGCACCGGTTCTTTACCGAGGTAGTGGTCGATCCGGTAGATCTGTTCTTCAGCGAAGATTTCGCCGACCGCATCGTTGATCGCATTCGACGACTTGAGGTCGTAGCCAAGCGGCTTTTCCAGCACGATGCGCGAATTCTCGTTCAGCCCGACCGATGCCAGCGCATGGCAGATCGGCACGAACAGCGACGGGCCCGTTGCCAGATAGAACACGCGGATGCCAGGCAAGTCCTGGATGGCGTCGCGCAAATGCACGAAGTCTTCCGCTTTGCCGAGGTCGATGTTTACGAACTCGATGCGCTCCAGAAAGCTCGCCCATGCCGTTTCGTCCACACCGTTCTTCGACACGTGCGGTTTGACGTGCTCGTTCACCCACTGGATGTACTCGCCGCGATTCGTAGCGTGCCGCGCCACCGCGACGATCTTGCCGCTGTCGGCCAGCATGCCGCCTGCACGGTGTGCTTCAAACAGTGCGGGCAGAATCTTGCGCATCGACAGATCGCCGGTGCCGCCGAAGAGAACGAAGGTGAAGCTTGAATCGGTTTGCATGAGTCTCCGTCGATATCCTGGGGCCGCGGAAGGTGAGCGAAAGCGCGACCGTAGTCCGATAAAATATTTTTTGACACTGAATTGTAGTTTAACTACAATCCAAATCAAGAGGTAGCGCTAATTCGATGAAAAAAGCGTGCGCTAAGCGTCAAGATGCGCGTTTTCCCGAATCGGCAGGCGTCCCCTGCATGTTAACGGACATTGCGTGTCGGCACGTGCCAGCATGCCCCGGCGGCCCATACGGAAAGCCGGGGAGTTGAGCGGCTTTCCGTAAGGGTCGGCACCAGGTTGACGTGCAAGGCACCTCGAGTCTGCCGCGCGAAGCGGGCAGGCAAAAATCAAAAGAGGAGACAGTCAGTTGCATCCCGAACCACTCATCTCTTGAGCTTCCAGCGGCCGAAAATCGGTCAGCCGGCACATGCCTCGCGCATGCGCCCGACCGTGCTCGATCGCCCAGTGTTTTGCCTGTTTGAACCAACCACAGCACCCTGGCGACATCAGGGGCCATTTGTTTTTTGTTCAGGTGTCTGGAGGAGATAAACAATGAAATTTCGCGCGATCATGGGCGCTTTGTGCGCCGCAGGTCTGATGTGTGGCGTCTCGGCCGTGCAAGCTGCCGAGTCGATCGAAGTGTTGCACTGGTGGACCTCGGGCGGCGAATCGAAAGCCGTCGGCGTCCTCAAGGACGACATGACGAAGCAGGGTTACACGTGGAAAGACTTCGCGGTTGCGGGCGGCGCAGGTGCGGCTGCCATGACGGCACTCAAGACGCAGGTGATCTCGGGCAACGCGCCGAGCGCCGCGCAGATCAAGGGTCCGCTGATCCAGGACTGGGCGCAGCAAGGCGTGCTCGTGCCGATCGACTCGGCCGCTGGCGACTGGAAGAAGAACCTGCCGCCGGAAATCGACAAGATCATTCGCGCGGACGGTCACTATGTTGCAGCGCCGTTCTCGGTGCACCGCGTGAACTGGCTGTACATCAACAAGGCAGCGCTGGACAAGGCGGGCGGCAAGGCGCCGACCACGTGGCCTGAGTTCTTCGCGGTGGCCGACAAGATGAAGGCCGCGGGCATCCAGCCGATCGCGATGGGTGGCCAGCCGTGGCAAGACCTGACGCTGTGGGAAGACGTCGTGCTGTCGCAAGGCTCGGGCTTCTACAAGAAGGCGCTGGTCGACCTTGACGAGAAGACGCTGACGTCGGATCAGATGGTCGGCGTGTTCGACACGGTCCGCAAGATCCAGGGTTACTTCGACGCGGGCCGCACGGGCCGTGACTGGAACCTGGCAACGGCCATGGTCATCAACGGCAAGGCCGGCATGCAGTTCATGGGCGACTGGGCGAAGGGCGAATTCGCCAACGCCGGCAAGAAGTCGGGCTCGGACTACATCTGCGCCGCTGTGCCGGGCACGGAAAAGTCCTACACGTTCAACGTCGACTCGTTCGTGTTCTTCCAGCAGAAGGGCCAGAAGGCGGCAACGCCGGGTCAACTCGCACTGGCGAAGACGATCATGTCGCCGGAGTTCCAGGAACAGTTCAGCCTGAACAAGGGGTCCATCCCGGTTCGTCTGGGCGTGTCGATGGCCAAGTTCGACGACTGCGCGAAGAAGTCGTACGCGGATGAACAAGTGGCGATCAAGTCGGGCGGCTATGTGCCTTCGCTGGCACACGGCATGGCGCAACCGGATGCAGCAGCCGGCGCGATCTCGGACGTGGTCACGAAGTTCATGAACTCGCAGCAGGATTCGAAGAGCGCAGTTGCCGCGCTCGCGAAGGCAGCGAAGACCAAGTAAGTTGCGTCAAACGAAGCGGCGCGCCCGGCGGTTCATCAGCGGGCGCCGGGCGCGCCCTTCGTGTCGCTGATTACCGGGGTTTTACTCGTTGCATTGGCAGGCGGCTTCACCCTGGTTTCATAGAGTCACACCTATGTCGCTCCGGCCTCGCGTTTTTTCAGCGTGAAGGTCCCGGCGGCACAGTTTCAGCAGGAGTCGAGTAGTGACTGCTTCTATCAGCGGAAACGGGAAAACGGCCACCGTGACCCGCCGCACGTCGCCGATGGCGGCCCTTGCCGATCGCTGGATTCCGAAGCTGGTGCTCGCACCCAGCGTCGTGATCAGCCTGGTCTTTGTGTATGGCTTCATCGCCATTACCGGCTTTCTGTCGCTGTCCAATTCGCGACTGATGCCACGGTATGAATTTGTCGGTCTCGATCGTTATCGCGAGCTGTTCGATAACGATGTGTTCTGGACGTCGGCTGCCAACCTCGGCTGGTTCGGCATCCCGTTCATCGGTATTTGTATCGGTCTCGGTTTGTTCCTCGCGATCCTGCTCGATCAGCAGATCCGCAACGAAGGCGCGCTGCGCGCCGTGTTCCTGTACCCGATGGCGCTCTCGTTCATCGTGACGGGTACGGCGTGGCAATGGATCATGACGCCGAGCATCGGCCTCGAGAAGGTGTTTCACGACTGGGGCTGGACGAGCTTTTCGTTCGGCTGGCTGGGCGACCCGGACAAGGCGATCTTCTGCGTCGTGATCGCGGCCGTGTGGCAATCCGTCGGCTTCGTGATGGCGCTGTTCCTCGCGGGCTTGCGCGGTGTCGACGCTGAAATCTTCAAGGCCGCGCAAATGGACGGCGCGGGCTTGCCCACCATCTACCGCAAGATCGTGATTCCGAGCATGCGCCCGGTGTTCTTCTCCGTGCTGCTGATTCTCTGCCACATCACGATCAAGACCTTCGACCTGGTCGTTGCGTTGACTGCGGGCGGTCCGGGCACTTCGTCGTCGTTGCCGGCTATTTTCATGTACACGTTTTCGTTCAATCGCGGGCAGCTGGGCGTCGGCGCGGCATCGTCAATGATGATGCTCGCCACTGTCGTGGCCGTGCTCGTGCCGCTGATGTATCTGGAATCGAGGAGCACCCGCAATGCAGCCTAAGATGACGATCAGCCGTGCCGTCATTTATGCGGCCTTGATTCTGTTTGCCCTGTACTTCCTGTTCCCGCTGTACGTGATGCTGTCCACGTCGTTCAAGGACATCGATCAGCTGCGCAGCGGCAACCTGCTCACGCCGCCTACGCACTGGACCATCGACCCTTGGATCAAGGCATGGAGCGGCGCTTGTACGGGCGTGCGTTGCGACGGCATGCAGCCGTTCTTCATGAACTCGGTGCGGATGGTGATTCCCGCCGTGCTGATCTCGTCGATCATCGGCGCGTTCAACGGTTATGTGCTCACGCACTGGCGTTTCCGTGGCGCGGATCCGATCTTCACGATGATTCTGGTCGGCTGTTTCATTCCGTTCCAGGCGATCCTGCTGCCGATGGCGCGCTTCGAAGGCTTCCTCGGCCTGTCGAACACGACCACCGGTCTGGTGGTGGTGCACGTGATCTACGGTATCGCCTTCACGACGATGTTCTTCCGCAACTTCTACGTCAGCATTCCGGCTGAACTCGTGAAGGCGGCGCGTATCGACGGCGCGGGTTTCTTCACGATCTTCACGAAGATCCTGATGCCGGTTTCGCTGCCCATTTTCATGGTGTGCCTGATCTGGCAATTCACGCAGATCTGGAATGACTTCCTGTTCGGGATTGTGTTCTCCGGTGTCGATTCGATGCCGATCACGGTGGCGCTGAACAACCTCGTGAACACCTCGACCGGCGTGAAGGAATACAACGTGGACATGGCCGGTGCGATCATCGCGGCGTTGCCCACGCTGCTGGTCTACATCATCGCCGGACGCTATTTCGTGCGCGGTCTGACGGCGGGCGCAGTGAAGGGCTAAACCATCCGAGCGCGGCGGCGCGGCTTCGAGACTCGGCCGCCGCGACCCGAAGAACGTTTTCAAGCAGTACCAGAGACAAAGAGGATTCACAGCATGGCAAGCCTTTCCATCCGTGACGTGTACAAAACTTACCCGAACGGGGTGCCGGTCCTGAAGGGTGTCAACATCGACATCGAAGACGGCCAGTTCCTGATTCTGGTCGGCGGTTCGGGCTGCGGGAAGTCGACGCTGCTCAACATGATCGCCGGCCTCGAAACCGTGACCAAGGGCGAGATCCAGATCGACGGCAAGACGGTGAACAACCTGTCGCCGAAAGATCGCGACATTGCGATGGTGTTCCAGTCGTACGCGCTGTATCCGTCCATGACGGTGCGCGAGAACATCTCGTTCGGTCTGAACATCCGCAAGGTGCCGAAGAACGAGCAGAAGCAGATCGTGGACCGCGTGTCGAACACGCTGCAGATCACGCATTTGCTCGACCGCAAGCCGGGTCAACTGTCCGGCGGCCAGCGTCAGCGCGTGGCCATGGGCCGTGCCTTGGCGCGCGATCCGGTGATGTTCCTGTTCGACGAACCGCTGTCGAACCTCGACGCCAAGCTGCGGATCGAGATGCGTTCGGAAATCAAGCTGCTGCATCAACGCCTCGGCACGACGATCGTCTACGTGACGCACGATCAGATCGAAGCCATGACGCTCGGCGACCGCATTGCGGTGATGAAAGACGGCGTCGTGCAGCAGTTCGGCGCGCCGCAGGAAATCTACGATTCGCCGTCGAACCTGTTCGTGGCCGGCTTCATCGGCGCGCCGCCGATGAACTTCATCCAGGGCAAGCTGGTCGAGCAGGGCGCGGGCGTCGGGCTCGAACTGGATACGGGTGTCGCACGCACGGCGGTGAACCTGCCGTTCGACTCGGCGAAGGTGAAATCGCATGTCGGCCGTGACGTGATTCTCGGCCTGCGTCCGGAGCGCATCACCGACGCGCGCGGCGCGCATGGCGACAACGCGAAGCTGCAGCCGATCGAAGTGAAGGTCGACGTGATCGAGCCGACTGGTCCGGACACGCTGGTGTTCGCGCAAGTCAACGGCAAGCGCATTGTGAGCCGCGTGCACCCGGCGTCGAATCCGCAACCGCTGACGAATACGACGCTGTTGTTCGATACGTCGAAGGCGGTGCTGTTCGATCCGTCGAATGAAGAGCGGATTGCCTGATCACGAAGTCCGATTGCGTTAGAAGAGAAAAGCCCCATGCGTTTCGCAACGCATGGGGCTTTCTTGTTTTACGTGCTTCGCTTCGTTAGTTCGTGATGCGCAGATCCGGATTGTTGCGCGCCAGTTCTGTGACCCATTCGATGAATGCACGCAGCCGCGAACTCAGATTGCGGCGATGTGCGTAGAGCACCGAGAGCGGCGTGCCGGGGCTCGTATAGTCGGTGAGGATTTCCTTCAGCGCGCCTTGCGCGATCAGATCGGCGACCATGAAGCGTGACGGCTGGATGATGCCGTGACCGAGCGCGGCCGCGCCGATATAGACCGAGCCGTCGTTCACCGCGAGCACGCTCTTGAGCGACACCTTGGCGATCTCGCCGTCCACCTGGTATTCGAACGGGAACGTTCTGCCGGTGCGCGCCGACACGTAGTTGACCGCGCGGTGCTCACTCAGTTCTTCGAGCGTGGTCGGCTCGCCGTATTTCTCCAGATATGCCGGCGACGCGCATGTGACGATCCGCGCCTGACCGATCCGCCGCGCGACGAGACTCGACTCCTCGGGCGTGCCCATGCGGATCACGCAATCCACGCCGTCCTGAATCAGATCGATGTTGCGGTCGGCGAGGCCGAGCCGCACGTCGATCTCGGGGTATTGCCGGTAGAAATCGTCGAGCGCGGGCAGCAGCAGCGCGCGGGCCAGCGTGCCGGACGTATCCACGCGGATCGTGCCAGCCGGATTTTCGCGCTTGTTGGACAGTGACGATTCGGCGTCGGTGACTTCGGCGAGGATGCGCACGCAGCGCTCGTAGAACAGCGCGCCGTCTTCGGTGACGCTGACCTGGCGCGTCGAACGATTCAACAGACGCACGCCGACGTGTTCCTCCAGCGCCTGGATGGTACGGCTGACTTTGGCGCGGGGCAGGTCGAGCGACTCGGATACTTTGGTGAAGCTGTTCGCCTCGACCACACGCGTAAATATCTCCATGGCTTCGAAACGGTCCATGTTTTGCCTTAAGGTTGATTGGCGGAATTAGGTTTCGATGTGAAGTGTATAGGTTGGGAAAATTGTTGTCGCAAACCGTTAAGGTTACGTGGCGCAGGCGCTCGTCTTTTGCGTGACACGAGCGCGCAGCCGTCCCTTTAATCGCGGTCCGGCGCGCCGAGCGGGAAATACGCGCGATACGGGCGCGCTTCGTCCACCGCGCGGGCGAACGACGGCCGCGCCAGCAGGCGCTTGCGGTAGGCGAGCACGTGCGGAAACGCCGAGCCGATGGCGTGCGTCCAGTCGGCGTAAAACAGGAACGGCGCGGCGCCGCAATCGGCGAGGCTGAAGGCGTCGCCGGCCGCCCATTCGCGTTCCGCCATCACGTTGTTCAGCCAGCCGTACGCGGTGTCGAGCATCGTGCGCGCATCGGTCACGGCGTGCGGGTCGCGCTCCGCCTCCGGGCGCATGCTGTCGTAGACGATCTTTTGCTGCGGCGTCGAGATGTAGTTGTCGAAGAAGCGGTCCATGCTGCGCACTTCCAGCGCGGCGCGGGCGTCGGCCGGCAATAGCGACACCGGGCCGGAGTGGTACAGGCCCAGGTACTCGATGATGATGCTCGCCTCCATCACCGTCCGGCTGCCGTCGACCAGCACCGGAAAGCGCTTGATCGGCCACAGCGCGGCGAATTCGGCCATGACTTGCGGGTCGTCGTGCGCCAGCAGGCGCAGCTCGAATGGCGTGCCGTTTTCGTAGAGCGCGGTCAAAACCTTCTGACAGTAGGAAGAGAAGGGATGGGCGTAGAGCTTCAGGGTCATCGTGGTCACCTTGGGCGGTTGCTGATTCTGGGGTGCGCTGCGGCGCGACGACGGCCAAACGGGCCGCGTTTACCTCACGACGAACGGCGGTGGCACCAATCGACAGCCTCGACGATTCATCCACCCGCATTCGTTACGACAAAACGTCACAAAACTATGAAGAAAGATGGTGTAATATTTGAAAACTTTGTAAGAGACGCCGACGTGACCGGATAAATGGCGCAACAGAAGCAGCCCGGGACGTCACTCAATGAATAACGAAAAATTCGACGTACGGGGAGCTTTACATGTCTACCATCACGTCCTCGGTGAATAGCGCGACGGCCAACGCGCAAAGCCAGGTCCAACAAGCAGCGCAATCCATTATCAGCGGTTCGACCGGCAATTCGTCGATGGATGTGTCGAGCCTGGTCTCGGCGCTCGTCAATGCCAAAACGGCGGGTCAGGCGGCGTCACTGCAGGCAAGGCAGACCACCGACAACACCACCTTATCCGCCTACGGCGCGCTCACTTCGGCGTTGTCCGCCTTGCAGGCGGCGATCAAGAATCTGTCGGACGGGACCACGTTGTCCACCTTCGCGGCCACCGCGAGCGGCAAAGGTCTGGACCCGAAAGCGGGCCCGGGCGCGGTGGCTGGCAGCTATACGATCGACGTGACGCAGATCGCCTCGTCGCAGAGTCTTGCGTCGGCGGCGTTCGGCGCGACGACCCAACTCGGCACCGGCACGTTGACGATCTCGGTCGGCGGCAAGTCGATGGACGTCTCGATCGACAGCACCAACAACACGCTGAGCGGTATCGCCACCGCGATCAACAAGGCGTCCAACAACCCGGGCGTCACGGCGACGATCGTGACCGGCACCGGCGGCGCTCACCTCGTGCTGCGCTCGGCCACCACCGGCTCGGCCAACACGATCAACGTGGCCACCAGCAACGTGCAGAACGACGCGGGCTTGTTGAGCCTCGGCGTCACCTCGACGCCCGGCGCGAACGGCGGGGCGTCCACGATCGTGTCGTCGGACGCTGGCAATGCGTGGCGTCAGAGCGAAGTGGCGCAGGACGCGTTGCTCACTATCGGCGGGATCGCGGCGCGCAGTGCCAACAACGCCGTCACCGATGCGATTGCCGGCGTGACGCTGAACCTGTCGAGCGCGTCGGTCAGCAATCCGCAAACGCTGACGATCGCGCCCGATACCACCGCGCAGAACACGGCCATCACGAACTTCGCGAACCTGTACAACACCGTCGTCACCACGATCAGCAAGCTGTCCTCGTACGACAAATCGTCGAAGACCGGCGGCGCGCTGCTCGGCGACTCGACGCTGCTGACGGTCAAGAATGCGCTGGCGTCGATCGTCGCCGGCGGCGTGGGTAAGGGCACTTCGGTGGTGAGCCTCGGGCATATCGGCATCACGCTGAAGGGCGATCCCGCGGACGGCACGCTGGTCGTCAACAACGCGAAACTGACGACGGCGCTCAACACCAGTCCGGCGCAAGGTGCCGCCTTGTTCAACTCGACCGACGGTGTCGGCGCCAAATTGAACAAGAGCATCAACGAGTTCACGCGGACGGGCGGCATCATCGACACGCGCAACAGTGCGCTCAACGCCGACCTGAAGAGCGTCACCGCGCAGCAGGGCAAGCTGAGCGACTACGCCACGCAATTGACGAAGCAGTATCAGAGCCAGTTCACTGCGCTGAACACGTTGATGGCGAGCATGAACAACAACTCGGCCTACCTGACGGCGCTATTCGGCGGCTCGAAGAGCGCGGGCGCGCTGGCGACCAACAAGTAGTTTGAATGAGGCGGCGGCGCGTTGCCTGTTTGCGGGTAATGCACCGCCGTTTGGCGATTCATGTGGTCAATGCGGCAAACGCACATTGAAGCGGAACGTCACGAGCCGCGCGAGCAGGATGAAGGCGGTGGCGATCAGCACGCTATAGACCGTGTCGAAATCGATGTAATCCAGCAGCACATACAGCCAGCAGCCCACGAACGCACACGTCGCGTAAGGCCGTGAGTCGCGCAGAATCAGCGGCACTTCGTTGCGCAACACGACTTTTTGATCGGTGCGCGTGTCTGCCAGCAAGAGCAGACCCGGCTAGCGCGTGCGCGGCATCTTTGCAACTTCGGGTAATTGCGGGAGGTTGCGGCCAAATGGTTCGGTTTTTCTCGCAAGGAGCGAACCCAAATGAGGTCGACGTTCGCCAAGGCCGCGGTTGAGCCTATCGGCCAAACGCCACCTGAATTCACCGAAGATTCATCGGCTGGATCGCTGTAGCTTTCTGAAAACGTGGAAATCCCCCAGTAATTGTCATATTTGATTGCAGGATTTGCCGTTTGCTTAATTTTCCTTGCAAGCGGCGTTAGCATCATGGAGGTCCTGCTTCGTCATTCTCAAATGCCCGAGAAGATCGAGCTTGAGCCGGTTTTACTTGCGCTTGCTCACGAGTCGATAAGAGCACTTGTTATGACGATAAAGGAATAATTTTGTCCAAAGCAGAAGCATCCGTAGACGAACTTGTATCGATGATTGAGCGTGGCGAACTTCGACTGCCTGAAATGCAACGCCAGTACGTTTGGCGTTCAACGCGAGTCCGCGATTTGCTCGACTCTCTTTATCGTGGGTATCCCTCCGGCGCGATCCTACTCTGGGAAACAAATGAAGAGATCGCGTTGCAGGATTTTGCGGTCGGCCAAAGCGCGAACCCGTATAAGAGCACGCGTCTGCTGCTCGACGGCCAACAAAGGCTTACGTCGCTGTCTGCGGTAATCAGAGGTGAGCCAGTCCGGGTGCGCGGGCGCCTACGGCCAATCGATCTCCTTTTTAATCTCGAACACCCTGACCAGCTTGCCTTGGTGACCGAGGTAGAAGAAAACGGCTCGAACACGGAAGACGTTGAAGAAGAGGACGACATCACGAGTGAGGACGCGGACTCTGATGAAGATGAACTTCTCAAGCGCTTTAACAAAATGACCTTTGTAGTATCCACGAGAAAGCTGGAACAGATGCCTCAGTGGGTGAAGGTCTCTGAGGTATTCAAGAATGACAGTGATGCGCCTTTTCTAAAACACGCCGGCGTTTCAGACTTTGACGACCCGCGTTATGAGCGGTATAGCCAGCGTTTAGCGAAACTGCGAGCCATCCGAAAATATGTGTATCGGATGGACGTACTAGAACGGACGTTGTCGTACGATGAAGTCACCGAAATTTTTGTTCGAGTGAATTCGTTAGGCGCGAAGCTCCGAAGTTCTGATCTGGCACTTGCTCAAATTACCGCTAAGTGGCGACATTCTTTGCAGATTTTTTTGGATTTTCAGGCGGATTGTGCAAAAAGGGGCTTTGACCTGGATCTTGGGCTTCACCTTAAGAACTTGATGGCATTTGCGACGGGTCAGTCGCGCTTTCTCACAGTGGGAAGCCTGTCGGCTGACAAACTGAAGGCCGCCTGGAAGAGTTCCTGTGAAGGTATGCACTTCGCTTTGAATTTTCTGAAGAGCAACGTTGGGATCGAAAGTCCGGCTCTTCTATCTTCGCCTTTTCTGTTGGTGGTCCTTGCTTATTTTGGGCACCTGCATAAGTACAGAGTGAAATCTCAGGAGGCCACTCAGCTACGTCATTGGATACTGGTAGCCAATGCCAAAGGGAGATTTTCTCGCGGATCGAGCGAGACGATCCTTGATCAAGATCTCGCAATCATCCGGGACGGCGGCAATGTCAGAGACCTCATCGACAGGCTAAGATTGCAATTCGGTCGCCTCGACATCGCCCCGGAGGAGTTGGAAGGGCGGAGTCAGCGCAGCGCGCTTTTCAAAACGATGTTCCTCGCTTTTCGCGCAGCGGACGCAAAAGACTGGCACTCAAACCTTGCGATTGCGTTGGATCACTCGGGGAATCAGCATCAACTGCAGTTCCATCACATTTTTCCCAAGAAACAACTTTGCAGGGACTACTCTTCGCGAGAAGCCGATGACATTGCAAATTTGGCGTTTATCGGTGGAAAGACAAATCGTGCGATCAGTGACAAGCTACCGTCAAAATATCTGCCGTCCTACATTGCAGAACACGGCCGGGAGCCATTTGTCGCTCAGGCAATTCCGACGAAGGACTCATTGCTCGAGCTGTCGGCGTACAAGCAATTTCTCGTCCAACGACGCAAATTGATCGCCGCCCGGCTTAATGATTTTTTGGAAACCAGCCGGACATGACGAAGCAAGAGAAGGTAAAGTTTTTGCGAATTTTCTAGAATTTACTGTCAGGTTAGGTGCGGCTCACGTGGCTTAAGGCGTCAATGCGGCAAACGCACATTGAAGCGGAACGTCACGAGCCGCGCGAGCAGGATGAAGGCGGTGGCGATCAGCACGCTATAGACCGTGTCGAAATCGATGTAATCCAGCAGCACATACAGCCAGCAGCCCACGAACGCACACGTGGCGTAAGGCCGTGAGTCGCGCAGAATCAGCGGCACTTCGTTGCACAGCACGTCGCGAATCACGCCGCCGAAAACGCCCGTCAGCACGCCCATCATCACCGAGGTGAACCACGGCATTTGGGCGTCGTGCGCGATCGACGTGCCCGCGATGCTGAACAGGCCAAGCCCAATTGCATCCGCCACCAGCAGAACCCGCTCGGAAATCAGGCGCGACGTCATTTTCAACAGCGTCGGCGCGAACAGCGACATCACGAAGATCGCGATCAGATAACCCTGATGCTCGACCCAGTAGAAGGGCCGCCGCTCCAGCAGCACGTCGCGCAACGTGCCGCCGCCGAAGGCCGTGGCGATCGCCACGAGAAACGTGCCCACGGCGTCGAGCCGGCGGGTTTTGGCTTCGATGAAACCGGAAATGGCGTACGCGAAAATCGCCAGCGCCTCCATGATGGTCAGCGCGAGCGTCAGCCTCGGATGGATCACCGTGGCTCCGTCAGGCTTTGGCGTGAGCCGGCATTGCGCCCGGCTGCAACAGCACGACCACCGCGCCGGCGCCGCCGTCGTGCGGACGTGCCTGGCAGAACGCGATGACCTCGGACTTCTGCACGAGCCACGCGCGTACTTTGCCCTTCAACACGGGCTCCTTGCCGATCGATCCCAGACCCTTGCCGTGAATCACGCGCAAACACCGCAAGCCGCGCTTCACCGACTCGCGGATGAATTCCGCCAGCGCCTCGCGCGCTTCCTCGCGCCGCATGCCGTGCAGGTCGATTTGCGCCTGCACGATCCAGTCGCCGCGCCGCAGTTTGCGCACGACTTCCTGACTCACGCCGGGGCGGCAGTACGACAACGTCTCGTCGGTTTCAAGCAGGATTTCGGGATCGAACTCGTCGGAGATCGCTTCGTGCAGCACGGCTTCTTCGTCGAGTTGGGTTTGGACCGGCAGCGGCGGCGGGGGATTGCGCGGCAGCGTAGCGCGCGGCGGCACGGCTAGCGGCGCGACCGCGCCGATCTCGCGGCGAAACAGATCGGCGTCCGCCGAGGCTTCGCGCTGCACGACCGCAGCGGCTACCCGTTCGCGCTCGCGCCGTTGCGTGTCGACTTTGAGTGCGTCGCGCAACGCGCCGAGGCCGGCGAGGCCGGCCGCCGGATCGAGCTTCGGCTCGGCGGCGGCGGGCGCAGCCGGTTCGGGCGCGGGCCGCGCGACGGCTCGCGCGCGCTTCGGTTCGCTCGGATGGGGCTGGTTTTTCGGCATAGGGCGTAAGACACGCAGAAAAAGTAGATCGGTCGCGCGACGTTTTCCCGCGACCGGAATGCAAAAAGGCCGCCGGCTTGGCAGCCGCGGCCTTCTTTCAAGCTGGCGGCCGGGCGATGCCCAGCCGTCATTTTACCGTCGCGCTAATTTTCCGGCCGGTTCGCACACCGGCGCGGCCGCCGCCGGTGATTAACGCTCGGCTTCCTGGCTCATCGCGTGCTCGCCGGCCATCTCGTCGATGGTTTCCAGATAGCGTTGCGCGTCGAGCGCGGCCATACAACCCGTGCCGGCGCTGGTGATCGCCTGACGGTACACGTGGTCCTGCACGTCGCCCGCGGCGAACACGCCCGGCACGCTGGTGGCGGTCGCGAAACCGTTCAGGCCGCCCTTGGTGATGATGTAGCCGTTCTTCATCTCCAACTGCCCCGCGAAAATGTCCGTGTTCGGCTTGTGGCCGATCGCGACGAACAGGCCCTGCAACGCGATGTCCGTGGTTTCGCCGGTTTGCGTGCTCTTGATGCGCAGGCCGGTCACGCCGGACTGGTCGCCGGTAACTTCGTCGAGCGTGTGGTTCCACTTGATCTCGACGAGGCCTTCTTTCTCTTTGGCCAGCAGGCGGTCGATCAGGATCGGCTCGGCGCGGAACTTGTCGCGGCGATGGATCACGGTCACCTTCTTGGCGATCCCGGACAAATAGAGGGCTTCCTCGACCGCGGTATTGCCGCCGCCGATCACGGCCACATGTTGTTGCTTGTAGAAGAAGCCGTCGCAGGTGGCGCAAGCCGACACGCCCTTGCCCATGAACGCTTCTTCCGACGGCAGGCCGAGATACTGTGCCGATGCGCCGGTCGAGATGATCAGCGAGTCGCAGGTGTATTCGCCCGAGTCGCCGATCAGGCGAATCGGCTTCTCATCCAGCTTGGCCGTGTGGATGTGGTCGAAAATGATTTCGGTGTTGAAGCGCTCGGCGTGCTCCAGGAAGCGCGCCATCAGTTCCGGGCCTTGCACGCCGTTGCCGTCGGCGGGCCAGTTTTCGACGTCGGTCGTGGTCATGAGCTGACCGCCCTGGGCGAGACCCGTGACGAGCACCGGCGCGAGGTTGGCGCGCGCCGCGTAGACCGCGGCCGTGTAGCCGGCGGGACCGGAACCGAGAATCAGAACCTTGGCGTGTTTCGTGGAAGTTGCGGGCATGATCGAATCCTTTTACGGCGCCCGGCTCGCCCATGCGAGGCCGCGCGACTTGAGCTGGAACTGTAGATGGGTATCAGCGCGACATTATAAAGGGCGGGGCGCCGGCCTGCTCCATGAAGCTTTCCGATCACGCCGATAGCGTCGGCGGCGGGCCTCGCAACGCCTTTCTGTGGCCAAACGGCCAAGTTACCGTCATTTACAGCCTCGCGCGGGACACTGCGTTTACAATAGGCCGGATCGAAGTTCCCGGAAGCCGGGATCGGCCCCGAAGCCGCGCTGGGCGAGGCTCCGCCAAGACTTAGGCCGGGAATCGGGCACACACGCAACAGGATCAATGGCAAAAGCTCCCTATTCCGCGAGCGCGCAGGCATTGCCGCACCGCATGTCGCGCCTTTTCACCGAAATCCGCTGGATCCTGCAGGTGGCGCTCGGCGTATTCCTGCTCATGGCGCTTGTCAGCTATAGCCGACGCGATCCGAGCTGGACTCATGCCGCGCAGGTCGACCATATCGCCAACTGGGCGGGCCGCGTCGGCGCGTGGACGTCCGACATCCTCCTGCTGCTGTTCGGCCTGTCCGCGTACTGGTGGATCGTGCTGCTCGGCCGCCATATCTCAGCGAACTACAAGCGCATCACTCGTCACGAGGAAGAGCAGGAAGATGCGCCGCGCGAGAGCTGGCTCGCCGACGCGTTCGCTTTCATGCTGGTCCTGCTGGCGTGTGACGGCATCGAGGCGCTGCGCATGTGGTCGCTGAAAGTGCAGTTGCCGCGCGCGCCGGGTGGCGTGATCGGCGAGGCCGTCGCGCGCGGCGTGTCGCATGCGCTGGGCTTCACGGGCGGCACGCTGGCGCTCCTGATCGCGCTCGGCATCGGCTTGTCGTTGTATTTCCGTTTTTCGTGGCTGTCGGTGTCGGAAAAGGTCGGCGAATCGATCATTTCCGCAGTGACTTTTGCCAAGCTGCGCCGCGAGGCCGGCCGCGACCGCAAGTTGGGCGAAGCGGCCGCCGTGAAGCGCGAAGGCAAGGTCGAGAAGGGCCGCGTGCGGATCGAGGAGCACGAGCCGGTCATGATCGTGCCGCCGGTCGTCACGCCGGCCAAGTCGGAACGCGTCGAGAAGGAGCGGCAAGTGCCGCTCTTCACAGACCTGCCGGGCGATTCAACCTTGCCGCCCATCTCGCTGCTCGATGCCGCGCCGGTCGCGCAGGAAACCATTTCGGCGGATACGCTGGAATTCACCTCGCGCCTGATCGAGAAGAAGCTCAAGGACTTCGGCGTCGACGTGAGCGTGGTCGCGGCGTATCCGGGGCCGGTGGTCACGCGTTATGAAATCGAGCCGGCCACGGGCGTGAAGGGCAGCCAGATCGTCGGTCTTGCCAAGGATCTCGCGCGTTCACTGTCGCTCGTGTCGATCCGCGTGGTCGAAACGATTCCGGGCAAGAATTTCATGGCGCTTGAGTTGCCGAACCAGCGTCGTCAGACCGTGAGCCTGTCGGAGATTCTCGGCTCGGCCGTTTATGCGGACGCCGCATCGCCGCTGACCATGGGCCTCGGCAAGGACATCGGCGGCAAGCCGGTGTGCGCCGACCTCGCGAAGATGCCGCACTTGCTGGTGGCGGGTACGACGGGTTCGGGCAAGTCGGTCGGCATCAACGCGATGATCCTGTCGCTGCTCTACAAGGCGAGCGCCGAGCAGGTCCGCATGATCCTGATCGACCCGAAGATGCTCGAAATGAGCGTGTACGAAGGCATTCCGCATCTGCTGTGTCCGGTGGTAACGGACATGCGTCAGGCTGGTCACGCGCTCAACTGGGCGGTCGCCGAAATGGAGCGCCGTTACAAGCTGATGAGCAAGCTCGGCGTGCGTAATCTTGCCGGCTACAACAACAAGATCGACGAAGCCGCCAAACGCGAAGAAAAGCTGCCGAATCCGTTCAGCCTCACGCCGGACGAACCGGAGCCGCTCACGCGCCTGCCGAACATCGTCGTGGTGATCGACGAACTGGCCGACCTCATGATGGTGGTCGGCAAGAAGGTCGAAGAACTGATCGCGCGGATCGCGCAGAAGGCGCGCGCGGCCGGGATTCACCTGATTCTGGCGACGCAGCGTCCGTCGGTGGATGTGATCACCGGTCTCATCAAGGCCAACGTGCCGACACGGATGGCCTTCCAGGTGTCGTCGAAGATCGACTCGCGCACCATTCTCGACCAGCAGGGCGCGGAATCGCTGCTCGGCATGGGCGACATGCTGTATCTGCCGCCGGGCAGCGGCTTGCCGGTGCGCGTGCACGGCGCGTTCGTGTCGGACGAGGAGGTGCATCGCGTCGTCGACAAACTCAAGGAACAGGGCGAGCCAAACTATATCGAGGGCATTCTCGAAGGCGGCGTGACGGGCGAGGGCGACGAAGGCTCCGCGGGCGCCGGGGGAACCGGATCGGGCGATGGCGAGTCGGACCCGTTATACGACCAGGCGGTCGATGTCGTGCTGAAGAACCGCCGTGCGTCGATCTCGCTAGTGCAGCGGCATTTGCGCATCGGCTATAACCGCGCGGCCCGCTTGCTCGAGCAGATGGAGAACTCGGGCGTGGTGTCGGCGATGTCGTCGAACGGCAATCGCGAGATTCTGGCGCCGGCGCGGGAAGCGGAATAGACCGAAGGGCCTCAGTTCCGCAGCGAGGCGAGCAGTGTGCCGTCGGTCGTGAAGCCGAGGCGCCTCGTTATCGCAACGGTGCGGACGGGGCAACCGGTACTTTGCCGCTTTCCGGCGCCGGCCGACCCGATAAGGCTCATTTAAGGCTGGTTGCCTAAGCTGATGGGCCAGGTAAGAGCGGCCGGCCGAAGGCAAGCCACCTGGCTTTGCGTCAGCCACTCGTCGCCGCAACGGGCACACAAGCATCGCCCATACGCCAGCGGTCACGACTGCTCAACGAATTCAATCAAGGGAGAAAACCACATGCAGCTATTCGCGCAGCAGCACGCTCGAGAGAATGCTCAATCCAGCCGATTCGGCCAGCTCGCCCGGACCCTCGTGCGCGGCGTAGGCAGCGTGGCGATCGGCGCGTCGGTGCTGTTCGCGTCGCAGGCGTTCGCGAGCGGCACCGAACAACTGAAGGCGTTCGTCGCGCAAGTGCATTCGGCGCGCGGCACCTTCGTCCAGCAGGAAGTGCGGGCGCCGAGCAAGGCGCAAGGTGCGAGCGGCACGTTGTCGACCACGGGTACCGGCAAGACCGGCACGTCGAGCGGCACCTTCACGTTCGCGCGTCCCGGCAAATTCATCTGGCAATACGAAAAGCCGTATGCGCAACTTCTGCAGGCGGACGGCGACAAGCTGTACGTCTACGACAAGGATCTGAATCAGGTGACGGTGCGCAGTCTCGGCGGCGCGCTTGGCGCGAGTCCGGCGGCGATCCTGTTCGGCAGCAACGATCTCGACAAGAACTTCACACTGCGCGACGCGGGCGTGAAGGCCGGCATCGACTGGCTCGAACTCACGCCGAAGGCGAAAGACACGCAGTTCCAGCGCGTCGGCATCGGCTTCAAGGACGGCAATCTCGAAGCGATGGAATTGCACGACGTGTTCGGCAACGTCACGCTGCTGACCTTCTCGAACATTCAGAAGAATCCGCCGCTGCCGGCCGATGCGTTCAAGTTCACGGTGCCGAAGGGCGCGGACGTGATCAACGGATAAGCCGTTACGCAGTTGGCGTGTGATCGCTAAAAAGCCACGGCATGCCGTGGCTTTTTTGTTGCGCGCGTTATTGGTCCACTATTCGTCCACTTCCAGCACCTGCACCGGATGCGCGGCCTTCATGTCGTCGATAAACGCTTCGACGATATCCGTTCGATGCTGCCGCGCCCGCGTGACCATGTGAAACGCGACGCGATAACGCATCTGCGCCGGATTCAGCGCGGCGAGCAGCCCTTGCTTGACGAACGGCGCTGCGAAATGCCCCGGCAGATAACCGAGGTGATGCCCGGAGAGCACCAGCATCGCGACCGCTTCCATGTTGTCCGCGACGGCGGTGACATTCTGCGGCGTGGTCGAGCTTTCGGCCTCAGGCAGCGGATAGCTGCGCCACGCCCATTCATGCTGCGCAGCCTCGGCAGGCGGCACCTCGCCGGCCTGAGCGAACAGCGGGTGACCTTTCGCGCAATAGGCGAGCTGATCTTCCGCGAACACCTCGGTGTATTCGAGCGACGGCACGCGATGCCAGAAATAGCCGATACCGATCTGAATCCGCCCATTCAGCAGCAGCTCTTCCAGTTCGCCCGGCGAGCGCACCAGAATCGAAAACCGCACCGACTGATCGCGCGCCCGGAACCGGCCGATCGCGTCGCTGATGCGCGCGCTTGCCGACACCGGCGTGTGGCCTATCATGCCGATATCGAGTGTGCCGACCAGCTTGCGGCCCACATTGCGCGCCTGCATGCCGAAGGTATCGACGGCTGAGAGCAGGGCGCGCGCGGCGTCGATGAACTGCTCGCCGCGCGCAGTCAGGCTGAAGCCGCCGCGGCCGCGTTCGCACAGCCGGTAGCCGAGGCGCGTTTCCAGCGTGGCAAGCTGCGTGCTGATGGTCGACTGGCCGACGTTGAGGGTCGCCTGGGCCGGCGAGACGCCGCCCGCGTCGACAATGGCTAGAAATACGCGGATCAGCCGCAGATCGAGATCGGTGAGTTGGGAGAACATACGTCAGGATACATCGCTGAAGATCAATGTGAAGTTTATTCCGTTGGTATTTTAACTTCTGGGAAACTGCTCAAGAATCGAGATTCGCCCGGCAAGGTGCGGTTTTGATGCTTCTCCTCGGCCGGTCTGCACGATTTTGCTTGCTGCCCCCTTTTCATTGCCGAGACACGATGAATACCTCTTCCTTCATTTCCCCAGAAGCCGGCGAACGGCCGCAACCGCTGTCGGGCAACGCCATGCCCCGCTGCGGCGGCATCGCGACGATGATGCGGCTGCCCAACGTCGGCTCGGCCGAAGGCTTCGACGCCTGCTTCGTCGGCGTGCCGTTCGACCTCGGCACCTCGAACCGGACCGGCGCGCGCTTCGGGCCGCGCCAGATCCGCAGCGAATCCGTGCTGCTGCGTCCGTACAACATGGCGACGCGCGCGGCGCCGTTCGATTCGCTGCGCGTGGCCGATCTCGGCGACGTCGCGATCAATCCGTATAACCTGCACGATTCGATCAAGCGCATCGAAACCGCGTATGACGAAATTCTTCAGCACGATTGCAAGCCCATCACGCTGGGCGGCGATCACACCATCGCGCTGCCGATCCTGCGCGCGATTCATCGCAAGCACGGCAAGGTCGGCCTGATTCACGTCGACGCGCACGCCGACGTCAACGACACCATGATGGGCGAGAAGATCGCGCACGGCACGCCGTTCCGGCGCGCGGTGGAAGAGGGCTTGCTCGATTGCGACCGCGTCGTGCAGATCGGTTTGCGCGGCACGGGTTACGCGGCGGAAGATTTCGACTGGTGCCGCGATCAGGGCTTCGAAGTGGTGCAGGCCGAGGCATGCTGGAACCAGTCGCTCGTGCCGTTGATGGCGCGCATCCGCGAGCGCATGGGCGACGGCCCGGTGTACATCACGTTCGACATCGACGGGATCGATCCGGCCTTTGCGCCGGGTACGGGCACGCCGGAAATCGCCGGCTTGACGGTGCCGCAGGCGCTGGAAATCATTCGCGGCTCGCGCGGGCTGAATATCGTCGGCTGCGATCTGGTCGAGGTCGCGCCGCCGTACGATCCGTTCGGCACGACCGCGCTGCTCGGCGCGAATCTCGCGTTCGAATTGTTGTGCGCGCTGCCGGGCGTCGAGTATCGGGCGTCCACGCGTTGAAGTGACATGAGCGATGAGAAAAGGCCTGCATTTGCAGGCCTTTTCGCTTTTAAGGGTGGCGCTTGCTCAATCAATCAAGTCTCAGGCATAAGCCGTCTTGCGCGCCGACACGAACACCAGATAACACACCGCACCGATCACCAGCGCGGGCAAGGTCGCGCCGAGATTCGGCAACCATTGATTGATCACCTGATACGCGACGATGCCGATGGCCCACGCAAGGAACGCGCTCAGATGCCAGCCGCCCGAGAAGCCGTAGCGGCCGCGTACGTCGGCGAGCGCGGCGGCTTCGATACGGCGCTTGCGGACGATGAAGTGATCCACCAGCACCACGCCGAACAGCGGCGCGAACACCGAGCCGATCAGCAGCAGGAAGTTCTGATACTTCGCCATCGGCACGGCGAGGGCGATCAGCGTGCACAGCGCGCCAAACGCCGCCGACAACAAAGGCACACTGCCACGCGCCCACACCGTGCCGGTCGATACCGCGGCCGAGTGGATATCCGCGAAGGCGTTGTCGACTTCATCGATCAGGATCAGCAGCAGCGCGAGGCCGCCGCCGGCTTGCGCCAGCGCGCCGGTCAGCAGCGCGTCGCCGCCGCCCGCCGCGAGGCCGTAGATCGCGCCGAGCGCGTAAAACCAGATGTTCGCGATGCCGTAGCCGAGTAGCGTGCCGCGGAAGGTTTCGCCGGGACGCCGGCCGAAGCGGGTGTAGTCGGCGATCAGCGGCAGCCACGACAGCGGCATGGCGACCACCAGATCGATGGCGCCGCCGAACGACATCTCACCCGTGCCCGGACGCTGCATCAGCGCGGCCAGATCGTGCTTGGCAAGCAGATTCCACGTGAGCCACGCCGCGCCCGCGAGCAGCAGCCAGATGCCCCATGTGCGCAGAAAGCGCCGCACGAACGACAGCGGGCCGCTGATCGCCAGCAGCGTCGCGAGCAAGCCGAAGATCACCGTCCAGATGAGCGGCATGGAGAGGCCGAAGGCCTGTTTGGCGAGAGCGTCGGCGGAATCGCGCATCACGATCACCTCGAACGAGCCCCAGCCGACCAGTTGCACCGCGTTCAGCACGGCGGGCACCGACGCGCCGCGTACGCCGAGCGTCGGCCGCAGCGACGACATGGCCGCGAGCCCCGTGTCCGTGCCGATCACGCCGGCCAGCGCCAGCAGCACCACGCCGATCACGCTGCCGATCACGATGGCCAGCAACGCATGCGGCAGTGACAGTCCCGGCACCAGCAGCGCGCCCGCCTGCGCGACCAGCAGGCCGATGCCGAGCGAGAACCAGAGCGCGAACGCGTCGCCGGTGCGGAACGCGCGGCGCGCGTCGGGCACCGGCGTGAGCGGTGCGTAGGTGGAACCGGCGTCGCCGGCGAGTGGATCTTGTGCCATCTGTTCTTGTCCCTGTTGATAGTGCTTGCCAACGTATTTGCCAGCTTATTTGCAAACTCGTTTGCCAACTCAGTTGCCAATCTAGCTGCGAAGTTGTGTCTGCTGTTATGTCCGCGGTTAGGGCATGCGTTGCCTGCCCTGTCCGGGTGATCGTCCAATTGTTTCACCCGTTGCCGGATTCCGGCCTGCCGGGCCGCCTGAGTCGTTCCCGGCGCGCCGCGTGTCCTTCGTCCGGGCGCCGAGCGATTCTTGCCTGTGCGCCGTCACTGTCATAATGCAGGACGTTGCCCGCACCTTCGCGTGCTGGCGTGGTTCACCGGCAGTACGCCGCCTTCACACGGACCGCGTCCGGAAAAGCCGAGATTATCCCCAAAACGTCATGTTTGAAGAAACCCGTGCCAATGTTCCGCTCGCCGAACGCCTGCGGCCCCGCAATATCGACGAAGTGATCGGTCAGAAGCACCTGCTCGGCCCGAACAAGCCGCTGCGGGTCGCCTTCGAATCCGGCGAAGCCCATTCGATGATCCTCTGGGGCCCGCCCGGCGTCGGTAAAACCACGCTCGCCCGGCTCATGGCCGATGCGTTTGACGCGGAGTTTATCGCGCTGTCCGCGGTGCTCTCGGGCGTGAAGGATATCCGCGAGGCCGTCGAGACCGCGCAGATTCATCGCGCGAACGGGCATCAGACGCTCGTGTTCGTCGACGAAGTGCATCGCTTCAACAAGAGCCAGCAAGACGCGTTCTTGCCGCACGTCGAGTCGGGGCTGTTCGTGTTCGTCGGCGCGACGACCGAGAATCCGTCGTTCGAGGTGAATAGCGCATTACTCTCGCGTGCCGCCGTCTACGTGCTGAAAAGCCTGACCGACGAAGAGCAGCGTGAGTTGCTCGAACGCGCGCAGCAGGAACTCGGCGGCCTCACGTTCACCGATGAAGCCCGCGACGCGCTGATCGGTTCCGCCGACGGCGACGGCCGCAAGCTGCTGAACAACCTCGAAATCGTCGCGCGGGCGGCGGCGCAGCAAAAGACCACCGAAATCGACGGTGCCTTGCTCGGCAGTGCGCTGGCCGAAAATCTGCGTCGCTTCGATAAAGGCGGCGACGCATTCTACGACCAGATCAGCGCGCTGCATAAATCGGTGCGCGGCAGCAGCCCGGACGGCGCGCTGTACTGGTTCTGCCGCATGCTCGACGGCGGCGCGGACCCGCGTTATCTGGCGCGCCGCATCGTGCGCATGGCATGGGAAGACATCGGCCTCGCCGATCCGCGCGCCGCGCGCATCGCGCTCGACGCCGCCGAAACCTACGAGCGCCTGGGCACGCCCGAGGGCGAGCTGGCGTTGGCGCAGGCGATCATCTATCTGGCGGTCGCGCCGAAGTCGAACGCCGGATACAACGCGTATAACGAGGTACGCCGCTTCGTTAGCAAGGATCAGTCGCGCGGCGTGCCGGTGCATCTGCGCAACGCGCCGACCAAGCTGATGAAGGAACTCGGCTACGGTCACGAGTACCGCTACGCACACGACGAACCCGATGCCTACGCGGCCGGCGAGACCTATCTGCCGGACAACATGCGCGATCCGCATTGGTACGAGCCGACGCCGCGCGGTCTCGAAGGCAAGATCGGCGACAAGATGGCGCGTCTGGCGGAGCTCGATGCGCAGTGGCGCAGTGAGAACAAGCCGAAGAAGGGGTGAGGTTTTCTGGCGCATCTTGCGCTGCGGCTCGCTGTGCGCGTGGTTTCGCGCCTCGCTGCGGGCCTTGTTTCGCACGTGGCTGTGCGCCTCGTTTCGCGCCTCGCTTTGTGCTTCGACGTACGCCTTGTTTCATGCCTCGCCGTGAGGCTTGCTGTGCGCCTCGTTCCGCTCCTCGTTCCGCGCCGCAGCGCGCGCCGTGTCGGCATTCCGCGCATGCCGGCCATCTAACGCACCGGCCGCCCGCGCCGGTGCGCTAAAATCCCATCTTCATACAACGAACACCCGCCCCATTCCATGCTCGACACTCAGCTGCTGCGTAAAGACCTCGACGGCGTCGCCAAGCGCCTCGCCGACCGCGGCTATACCCTCGACGTGGCGGCCTTCGCCGCGCTCGAAGCGGAACGCCGCGATACCCAGACCCGTACCGAAGAGATGCAGGCGCGCCGCAACAGCCTGTCAAAGCAGATCGGCGCGATGAAAGGCAAGGGCGAGGACACCTCGGCGGTGATGGCCGAAGTGGGCGGTATCGGTGACGGGATGAAAGCGTCGGCGGCCAAGCTCGACGACATCCAGAAGCGTCTGTCGGAACTGCTGCAAGGCGTGCCGAATCTGCCGCATGAAAGCGTGCCGATGGGCGACGACGAAACCGGCAATGTCGAAGTGCGGCGCTGGGGCACGCCGCGCCAGTTCGATTTCGAGGTGAAGGATCACGTCGATGTCGGCACGCCGCTCGGGCTCGACTTCGAGACCGGCGCGAAGCTCTCGGGCGCGCGTTTCACCATGTTGCGCGGCCAGATTGCGCGGCTGCATCGCGCGCTCGCGCAGTTCATGATCGACACGCACACGCAGCAGCACGGCTATACGGAGGTCTACACGCCGTACATCGTGAATCCGGAAATTCTGTACGGCACCGGCCAACTGCCCAAATTCGCCGACGACATGTTCCGCGTCGAGAAGGGCGGCGACGAGAACACGGTCACGCAGTACCTGATCTCCACGTCGGAGATTTCGCTGACGAACACGGTGCGCGACAGCATCCTCGAAGCGGACGCGCTGCCGATCAAGCTGACCGCGCATTCGCCGTGCTTCCGCTCGGAAGCGGGCTCGTATGGCCGCGACACGCGCGGTCTGATCCGCCAGCATCAATTCGACAAGGTCGAGATGGTGCAGATCGTCGCGCCGGAAGCGTCGTACGCCGCGCTGGAGCAGATGGTCGGCCACGCGGAGGCGATTCTGCAGAAGCTGGAATTGCCGTACCGCGTGATTACGCTGTGCACGGGCGACATGGGTTTTTCAGCGGCCAAGACGTACGACCTGGAAGTGTGGGTGCCGGCGCAAAATACCTATCGCGAAATCTCGAGCTGCTCGAACACGGAGTCGTTCCAGGCTCGTCGCATGCAGGCGCGTTATCGCAATGCGCAAGGCAAGCCGGAACTGGTGCACACGCTGAACGGTTCGGGTCTGGCCGTCGGCCGTACGCTCGTGGCGGTGCTCGAGAACTTCCAGAACGCCGATGGTTCGGTCACCGTGCCGGCGGCGTTGCGTCCGTACATCGGCGGTGTGGAGCGGCTGGAATTGCCGGCTGCCTGATTGGAGCGCTGGTGATCGCCAAGTCCCTTTGAAAATTTTTTGACGAGGGGCTTGGAAATCGAATTCAGCTGTTCTATAATCTTTCTCTCCCAAGCAACGACCCGCTTGGATCTGACGAAGCGGCCTTGTTGCTGCGAGTTAGAAGACCCGGAAAGGTGGCAGAGTGGTCGAATGCGCTGGACTCGAAATCCAGTGTACCTTTAGGGGTACCGTGAGTTCGAATCTCACCCTTTCCGCCAATTTAGAAAACAGGCCCTTCGGGGCCTGTTTTCGTTTCTACACGGCGCGCGTTCAAAAATTCTCGTGGCGATCGATCAATGTATCGAGCCGTTGACCGCAGCGAGAGCACCCACGGCTAGCTCATCAGCTTCGTTTCGCGGTCGCCAAACTGAATCGACTGCGCAATCGCAGCCAAACGCATCCATTCCCGCCCTCGCTGCGTAAATCCCTTCAAGGACGCGCACCCCCCGCCTCACCCCGCTAACCCACCGCGCGCCCCCGACCAGGAGACGCGCCCATGCCCCATTCCGCACCGACCTCACCACTACCGCGCGGCTCGCGGGTCGCGGTCATCGGCGCCGGTATCTCGGGTTTGGCGAGTGCCTATCTGCTGGCGCGCAACCATCGGGTCACGCTGTTCGAATCGGCCGGCTACCTGGGCGGCCACACCAATACAGTGGATGTCACGCTCGGCGGCCACACGCATCCCGTCGACACCGGCTTCCTGGTGTTCAACGACCACACCTATCCGAACCTGATCGCGCTGTTCGCCGAACTGGGCGTGCAGTCGCATCCGAGCGACATGACCTTCTCGGTCTCGCTCGACGAAGGTCGCCTCGAATGGGCCGGCACCAGTCTGAACACAGTGTTCGCGCAGCGCCGCAACCTTTTTTCGCCGACCTTCATCGGCATGCTGCGCGACATCATGCGTTTTAACGGCAGCGCGCAACGCAACCTCGAACTGGCGATTGAAACGCGCGCGTCGATGGGCGATCTGCTGACGGAAGGCGGCTACGGCGGCGCGTTCCAGCGTCAATACTTGCTGCCGATGGCCGCCGCGATCTGGTCGAGCGCTACCGCCGACATCCTCGCGTTCCCGGCGACCACCTTCTTGCGCTTCTGCCTGAACCACGCGCTGTTGCAGGTGAATCGCCGGCCGCAGTGGAAGACCGTGGTCGGCGGCGGCCGCGCGTATGTGAAGCGTCTAACCAGCACGCTCGACGACGTCCGCATCGGTACTGCAGTGCGCGGCGTGCGGCGCGACGCCGATGGCGTCGACGTGTTCACTGACAACGGCACCGAGCGTTTCGACGCGCTGGTGCTCGCCACTCACGCACCGACCACGCTGCGTCTGCTGGAGGACGCCGATCAGGATGAACGCAGCGTGCTCGCCGCAGTACGCTATCAACCGAACGTCGCGGTGCTGCATACGGATACGAATCTGCTGCCGCGTCGTCAGCGCGTGTGGTCGGCGTGGAATTATCTGGGCAGCCGGAGTGTCGACGGCACGCACCCGGTGTGCGTCAGTTATCTGGTCAATCAGCTGCAGCCGCTGCCGTTCAGGACGCCGCTCGTCGTCACGCTCAACCCGGTGACCCAGCCGGCGCCAGGCACCGAACTGCGCCGCTTCGTCTACGACCATCCGCTGTTCGATCTGGCCGCCATCGACGCGCAGCATCGTCTGCCGTCGCTGCAAGGCAAGCGCCGCACGTGGTTCGCGGGCGCATGGACGGGCTATGGTTTTCATGAGGATGGTCTGAAATCGGCGCTGAGCGTCGCCGCCGATTTCGACGCATCGCCGGCATGGGCCAAGCTATGAAACCGCCGAGCGACAACGCCGGCGCTGATCCAGCAGCCTGGCTTCTGACCGGCAAGGTGATGCACGAACGTCTGCGGCCAAAACATCATCGCTTCATGTATCCCGTGTTTTACGTGCGATGCGACCTGGATCGACTGGCCTCGCTCGATAGCGGCTGGTTCGGCATCGACCGATGGCGGCCGCTCAGTCTGTATCGACGCGACCACGGTCCGCGCGACGGCAGCGACCTCGCAGCATGGATGCGTAAGCAACTATCGGCAACGGGCATTGAAGAAGCGAATGGCCGGATCTGGCTGCAAGCTTTCCCACGCGTGTTCGGCTACGCGTTTAATCCGGTCAGTTTCTGGTTCTGTCACGACCGCGACGGCCAACTGCGCGCGCTGCTGGCCGAAGTGCGCAACACATTCGGCGAGCGCTACAGCTATCTGCTCAGCGCAAGCGGCAACGCGCCGATCGCCGCGAATACGCGGCTCATGTGCCGCAAAGTGCTGCACGTGTCGCCGTTTTGCCGTGTGGAAGGCGGCTACAGCTTCCGCGTCAAGGAAACGCCTGGCAGCGCGTCGGTCTCGATCGACTATCACGACGCCGACGGTCTGCTGATCCGCACCGCACTGGGTGGCCGCCTGACGCCGCTCACGCGCGCGGCCGGGTTCGCCGCGCTGCTGCGTCAGCCGCTGCTGAGCGTGGGCGTCGTCGCGAGAATCCACTGGCAGGCCTTGCGCCTTGCCCTCAAGAAAGCGCCGTTCCACGGCAAAAACCCCGCGCCGGCCCGCACCGACGACGCGTCCACCCACCACGCCGCAGCCGCCAAACCATCCGCCGCCGCGCGCCCCATTTCGTCCGATTGAGGAGATCCAGTCATGGCGCTTTCAAGAACCCTGAGCGGGCAGCAAACCGCCCCCGCGTCAGGCCGTCTGTTTCTGTCCTTGCTCGAACGGATCCAGGTGGGTCATCTGATCCTGATCACGCCCGACGGTCAGCAGCGCGTGTTCGGCGACCCGCACGCGGCGCCCGGCGCGCGTCTGGAGATGCGTGACTGGCGCGCGTGCGGCGCGATTCTGCGCAAAGGCGATATCGGTTTCGCGGACGCGTGGCGCTCCTTCTGGGTCGATACGCCCGATCTGGCCGCGCTGCTGCGCGTCGCGATCCGCAATGAGCGCGCTCTGCAACGCACGGTGTATGGCGGCTGGCTCGCGCAACTCTGGTACGGACTGCGTCATAAGCTGAGGCCGAACACGCGTTCGGGCAGCCGGCGCAACATTCACGCGCACTACGACATCGGCAACGCGTTTTACGCGCAGTGGCTCGACGCGACCTTTACCTATTCGAGCGCGGTGTTCGACGGCCATTTCCATCAATCACTCGAAGACGCGCAGCACGCGAAGTATCAACGCATCATCGATACGCTCGGTTTGCGCGAAGGCATGCACATTCTGGAAATCGGCTGCGGGTGGGGCGCTTTTGCGCTGCACGCGGCGCGTCTGGGCATCCACGTGCATGGTGTGACGATCTCGCCGGCACAACTCGAATTCGCCCAGCAGCGTGTGAACGAAGCAGGCCTGAGCGAGCGCGTGCAACTCGAACTGCGCGACTACCGCAGCTTGACCGGTCAGTACGACGGCGTCGTATCGATTGAAATGTTCGAGGCCGTCGGCGAAAAATTCTGGCCGACGTACTTTCGCATTCTGCGCGAATGTCTGCGGCCGGGCGCTCGCGCGCTGGTGCAAACCATCACGATCGACGACTCGCACTTTGCCGCTTATCGCGCGACGAGCGACTTCATTCGCGAGTTCATTTTTCCCGGCGGCATGTTGCCGAGCCCGCAGCGTTTCGCGGAAGCGGCGCGGCGCGGCAAGCTCACGACGCGCACGTCGCTGGCGTTCGGCCGCGATTACGCGGAGACCTTGCGTCGTTGGCGCGGCGCATTCGAAGCGCAACTCGGCACGATCCGCGCGCAGGGTTTCGATGAGATTTTCGTACGCACGTGGCGGCTGTATCTGGCGTATTGCGAAGCCGGCTTCGACGAAGGACGCACGGACGTGCTGCAGTTCGTGCTCTCGAAGGCCGACTGACGTGCGCGCGTTCGTGGCTCTCGCACTGGTCTTGTGGGCGAGCGCCGCTTGCGCGGACTGGCGCGGCGACGTGCAGTCCGCGCAACTCGTCGGCGAAGGCGATTTCAGCGTGCTCGGCTTCCGGCTCTATCGCGCGCAGATGTGGAGCGAACGCGTGCCGGTCGATTACGAGGCCCGCTTCGCGCTGCACATCGTCTACGCACACGGCATCAAACGCGAGCGCCTCGCGGACACCGGTATCAGCGAGATCAAGCGTCTGGCGGGTGCACCGATTCCGGCCGACACGCTGGAACGCTGGCGCGCGGACATGCTGCAGGCCTTCGTGGATGTCGGTCCCGGCGACCAGTTGAGCGCGGTCTACCTGCCGGACAAGGGCGTGCGTTTTTATGCCGGCGAGCGCATGACCGGCGAGTTCGATGATCCCGCGTTCGCGCGCGCGTTCTTCGGCATCTGGCTCGATCCGTCGACGCGCGCACCGACTTTGCGTAAGCAATTGCTGGGCATGGCGCGGTAGTTCACGGCGGGTTGCAGCGGCGCTATTCGTTGATGCCCAAGTTGCTTTGCTTCTGGCAATCGGTGCCGGCGGCGGGCGCCCCTGTGGATGCCGCACCGTCACACGGCGCAGCGGCCGCCTTCGCGCGCTGCCGACGCAATTGATAAACGTTGCCTTGCGCGTCGAAAGAGGCGGCCGGCGATTGCGCGTCACCGCGTGCGGCACCACCACGCGAACGCCGCGCTTCATTGTTCGCCTGTTTGTCGATAAACGCGCTCGCATCGTCGAGCACGGGCGCAAAGCCGCGCAACGGCCCGGCGAACGCGCCCACCAGCAGCGCATGCCCGACGCGCGGATAGTGCTTCACTTCGACATCCGCGTCGCCCGATGCACGCAGTTTCGCCGCGAGCCGGTCGGTGTTGCCCGGATCGACCGTCGTATCGCGCTGGCCTGCCGCGAGAAACATCGGCGGCTCGTCGCCGGCGACAAAGTTGATCGGCTGACTCGCGGCAAGCAACGCACGCGGGAAAATTTCCTCGAGCGTGGCGTCGTGCAACGGCAGAAAATCATACGGGCCAGCCAGGCCAATCACGCCGCTGATATCGCTTTTGCTCATCTGCTGCGCGGCGAGATAGCGGCCGTCGGTGGCGAGCAGCATCACGATATGCGCGCCCGCCGAGTGTCCCATCAAAAAGATTCGCGACGGATCGCCGCCGAACTCGGCCGCGTGGTCGCGTGCCCAGCGCACGGCCGTGGCCGCGTCGTCGACGAAACCGGGGAACGCGGTGTCGGGCCACGTCCGATAGTCCGGCAGCACGGCGACGAAGCCGCGCGAGGCCAATGCCGCGCCGACGAACAGATAGTTGCTGCGCGAACCGTTCTGCCAACTGCCGCCGTAGAAGAACACCACGACCGGGCGGCCGTGCGAAGCGGCTGTCGGCGCGCCGGCGGTGGGTACGTAGACGTCGAGTTTCTGGCGCGGCGCGTTGCCGTAAGCAAGGCCGTTTTCGGCGCGGAACTGCTTGTGCGATACGGCGGCGTTGAGCACGCCGGCCGCGCTGCAGCCGCCGAGAGCGGCGAAGGCCAGCGTGGCGGTCAAGGTAAGCAGGCGTCGAGGCATGGAAGTCGAGTCCGTCCGAAGAGATGCGTTCGAACAATGTACGCGCCAACTCCTCGAGCGGATGCAGATCGCGCTATGACCCGGCTGGCTCACGCGACATGAAACGGCGGCCACGGCGAAATGCCGGCCACTTGCAGCAGCAGAATGAGATTGAGCGCCAGCACGACGATCGTGCCGAGGATCGCCGCGAGGGTCGTCGCACGACGATTCCGGTAGCGGCCCATCAGATCGCCGCGCGAGGTGAACCACACGAGCGCGATCATCGGCACGGGCAGGGCGATGCTGAGCACCACCTGGCTCAGCACCAATGCGCGCGTCGCGTCGACGCCGCAGGCCACCACCGCGAAGGCCGGCGCCATCGTGATCAACCGCCGCGCCCACACGGGAATATGAAAGCCGACGAAGCCCTGCATGATCATTTGCCCGGCCATCGTGCCAACCACCGAACTCGACACGCCCGACGCGATCAACGCGGCCAGAAAGAGACCCGCCGCCGCGCCGCCGAGCAGCGGCGTGAGCGTGCGCCACGCAGTCTCGATGCTGGCGATCTCCGGGTGCCCCGCATGAAACGCGCTCGAGGCCATGATCACCATCGCCATGTTGATGAACCCGGCCACGCCGAGCGCGACCACCACTTCGATATTGGAAAAGCGCAGCAGCCTCGCGCGCTCGCCGTCATTGCGCGGTTTCACGCGATTCTGCGTGAGCCCCGAATGCAGGAACAGCACATGCGGCATGACAGTGGCGCCGATGATGCCGACCGATATCGTCAACGCGTTGCTATCGGGCACGCGCGGCGTGAACGTGTGCGCGATCACCGATGGCCAATGCACCGGTGCGATCAGCAACTCGGTGAGATACGACAGTCCGATCACGGCGATCAGCGCCGCGATCGCCAGTTCGAGCGGCCGGAAGCCGCGCTTTTCGAATTGCAGCAAGCCGTACGTGACGGCTGCGGTGATCAGCATGCTCGGTATCATCGGCAGATGCGTGAGCAACGACACACCGATCGCGCCGCCGACGAATTCGGCCAGATCGGTCGCCATCGCCGCGATTTCGCTGATGCCCCACATTGCGAGGACAGAGCGGCGTGGCAGCGCCTCGCGGCATAACTCGGCGAGATTGCGCCCGGTTACGAGACCGAGCTTGGCCGACAGCGACTGGAACAGCATCGCGACGACGTTCGCCACCGCCACGACCCACAGCAGCGTATAGCCATATCCCGCGCCCGCCTGAATATTGGTGGCGAAGTTGCCGGGGTCCATGTACGCGATTGACGCCACCACCGCCGGCCCGACGAACGGCAGCATCGCACGCACGCCCCGGCGCCTTCCCGCCAGCGTTTCGCGAACGTCGAAACAGGTCTGCTCGGTGAGCGTCTGCGGCACGGCGCCCTGGCTCATCGCTTCGTTCATGGCGGCTCCTGTACGTCGTCAAGCGTTCAAGGCAATCCACACGACGTCCGGCCAACGGGTTGAGCGCGATCATCGTCGCGGCGGCCCGTTGCCGGTACAACTGACACAACGGATAACGCAACTCAGGCGCTCATGTTGAGCGAACCGTTTACGCCGTTCGGGAAAAAGCCGCCTTTGGTCGCCGCCGAACTCGTCAGATAGACGATGTTGAGGACGTTGCTGTAGTTGCGGCTGAACGCGAGCCCATTGCTGTCCAGCGGCACGATGTTGGACGTGCCGGCGGTCGCGCCGGTGATGCCCTGATCGTCGTGGCCGTTTTGGTCGAGGCTGTTACGTGCGGCCGAAATCGCGTTGGCGGCCGTGACGAGACTCGTCATGTCGACACCTTTCGCGTACAGCACCGTGCGGACCAGACCAGCGTGATATGCCTCGGCCGCGAGAATGCCGGCCGCCGCTTCGAGGAAAGTCTTGTTGGTGATGAGCGGCGAGGCGCCTTTATAAGCCGTCACGCCGACGTCCTCGAAGATGTACGCGCCGAGCAGGAAGTTGTTGTCGTTCGCATACGGGTTGAACGGGGTGCCGGCGGGCACGAGACCCGCGGCGCGCGCCGCGTTCGAGAACGCGCCGTTCGGATCGGTGCCGCCGATGTCGATCGCCGGCATGGCAACCGCGGCCGAACCCAACGCGCTGCGCAGAAAGGTGACGTGCTCGCGTTCGTCGTTGGCGATCTCGTTGGCGTAGGCCTTCACCACCGGATCCTGGAAGGGCACTTGCTGCCCGGGAATCACCGCGCCCATCGTGCCGACGCCCGCAGTCATGCTCGCGGCAAGCCCGGCGCCGGTCGTCGCGTACGTGTAGAACTGCGATTCGAGGTACTCCAGGTTTAGCGCGAAGTTCAGGATTTCCGCGTCGGTCGGCGCGCTTTGGGCCGACACGAGCGAGCCCGAACCGCCGCCGCACGCGCTGATCAGCGTGCCGCCGACGAGTCCCAGACTCAAGCCCCCAGCGTTGCGAAAGAACTGTCTGCGTTGCAGGCGGCGCGTGGCGCGTCGATCGAATGCATCAATAAGGGATGCTGATTTATTGCTGGACTCCGACATGGCGATGCTCCTCAAATGGTTCGCTGCCGATGCCGCGGACTCGCGGCGCACACGCACGCACATCTGCGACTCACTCGCTGCCAGGACGCAAAATCGCGGACGCAAAGAGGCCCCGTTCTTCTGAGAAGAACTAAATGATCCAGGGAGAAGAGCGAGTCCTCATTCGCCTTTACGGGGCGAATACTCTGCTAGATGCAGACCTCACAAAAGATTTCTCTGGGCGTGTGCAGCATGAAATGCGCTGCATGGGAGGAGTCGGTCGAGCATGCCGATCGACGTCGCCGCGGACCGTTCCGTTCGGCAAGTTTGGCGCGGCTCGCGGAGGCTCGGCTGCGATCCTCTGTACAATTGGCCGATCGATTGAACATCGACCTCCCATTCGACCCATATCGACCGAATTCATGGCTATTACCTACAAGACTCCCGACGACATCGCCAAGCTGCGCATTTCCGGCCGCCTCGCGGCCGATGTACTGGCGATGATCGGCGAGCACGTCAAGGCCGGTGTCTCCACCGACGAGCTGGACGCGCTGTGCAACGACTACATTGTCAATACGCAAAAGTCGATTCCGGCAAATGTCGGCTATCTGGGTTTTCCGAAGACCGTGTGCACCTCGGTCAACTCGGTGGTGTGCCACGGCATCCCGAATCGCGCCGAGGTCCTGAAAGATGGCGACATCGTCAATATCGACGTCGCGATCATCAAGGACGGCTACTTCGGCGATACGAGCCGCATGTATTGCGTCGGCCAGCCGAGCACGGTGGCGCGCCAGCTAATCGACACGACCTATGAAGCGATGCTCGCCGGCATCCGCGAAGTGAAGCCCGGCGCGACGCTCGGCGACGTGGGCCATGCGATTCAGAAGGTCGCGCAGCGCGACGGCTTCTCGATCGTGCGCGACTATTGCGGGCACGGCATCGGCAAGGTCTACCACGAAGACCCGCAAGTGCTGCACTATGGCCAGCCAGGGCAGGGCGTGCGTCTGAAGCCGGGCATGGTGTTCACGATCGAGCCGATGATCAACGCCGGCCGCGCCGGCACCGCGGTGCAGCGCGATGGCTGGACCGTGGTCACCAAGGACCGTTCGCTGTCGGCGCAATGGGAACACATGATCGCCGTGACCGACGACGGCTATGAACTGCTGACACCGTGGCCGGACGGCACCGGTAGCTACGAAGCGCCATGACCCTGCGTGGCGCGTACCGCGTCCGGCCACTTGCGCCGGAAGTGGGCGCGCGACATGCCGCTGAGTCCGGATACGCTTCGTATGTCGCCTCCCGAGGGGACTTCCTGCGGCGCATGCCACATTCCGGTAAAGAATGATTTGACTCTCGCGCCGGTTCGGTTAAAGCTACGCCTTAGGGTTTCAAGGGGTTTTCGTCTGCATGAGTCCGTCATTGACCGTTCGCCGTATCGCCGCTGATCAGGGCGCTGTTTTCCGCGAACTCCGTACTGCGTCGCTGCGGGAGGCACCCTATGCCTTCGGCGCCACGCTCGAGGACGCGTTGTCGGCTGACGCCGCCAGTTTCGACGCCACCGCCGCGGATCATGCGGTTTCCTTCACCTTCACCACCTTCATCCTCTACACCGAGGGCCATCCGGCGGGACTGATCGAAGCGTACTTCGACGATACCGCGGCGCGCCGCGCATTCGTTTGCGAACTGTGGGTGGCGCCGGCCGTGCGTCATCTGCGGGGCGGCGAGCTGCTGGTCGACTCGGCCGCCGCGTGGCTCGCGAATGAAGGCGCCACGGAGATCTATGCGTGGGTCGCCGACGCCAACCGCAATGCCATGCGCTTTTACGAGGCGCTCGGCTTCGGTCCGACCGGCGAGCACCGTCGCGTCACGCGCGCGCCGGACCAGGCCGAAAGCCTGCTGGTGCGTCACGTGCCGACCACATCCCAGGTGTTTCAGCAGTGATCTCGCGAGCGGCGCAACAGTCTGCCGCTCGATTCCCTTCCGCGTCTCTTCAGCGTCTGTCGCCGGGTCATCGGCGCGACGCGCGGCCTGAATGGCCACGGCGAGGCCGTCGCGTTGCCTGTGCAGGGCCGCGTCGTCATCGCGGCGGCCCGTTCTCCCGGCAAAAAAGCTGGCCGCGCGCGTCGACGCCTGTAAAATACGCAAAATTTTTTGCCGAACGCTATGTCGCCCAAGAAATCGCCCTTTTTCGAACTTCGCAGCGGCTCTGTCGACACGCTCCTGTTCGTGGTCAAGACAACCGACCTCGACGCCATGCGTGCCGAACTGACCCGGCGCTTCGAGGCGACCCCCGAGTTTTTCGCTAACGACGTCGTCGCAATCGACGTGCGCCGTCTCGCCGAGAACGAACGCGTGCCGCTCGCCGACATCGCGCAGCTACTCGACAGCGTGCGCATGCGCCCCGTTGGCGTGGTCGCGAACGCGCAGCAGGCGTGGGCGGCGGAGTCGCAATTGCCGTTGCTCGAAGCCCGTGACCGCCGCGGCGCCCCCGCCAAATCCGCCGACGAAGACAGCGCCAATGCCGCCGCTACAGCGCCGGCTGTCACCGCTGCGACGGCCACGCCGCCTTCCGATCTGTTCGAGCTTGCCCCCGGTACGCCAGCCACGGCCGCCGCCGTCGAGCCCGCTCCCGCCGCGGAGCCGGTGCGTCTCGCCACGTCGTCGCAAACCATGGTGGTCGACAAGCCGCTGCGCTCCGGCCAGCGCATTTACGCCAAGGGCGACCTGGTCGTGCTCGGCCTCGTGAGCTACGGCGCGGAAGTGATCGCGGAAGGCAACATCCATATTTACGCGCCGCTGCGCGGCCGGGCGTTGGCCGGCGTGCAGGGCAATCACGACGCGCGCATTTTCTGCACGTGTCTCGAGCCGGAACTCATCTCGATCGCAGGCATCTATCGAACGACCGAGACCCCACTGCCGGCCGACGTGCTCGGCAAGCCGGTGCAGATCTGGCTCGAAGAAGAAAAGTTGATGATCGAACCGCTGCGGCTCACCTAAGCGACGCGAAGCGCGCTGCCTCGATCAATTTGGGCACGCTGCGTTTCACGGCAAATATGGCCGCACATAATTGACGAATTTGACGAACACAAGGTAAGGGTAATGGCAAAAATCATTGTGGTGACTTCGGGCAAGGGTGGCGTGGGCAAGACGACCACGAGCGCGAGTTTTGCATCGGCCCTCGCACTGCGTGGCAGCAAAACCGCCGTGATCGACTTCGACGTCGGCCTGCGTAACCTCGATCTCATCATGGGTTGTGAACGCCGCGTGGTGTACGACCTGATCAACGTGATCCAGGGCGAAGCGAATCTGAACCAGGCGCTCATCAAGGACAAGAAGTGCGAGAACCTGTACATCCTGCCGGCCTCGCAAACGCGTGACAAAGACGCCCTGACCATGGAAGGTGTCGAGAAGATCATTAACGATCTGATCGCGATGGACTTCGAATTCATCGTCTGCGATTCGCCGGCCGGTATCGAATCGGGCGCGCTGCTCGCCATGCATTTCGCCGACGAAGCACTGATCGTGACGAATCCGGAAGTCTCGTCGGTGCGTGACTCGGACCGCATCCTCGGCATTCTGTCGTCGAAGACCAAGCGCGCGATCGAAAGCAAGGAGCCGATCAAGGAACACCTGCTGATCACCCGCTACAACCCCAAGCGAGTCAGCGAAGGCGAAATGCTGTCGCTCACCGATATCCAGGAAATTCTGCGCATCGACCTGATCGGCGTGATTCCGGAATCGGAAGCGGTGCTGCACGCATCGAACCAGGGCTTGCCGGCCGTGCATCTCGACGGCACCGATGTGGCCGAAGCCTATAAAGACGTCGTGTCGCGTTTCCTCGGCGAGCAGAAGTCGCTTCGCTTTACCGACTACCAGAAGCCCGGGCTGCTGCAGCGCCTCTTCGGCACCAAGTAAGGGGAGCGCACGTAATGTCGATTCTTTCGTTTTTGCTGGGCGAGAAGAAGAAGTCCGCGTCGGTAGCGAAGGAACGCCTGCAGTTGATCATCGCGCATGAGCGCGCCGGCGGCCATGCGCCTGCCGATTACCTGCCTGCGTTGCAACGCGAACTGGTGGCCGTGATCTCGAAGTACGTGAAGATTTCCCATGACGATATTCGTGTGAGCCTCGAACGTCAGGACGATCTCGAAGTGCTCGAAGTCAAGATCGAAATACCGCAGGCCTGATCGTCCAGGGTCTGTGTCCTCTCGCGGCCGGTTTCATATGACGTGCTGCGCGCTTCGCTGCGTTGCGTCGAGATGACGTGATGCAGGGCGGCGCGCGAGTGCGCCGCTCTGTTGTGCCTGTTCGTTATTCCCACTTCCTCTGTGTTCGTGCGCGCATGCATGGGCTTTCTTGCGCGCGCTGAACGACTGTCGAAATAATCCGTTGCACTTCAGTGTGTGGCGTTACACGCCCACGGTCAGCCGCTGCGTCCCCTCGCGCATTAAACGGATAACGCCGCCTTCGGTGTCCACCTACAGAGGGAAAACATGAACAAGACCTTTCGTTTGCTGCTTGCCAACACCGTATTGATCGCCGCCGGCGCAGCCGCTGTGGCATCGGCTTCGGCCGCGGAAGTCGTCGTGATCGCGCCGTCCGCGCCGCCGCCAGTGCGCTACGAAGCGGTGCCGGCGTCGCGCGTCGGCTACGTGTGGGATCACGGTCATTGGCGCTGGGATCACGGCCGCTATGTGTGGATCGGCGGTCACTGGCAAGCCGAACGTGTCGGCTATCACTGGGTGCCGGGACACTGGGTCGCGCACGGCCCGAACTATCACTGGGTTGAAGGCCACTGGGCGTAACGCCACACGCTTTGGCAATGCGCGGCGCGGCGAATGCCGCGCATGCCATCCCTTCCATTTCGACCAGCACAGACAAATGCACGCGCTGCGCACGCATTCGGCGTAGCGCTCGTCTGCGCGCGTTTCAGGAAACCATGCGATGAAAAAGAATCTGCTTTTGATCGCCGTGCTGGCGGTCATGCTGGCCGGCTGCGTCGTCGTGCCTGCGCGGCCGATGTATCTGCGCGCGCCGGCCGTCGTCGTCTACTGACGCGGTGCGCCGCCGTTGGTGTCGTCAGCGGGCGGCTCACCGTCGACTCGTGCAGCGGGCCGACCGGGCGCTTCGACGTGCGGAGCGCTGCCGTCGGCGCTTTCAGCAGGCGGCTCGCTGTGGACTTTGTCCGCAGCCGGCGCAGGTGCTTCGCGTTCCGGAACGTCACCGCCGCTTTCATCAGCATGCGGCTCGCCGTTGACGTTGTCCGCGGCCGAAGCGGGCGCTTCGACCTCGGGCACTTCCGGCGTCGGCGCGGGCGCAGGTTGCGGCAACGGCGTCATATAGCGCGCGGCCAGCGACTCATACAGCGGCGGCGCAAAGAGACGCGACACGCGGCTTGAAATCAACGCGGTGGCCATCAGCGAGATCACCAATGCGTGGCCGTTAATCATCTCCATCACGATCACGAACGAGGTGATCGGCGACTGCGTGACGGCGGCCAGATAGCCGACCATGCCGAGGGCGATCAGCATCGGCAGATCCATCGAGCCGAACACTCGGTGCAGCAGATTGCCGAAGCCCGCGCCGATCGACAGCGACGGCGCGAAGATGCCGCCCGGAATGCCCGGCAAATAGGAGCTGACCATCGAGATCATCTTCATGAACGGATAGAACACCGACAACTGCGCGTGCCCATCGAGCAAGCCGCGCGCTTCGGCGTAGCCGCTGCCGAAGGTCGTGCCGCCCGAAATCAGGCCGACCACCGCGATCACCAACCCGCACACCGCCGCGAACGCGACCGGCCGCTCGCTATGCAATCGACGCAGCGGCGCCGGAATCCAGCGCGCGGTATTCAACAGCAGCCAGCCGAACAGACCACCCGCCAGGCCGGTGACGACGGCCGTGAGCAGCACCGCGAGCGCCAGCACATTAGGAAAGTGCGCGCCGATCTGGATGGTGCCGAAATAGGTGTAGTTGCCATTCAAGCCGAGCGCGATCACGCCGGCGATGATGATCGCGGTAATCAGCACGCCGCTCGCGCGCGACTCGAAGCTGCGCGTCAATTCCTCGATCGCGAACACGATGCCGGCGAGCGGCGTATTGAACGCCGCGGACAAGCCCGCCGCCGCGCCGGCCAGCACGAGTTGCCGTTCGATCAGCGCATTCGAGCGGGGATACAGCCGGCGCAAATTGAACATCAATGCGGCGCCGACCTGCACGGTCGGCCCCTCGCGGCCAATCGTGAGGCCGCCGAGAATCGCCAGAAACGACACGACGATCTTGCCGAACAGAATCCGGAAGGTCAGCAGCCGCGAACCGTATTCGCTGGTCCGGGAGTGAAGCGTGGCGATGACCTGCGGAATGCCGCTGCCTTCGGCGCCGCGAAAGAACTTGCGCGTGAGCCAGACGGCGAGTGCCGCGACCGCGGGGGTGATGATCAGCGGCGCCCACACATGCCGTTGCTGCACGGAGCGGAACTCGTTGTAGCCCCAGTCGATCAGTCTCGCGTACAGCACCGCGGTTAGCCCGACTGCAATCGCGCCGAGCCAGAAGACGCCATATTGACGCCAGAGTCGCCTCGCGCGTCGAACGATGGCGGAAGATCGGATCGGGATGGGCCGGGACATGAGCGAGTGCAGACGCAAAAGGGTGCAGTATAAGGCGCGCCGGGCCCGTAAACCTGTATGAAAGTCTTTTGAAATGGTGTAAAAGGGCTGCGTGTAAGCCGCTGGACGTAACCCGCTGTTTTAATGACCGAACTACGCGGTGCGTCGTTCGGCAATGATTATCCTATTCGTCGGCTAAAATGCTTTGATGTTCGAACAACTTTCAGGTCCTCAATGAAGCGCGTCCTTATCGTCAAGGTCACTTCGCTCGGCGATATCGTGCAGGCCCTGCCAGTGGTCGCCGATATCAAACGCGCGTTTCCTGGCGTTCAGGTGGATTGGGCCGCCGACGAAGCATTCGCCGAAGTAGTCCACTGGAGCGAGAACGTGGACCGCGTGCTGTGCGCGCCGTTGCGCCGCTTCAAGAAAGCGCGCCGCTGGGCCGATTTCAAATCGATCTGGGCGTCCATCGCCGAATTGCGCGCCTATCGCTACGATTTCATCCTCGACATTCAGGGCGTGTACAAGAGCGCGATCATTGCGTTTCTGGCGCGCTCGTCGCGGCGCATCGGCTACCGGGCTCCGGATCTCGGAGAGCAGGGCGCGGCGTTCGCTTATACCGGGCGATTCGGCCCGCGTCCGAAATGCAATGCGTGGCATGGCATGCGCATCAGCGCGGGCGAGGCACTGGGCTACGAGATAGAAGGTCCGGCGGTTTTCAGTCTGCGCTTGCCGGAGCCGGCGAGGCTTCCGTTCGAGTCGAACGGCGCACCGGTCGCGGCGTTCTTTCACGCCACCTCGAAAGACGACAAGAAATGGCCAGTGAGTCATTGGGTGGCGATCGGCCGCGAACTGGCGCAGCGCGGTTTTAAACTCGTGCTGCCGTGGGGCTCGGAAGGCGAGCGGCTCGAAGCGGAGCAAATCGCGTCGCAATTGCCTGGCGCGACCGTCCTGCCGAAAATGAGCGTGACGGAAATCGCGCAGATGATCGACGCGTGCTCGCTCGTGGTCGGCACCGACACTGGCTTCGTCCATCTTGCACACGCGCTGCAGAAACGCACCGTGATGATCTTCGTGGCGACCCCGCCGTCGCATTACGGCATCGAATCGCCGTTCCGCTCCATCTCCATCGGCGACGGCCAATCAGTGCCGTCTATCAGCGCCGCGCTCGAGGCGATCGACTACGTTCACACCGAGGCGCATGACGTTACGGTGCAGCACGGATCCGCGGCCGGCTGAACGCGGCGTGCCGACGTCTGCGCAATCGTTTGCTCGAAAAGAAAAGAGGCGTGACGCGCAGTCCGCTCAAACAACTGAGCGCTGCCTCGTAACGCCTCCGAAAACGCCCGTGTCGGGGAACAGCGGGCGGAGCGGAATCGTTGCAATCAACACCTCCGGGTACGCACTGAGCGGTGACATCGCGCACACGCTCGGTGTCGACGCGACGACCGCCGCCTGGCGGCCGACCGGGTTCATCTCTGGTTCATCTGCGGGATAGGGTGCGAATGTCCGCACGGTGTCGTGCAGCACTTCGGCTTCCCCATAGCCGCCAATCCAAAAAGGCGCCGCGCATTACACGCCTGTTAAATCTGTCGCTTTTCGTTGAGTGCCTAATTGCCTACTTGCGCATTTTTCACGTCGCCCAAGGCGCCGGTGCGCTGCACGCATTCGTAGGCAAGTTGTCCGGCAGATTCACCTTGCGCCACGTATGCGCCGCCAGCAAGGCACGCGCCGGACCGGCACGTTCAGACCAGTATAGGCGGTGTTTTCCTCCGATGTGAATTCGGCGTGATCGCGCTTCGAGCGCAGCGTGTTGCGCGCGTCGATCATGTAACACCTTGGTGATCTTCCCTTACAAATCGCAACGCTCGCGCAAGGCGCCGTCGTGTTCAATCGAGTCATTCGGGGTTTCGGCTCGAATGAATCTGACTCGATGGAGAACAACGATGAAACGCTTGATCCTCAGCCTGATCGCAGGCACGCTCCTCGCAACGGCACTCGGTGGTTGCATCGTCGCACCCGCGCCGGGCTACTACGGCGGCGGTGGGTACTACCATCACGGCGGCTATTACTACCGGTAATCCAACTGACCGAGGCCGCGGCGCCTGAGATGGCGCTGCGGCACCCGTCCGCGTCAGGCCAGCAGCATTTCGAACGCGATGACCGCGGCGATGGCAGCGGCATTCGCAGCCAGCGCTTCCACGACGATGCCTTTCCATGTCGCCGGACGAAAGCGCAATGCAAGCAACAGCGAACATAGCAGCGCCAGCGCAATGATCATCACGATATCCGCGTTGTGAAGATGAACGTTCATCCGTGCCTCCCTGCTACCTAAAGGGTTATTTGAGTCGAGTATAGGCATGTCAAAAAGACGCGCAAGGCAGGGAATTTACTCAGGAATGCTCGGCAAGCGGAGGGCGTGAAGCGGGGAGGCGGGGGAGGTGGCCGATGCCGCCGCGGCGTGGCAATCGCGCGCCGGGCGGCATCGAGCGAAAAGCGAAGACAAAGGCGCCGAGATCGGCGCCCCTGGTTACATCAGTTGTGTGTCGCGCGTTTCACGCATGCACAGCACGCCGATCATGCTGACGGCCGCGGCGATCGACACATACGCGCCGACCCATGGAAGCCCGCCGCGCGCGGCGAGCATCTGCGCGATATACGGCGCGACGGACGCGCCGAGAATCCCGCCGAGGTTGTACGACACACCGGCGCCGGTATAGCGCACGTTGGTGGGGAACAACTCCGGCAGCAGCGCGCCCATCGGCGCGAAGGTCACACCCATCAGGAACAGTTCGATGACGAGAAACAGCAGCACCAGCGACGTCTGTCCGCTGCCGAGCAGCGGCGCCATCGTGAAGCCCGACAGGATCGCCGCGATGATGCCGACGATCAGCACCGGCTTGCGCCCATAGCGGTCGGCGGCCCACGCCGACAGCGGCGTGGCGAGCGCCATGAACACCACGGCGATGCACAGCAGGCCGAGGAACGTCGGCCGTGGAATATGCAACACGGAGACGCCGTACGACAGCGAAAACGTGGTGGCGTTGTAGAACAGCGTGTAGCAGACCACCATCGCGAGCGCGCCGAGCAGGGTCGGCACCCAGTGTTGCGACAGCAGCGTCGCGATCGGCACCTTCACGCGTTCCTGACGGTCGATTGCCGCCTGGAACGCCGGCGTCTCGGCGATTTTCAGGCGCACGTACAAACCGAGCGCGACCAGCACCGCGCTTACGAGGAACGGTACGCGCCAGCCCCAACTGCGGAACTGCTCATCGCTCAGGGACAGCGACAGCGCGAAGAACAGGCCGTTGGACGCCAGAAAGCCGATCGACGGCCCGAGTTGCGGGAACATGCCGAACCAGCCGCGTTTGCCAGGCGGCGCATTCTCGGTGGCGAGCAATGCCGCGCCGCCCCATTCGCCGCCCAGACCAATGCCCTGGCCGAAGCGCAAGATGCACAACAGGATCGGCGCGAGGCCGCCGATCGAGTCGTAGCCGGGCACGAAACCGATCAGCGTGGTGGACAGGCCCATCACCAGCAGCGACGCCACCAGCGTCGATTTACGGCCGATCCGGTCGCCGAAATGGCCGAACAGGAACGAGCCGATCGGCCGCGCCACGAAGGCGATGCCGAACGTGACGAAGGCCGACAAGGCCTGCGCCGTCGCCGAGCCGTGCGGGAAAAACACCGGTCCGATGACGAGCGCCGCGGCGGTCGCATAGACGTAGAAATCGTAGAACTCGATCGCGGTGCCGATAAAGCTTGCGAAAATGATCCGCGAACTCTTGTTCTGCCCGGCCGCATTGGGCTGGGCCGCGGAAATCGGCGAAGTGGACATGCAGGGTCTCCCTATGTCGTGATGCTGCCGGACGCTTTGTTCGTGAGCGGACGGTGCGTGTGTGGGCGGCATCTTTGTTCAGGTTCGTGCGCCTCGCTTCACTCGCGGGCCGGTGGGCGGCCACGCGCGGCACGGGCGACGCTGCGACAGCTTACAACGGCAGCCAGCGAAAGGCGCTCCTACCAGGTGATTAGCCAGGCAAGAGGCGTGACGCGAGCGGCGAGCAAGGCAAGGCGGCCGGTGCGGCGCGCGGCACTGACGAGTTGGGATCAGGGCCGCAGCGCGCGCATCGTGTATCAAGCAGGCGGCGCTCGCGGATGGCGCGGCGGCGCTGCAATCGGGCTCATGCCGCGCCCGCGGGTGAGCAGGCGGCGTGAGCCATGCCGGAAGGCTCCGGCGCAGGGAATCGGAAAATTATAGCGAGCGCGGCCGCGCCGCAGCAAGGCGGCCCCCGGTTTGCCGCGTGCTTTGCACGAAACGAACCGCGTTCAATCGATGGTCTGCGCTTGCGGCGAGGCGAACTCGCGGAGCTGGAATTTGCCGTTGTCGTTGAACAGCCAGTCTTCGAATAGCTCGAGCTGGCCACGGCCGTTCAGCAATTTCCCGGGCGGTTGCGGCAGCGGCGTGGCGCGCCGCAAGCTGGCGAGCGCGGTGTTTTCGGCTTCGTCGTCGCCGTTGGTGCGATACACCGACGACTCCAGCACATGCCCATTGCTATCCACCGTGAACGAGACCACCACCAGCGAGCGCAGCATCGCTTGCGGCGTGCCGCGCAGCACGTAAGACGGATTGCGTTCGATGATGCGTCTGGCCACGGCATCGCGGTACTGGTCGAGCGTCGCGCTGCTGATGGCGGCCGCGGGCGTCGACACGGTCGCGCGTGGCGGTGGCGTAATGGTGCAGCCAGCCACGGCGATGCCCAACGCGGCAGCGAGCAGCATGCCGCGCACGCGGCGTCCGGTGAGGCGGCGAAGGTGACGCGTGCGGGTGAGCATTGTCGAAGAAAAACTCGGGACAGGATCTAACTTGATGGTAGTCAAAATCCGCCAGGAAGCAATTGGCGTTCGCCCGCTGTATGTGGCCCAACCGTCTGTAATAGGCTGAAATATGAGCGAATTGGTGCGCGGCGAAAACACGCCTACACTTCGATGGCCTCTTTCGAGAGGCATCGGTGGAAGTCTTTCATTTAGCCCGCTTCGCGCGGGCTTTTTCTTTTTGCTGCACCGTTCGCGCGAGCCCGTGCGGCGCGAAAAACAAAAGGCGAACCCGATATCGAGTTCGCCTTTCTATCCGCAAGCTGCGTGCAAGAGACAAGCAAGCGATGGGCGCATAGTGCGCGCTCACCGCATGCCGCGCGTCTGCTTACTTCAACGCCGCACGTGCCGCTTTCACCGCCGCGAGGACCTGTTCCGGCGCCGTGCCGCCCGGATGATTGCGGCTCGCCACCGAGCCTTCCAGCGTCAGATACGAGAACACGTCCTCACCGATCAGATGCGCGACGTTCGGCAGCTCCTGACGCATTTCTTCGAGCGTCAGATCCGCCAGATCGCAGCCGCGATCCGCGCAGACGCGCACGGCCAGCGCCACCGCTTCGTGCGCGTCGCGGAACGGCAGGCCGCGCTTGACCAGGTAGTCGGCCAGATCGGTCGCCGTCGAGAAGCCTTGCAGCGCGGCGTCGCGCATCGCCTGCGGCTTCACCGAAATACCGGCGACCATTTCAGCGAAGATGCGCAGCGTATCCGCAACCGTATCGACGGTGTCGAACAGCGGCTCCTTGTCTTCCTGATTGTCCTTGTTGTACGCGAGCGGCTGGCCTTTCATCAGCGTGAGCAGCGCGATCAGATGGCCGTTCACGCGGCCGGTCTTGCCGCGCGCGAGTTCGGGCACGTCCGGGTTCTTCTTCTGCGGCATGATCGACGAGCCGGTGCAGAAGCGATCCGCCAGATCGATGAAGCCGACGCGCGGGCTCATCCACAGCACGAGTTCTTCGGAGAAGCGCGAGACGTGCGTCATCACGAGTGCCGAGGCCGCCGTGAATTCGATCGCGAAGTCACGGTCGGACACCGCGTCGAGCGAGTTCGCGCAGATGCCGTCGAAGCCGAGCGTCTTCGCCACCGCATGACGGTCGATCGGATAACTGGTGCCGGCGAGCGCAGCCGCGCCGAGCGGCAGACGGTTCACACGCTTGCGGCAATCGATCATGCGCTCGGCGTCGCGCGAAAACATTTCGACGTAAGCGAGCAGGTGATGGCCGAACGTGACCGGCTGCGCCACTTGAAGATGCGTGAAGCCCGGCATGATGGTCGAGGCGTTCTTCTCCGCCATGTCGAGCAGGGCCGTGCGTAATTCAGTCAGCAAGCCGCCGATCCGGTCGATCTCGCCGCGCAGCCACAAACGGATATCCGTCGCGACCTGGTCGTTACGCGAGCGGCCGGTGTGCAGGCGCTTGCCGGCGTCGCCGATCAGCGCGGTCAGGCGCGCTTCGATATTCAGGTGCACGTCTTCCAGATCGAGTTGCCACTCGAACTCGCCTCGCTCGATTTCACCCTTGATCTGCGCCATGCCGTGTTGGATCTCGGCGAGGTCGCTGGCGGCGATGATCTTCTGCGCGGCCAGCATCGAGGCGTGCGCGAGCGACCCTTCGATATCGACGAGCGCCAGACGCTTGTCGAAGAAAACCGACGACGTGTAGCGTTTGACGAGTTCCGACATCGGCTCCGAGAAGCGAGCCGACCAGGCTTCGCCTTTTTTGTGCAGTTGGGACGTCATGGTGTTGGGCAGTTAAGCGGCAGTTGAGCGAGCGGTGAAGAAGGCTGACGACGCGAATGCACATGCCGTGCAAAGGTGCCGCCGAAGCGAGGAAAGACAGGGATTTTAACACTGGCCGGGAGGCTTAAAGACGCCGTACGCCACAGGGTGTCCAGACGAACGGCACACGGCGGTTTGGGCGCGCGACGGTGAGGCGGCGCTGCCTCGCTCCAGATGTCGTGCCAGGCAGGCTCGTGTCGCGTATTGCCGAGTCGCTGCGCGGCGCGCCTGCTGGCCGTGGGCACGGCAAGCGCGACAGCGGCTTTTCCCCGCGACGCGCCAGCCACCCGTCCGTCGCCTACTCGAGCACCAGCACCACCAGCTTCAGATCCTCGCGATGCGCGGGTTTGAACGTGATCTGGTCGTACACGATGCGGCCGTCGCGCGGATGGTTGAACTCGCGCCGTCCGCCTTCGCGGCCGCCCACGTCCTGCGAGGCCCAGAAGCGCGCAAACGCGTCGCTCGCGGCGGTGAGCGAGTCGATCAGCGCGCGGGTGGGCGCGTCGTTCAGATGGCGGATCGAGTCGGCGCGGAATTCGGCGGCGAGCCGCCGCGCGCGCGTTTCCCAATCGACGATCAGCTCGCGTGCGGCCGGTTCGGTGAAGGTATAGCGCAGCAGATTGCGGTCGTGCGTGCCGTCCAGCCAGCCGACGAACAGGTCCGTGGCGCGCTCGTTCCAGGCGAGCGCATTCCATTGGCGGTCGAGCACATAAGCCGGCGCGCTCACGAGCTGGACGGTTTCCAGCAGGGTGGCGGGCGCGTCGGCGGCGGCCGGATCGGGCTCCGCCGGGTCGCGCTGGGCGGCCAGTTCGAACAGATACGCCCGTTCGGCGCGCGACAGTTGCAATGCAACCGCGATGCGCGCGAGCGCGTCGGCGGAAGCGGAGACTGGACGCCCCTGTTCGATCCACGTGTACCAGGTCGGACTCACGCCGCACAGTTGCGCGACTTCCTCGCGCCGCAAGCCGGGCGTGCGGCGGCGCGGGCCGGGCGGCAGGCCGACCGCTTGCGGCGAGAGCCGCTCACGATGAGCGCGGATGAAGTCGCCAAGCGCGCGGGCCGGCGTGGCGTCGAGCGGTGGCGGGTTGTCGGCGGAAGACGGCGTGGTCATTCTGAGCGAGCGGTAGGTCGACGAAGGGGAGGGAGGTAATAGCGATACCAGAATAATCGCTTAACTTGTACTGGTACACGGCGGGCTCTATTGTAGCGGCTGGAAAGGCACGACGCCTTCCAGCGCTTCCCCGAATACATAACCGGAGCCTCCCATGAAGCATCACGATCAGGTCGCCGACGCCTTCGGCTCGACCGCCGCCGCCTATTTGACGAGCCCGACCCACGCCACCGGCGCCGATCTGCGGACGCTGGCCGAATCGATCGCGGCGACGCCGGATGCGACGGTGCTCGACATGGGTTGCGGTGCCGGCCACGCGAGTTTCGCGGTCGCGCCGCACGCGCAAGCGGTGGTCGCCTACGACATCGCGCCGCCAATGCTGGCCACCGTGGAAGGCGCCGCGAAAGAGCGCGGTCTTGCGAATATCCGCACGCAGCAAGGCGCGGCCGAAGTGCTGCCGTTCGACGATCATTCGTTCGACTGGGTGATCAGCCGGATGAGTGCGCATCACTGGCACGACGTGCCGCTCGCGCTCGCCGAAGTGCGGCGCGTGCTGAAGCCGGGCGGCAAGGTGCTGTTCATCGATATCGCCGGCAGCGATCATCCGCTGCTCGACACGCATATCCAGGCCATCGAGTTGTTGCGCGACGGCTCGCATATTCGCGATTACCGCGCCGACGAGTGGCTCGCGTTATTTGCCACGGCAGGGTTCAGCGCATCGATTCGCGAGCGTTGGCGCATCGATATCGAGTTCAGCTCGTGGGTGGCGCGCATGCGCACGCCGGAACCGCGCGTGGTGGCGATTCGCTCGATGTGGGCGAATTCGCCGGATGAAGTCCGCCAATATTTCGACGTGCAGGCAGACGGCTCATTCAAGCTCGACGCGTTGATGATCGAGGCGCAATGAAAAACCGGGCGCGACGAACAGCGTCGCGCCCGGCTTGTGTGCTCAAAGGCGTGCAATCAAACGCGTGCGTGCTTAGCCCGTATTGCGCAAGCCCGCCGCAATCCCGTTGATGCTCAAATGAATCCCGCGCCGCACGCGCGCGTTGGTGTCGCCCCCGCGGTGACGCTTGAGCAACTCCACCTGCAAGTGATTCAGCGGATCGAGATACGGGAAGCGGTTCTTGATCGACCGCGCGAGCAGCGGGTTCTCCGCAAGCCGTTCGCTCTTGCCCGTGATCTCCGACAACACCTTCGACGTGCGCTCCCATTCCGCAACGATCCGCTCGAACACGTGCTTACGCAGCTTCTTGTCGGACACGAGCGCGGCGTAGCGCGAGGCGACCGCGAGGTCGGTCTTCGCCAGCACCATGTCCATGTTCGACAGCAGGTTGGCGAAGAATGGCCACGTCTTGTGCATTTTCTTCAGCAGCGCGAGACGGCTCTTGCGTTCGGCGTCGGTCGGCGCGCTGTCCAGATGCGCGGCCACCGCGCTGCCGAACCCGTACCAGCCGGTCAGCAGCAAACGGCATTGGCCCCAGGAGAAACCCCACGGAATCGCGCGCAGATCTTCGATCTTGCGTTGCTTCGGATCTTGGAGTTTGCGCGAAGCCGGCCGGCTGCCGATGTTCAACTCGGCGATCTCCGCGATCGGCGTCGACTCGAAGAAATACTCCTTGAAGCCCGGCGTTTCGTAGACCAGCGCGCGGTAGGACGCCATCGCCGCGTCGGACAACTGCTGCATCGTTTCTTCGAATGCGGGCAGTTGCGCCGGGGCAATGCCATGCGGCAGCAACGATGCTTCGAGCGTGGCGGCGACCACCGTTTCCAGATTGCGCCGGCCGATCTCCGGATTGCCGAACTTGCTCGCGATCACTTCGCCTTGCTCGGTCAAACGGATCTGGCCGTCGACGGTGCCCGGCGGCTGCGACAGAATCGCCTGATAGGTCGGACCACCGCCGCGGCCGACGGTGCCTCCGCGTCCATGGAACAGACGCAACGTCACGCCGCGCTCGTTGAAGAGCGACACCAGCGCGAGTTCGGCGCGGTACAACTCCCAGTTCGACGTGAGGAAGCCGCCGTCCTTGTTGCTGTCCGAATAGCCGAGCATCACTTCCTGCTCGTTGCCCTGATGTTCGATCAGCGCATCGACGCCCGGCAGCGCGATCAGATCGCGCATGATGTGCGGCGCGTTGCGCAAGTCGGGGATCGTCTCGAACAGCGGAATCACCATCAGGCCCGCCTGGGCCGGATCGTTCGCGTCGCCCAGACGTCCGTGCAGCAGGCCGGTTTCCTTTTGCAGCAACATCACTTCGACCAGATCGCTCACGGTCTCCGTGTGCGAGATGATGTAGTTGCGCACCGCACGCGCACCGAATTTCTCACGCGTGATGCGCGCTTCCTCGAGCACGCCGAGCTCGCTCTTCACGAGATCGGAGTATTCCGCGTACGGCAGACGCAACGAACGCGGCTGCGCCAGTTCGGCCAGCAGCACCTTGAGCTTGTCCTCTTCCGTGAGCGCCGCGTAGTCGTCCTCGACGCCTGCGCGCTTGAGCAGTTCGGCGATCACCGCTTCGTGAATGTCGGAGCTCTGGCGCAAGTCGATGCTCGCCAGATGGAAGCCGAACACTTCGGCGGCGCGCGCGAGCGGCGACAGACGCGGTGCGGCGAGCGGCGCGCCGTGATGCTCGGCGAGCGAATCGATCAGCACGTGCAGGTCGCGCACGAATTCGGCCGAGTCGCCGTACGGCTTGGCGCGGATCGGCGCCGCGCCGCGGCCCGCGCTGCGCACCGGCACGCTGCCTTCGCCGAGGCGCACGCGCGCGCTTGCCGCGAGCCGCGTGTACATGCCGATCAACGCCCGGCGATACGGCTCGTCGGTGCGATGCGGCGACTGGTCGGGCGAGGCGGCGGCGAGTTCCTTCAGGGCGTCGCTGGCGCCGGCCAGCAGGTTCGACACCGACAACTCGGCGCCGAGCTTGTGCACCTGCTCCATGTAGTGCTCGAAGATCACCGCGGCCTGGCGGGTGATCGCGTTTTCGAGCGTCTCGGCCGTGACGTTCGGATTGCCGTCGCGGTCGCCGCCGATCCAGCTGCCCATCTGGAAGAACGGCGGCAGGCGCGCGTCGATGCCGTGCTCGGTGAGCGCTTCTTCGATATCGGCGTAGAGCGCCGGGATTTCCGAGAGGAAAGTGGCGCGGTAGTACGACAGCGCGTTCTCGATTTCGTCGGCCACGGAGAGGCGCGAATCGCGCAGCATGCGCGTTTGCCACAGCGACGTGACGCGGGCGCGCAGCATCGCTTCGTTGTGCGCGCGCTCGCGGTCGGTCAACTGCTGATCGCGTTCGGCGAGCAGGCGCGCGACGTCGTGCTGCGCGTCGAGAATGCTCTTGCGCTGCACTTCGGTTGGGTGCGCGGTGAGCACCGGCACGATCAGCGCGTCGTTGAAGAACTGCTGCAACACGGGCGTGGCGGCCGCGCCGGCTTCGACAAGCCGTTCGAGCGCATGGGCAATCGTGCCCGGTTGCGAGGTCGAACCGGCCAGTGCGTGAATCCGGTGACGGCGGTTGCGGTGACGGTCTTCAGCAATGTTCGCGAGGTGCGAAAAATAGCTGAACGCGCGCACCACGCTGACCGTTTGCTCCGGGCTCAGCGAGCGCAGTTTCTTGTCGAGCGTTTGCGCGGCGGCGCTGTCGTCTTCGCGGCGAAAGCGCACGGCGTTCTGGCGGATCGTTTCGACGACGTCGAACACCGCGTCGCCTTCCTGTTCGCGCAGCACGTCGCCGAGCAGGCGTCCGAGATAGCGAATGTCCTGGAACAGCGGATGGTCCTTGTCCTCGCGCGTGCGGCCGTTGCCCTTCGGTGCGGACGCGGGCGATTCCTCCGACACGGCCTGCAGCGCGGGCGCTTGCGGCGCGTCGGCAACGACCTTGATCTTCGTGGAGCCGGCCTTGGCCGCTTTTTGCGCCTTGGTGGCGGAAGTGGCTTGCGTCGTCTTATCCGTCTTGACTGCCTTCACAGGCTTGTCTGTCTTGACAGGCGTGGAGGTTTTGGCGGCCTTGCCGGCCTTGCCGGCTTTGGCGGCGTGAGCGGCCAGAGCGGGTTTGCCGGCGCGTTTGGCCGATGGGGACTCAGCAGCGGTTGTAGCCGAGGCGGCGGCAGAAGCGGCGGGCTTGGCGGCGTCGGCCGCGCGAGCGTTGGGCGATGCAGTGTTGCGGCGGGCAGGGCGCGCCGATCCGGAAGACGTCACGATGGGTTTCCTCAGGGAAGCCAGGGTCTGTTGAGTGATGAACTGCTACTGCGGAACTGCACTATGAACTGCAACGTGAACTGCATAGTGAACTGCGCGAAACGGTATGCGCCGATGGCGATACGCCTGAGAGGAGACTGCGCGCCTGAACGGTCGCGCGTCTGCACGACATTCGCTCGAGGCACCTGCGGCACCTGAGCCACGTTGGGCCGCATCGCATCATCCCGCATGCGGCGGCCCGGTGCGCGAACGACCGTGCGTGAACAGGCTGGGATGGGGCAGGCGCGCACTGCGCGTTGCCCGTCTCCTCCATCGATACCGCTTCAGCACGGCGCCTGGCTGCGTCTTGAGACGCAAGGGCGCGTGCTAACATTGTTCGTTATTACATCCCGTCATTCGATCAGCAAGCTAATGAACACCGAGACGTTTTCCACGCCACCCCACACGCTTGTGATTGCGTCGCGAGAAAGCCGCCTGGCCATGTGGCAAGCGGAGCATGTGCGATGTGCGCTGCACAAATTATATCCATCTTGTGACGTAAAAATCCTCGGAATGACAACACGTGGCGATCAAATACTCGATCGCACTTTGTCGAAGGTTGGTGGTAAGGGCCTCTTCGTGAAGGAACTGGAAGCCGCTCTCGCCGACGGCCGCGCGGACCTCGCCGTGCACTCGCTCAAAGACGTGCCGATGGAGTTGCCCGAAGGCTTTGCGCTGTCCACCATCATGGAGCGCGAAGATCCGCGCGACGCGCTGGTCTCCAACCAATACGACTCGCTCGCCGCACTGCCGGCCGGCGCCGTGGTCGGCACCTCCAGCCTGCGCCGCGAGGCCATGCTGCGCATGCGTTATCCGCACCTCGAAGTGCGGCCGTTGCGCGGCAATCTGGACACGCGTCTGTCGAAACTCGATCGCGGCGATTACGCGGCGATCATTCTGGCCGCAGCCGGCCTGAAGCGTCTGGGTCTGGGCGAGCGCATCCGCGCGCTGCTCGATCCCGACGACAGTTTGCCCGCGGCGGGCCAGGGCGCGCTCGGCATCGAGATTCGCGCCGACCGCGCGGACCTCGCGGCATGGCTCGCACCGTTGCATCACGACCACACCGCAGCCGCCGTCGAAGCTGAGCGCATGGTCTCGCGCGCGCTTGGCGGCAGTTGCGAGGTGCCGCTCGCGGCGTATGCCACGTGGCGCGACGGCGCGCTGCATCTGCGCGGCATCGTTGCCACGCCTGACGGGCAGCGCGTGCTGAGCGCGCAGGCGTCGGCGCCGGCACCTAGCGTCGAACGCGCGATCGCGCTCGGCCAGGAAGTGGCGAGCGCGCTCGAGCAGCAGGGCGCGATGGACATCGTTCGCGCGCTCAGCACCGCCAGCGGTCCCGCCGCTGCAAAGAAGGGCACGGCGGAAGACGGCGCGGCGGACAGCGCGGCGACCGGCGAGTGATGGCGGCCGATATCCCCGGCAACACCTCCCCAGCCGTCGACAAGGCGGCGTTCACGGTCGTGATTACGCGACCGGCCGGTCAGTCGAACGAACTGATCGCGCGACTCGCCGCGGCCGGCATCGCCACGCTCGACTTTCCGCTGATCGACATCGCGCCCGTCACGGACGACGCGCCGTTGCGTGCGGCATTAGCGTCGCTCGAACGCTATGCGCTCGTCGTGTTCGTGTCGCCGAATGCCGTCGATCACGCCTTCGCCCGCAGCGACGCGATCTGGCCGCATGCGCTGCCGATCGGCGTCGTCGGACCGGGCAGCGTGCAGGCACTCGCGCGCCACGGCGTCGCCGCGCCGGCCTACAACGTGATCAGCCCGCCGTCCGGCGCGGATGAAGACACCGCGCGCTTCGATTCCGAAGGTCTCTTCGCCGCGATCGACACGGCACTCGACGCGAGCCGCCTCGAAGGCAAACGCGTGCTGATCGTGCGCGGCGACGGCGGCCGCGAGTGGCTCGCCGACCGTCTGCGTGAAGCCGGCGCCGAAGTCGACACGGTCGCGGCGTACCGGCGCCTCGTGCCGGAACCGTCGATCGGCGCTTGGGCGCGCGTGCACGAGTTGCTCGCAGGCGTGCCGCACGCGTGGCTGCTCACCAGTTCCGAAGGCGTGCGCAATCTGAACGAACTGGCGCAAGACCACCTTACCGCCGACGAGATCGCGCAACTCAAACGCGCCGCGCTCGTCACGCCGCATCCCCGTATCGCGCAGACCGCGCGGGCATTGGGTTTTGATAGCATGACGGTGTCCGGCGCGGGCGATGAGCGCATTGCCCGCGCGCTGATTGCCGCCGTCCCGCCCGTCGTCCAACCGGTATCGTCCAACCCGGCTCATTCACCGGCTAAATCACGCATGACTGAAACGAACGCATCCACGAACGCTTCACCCCAGCCGGCCGCGACCACTGCGTTGCCGCCGAATCAACCCTTCACGCCCTACGAAGCGCAAAAGCGCCATAGCGCGAGCGGACCGCTGCTGTGGTTTGTCGTCGTGATCATTGCTTGTGCCGCGGGCGTGGGCGGCTACGCGCTCAATCGCAAGGTGGAGCGCGCGGAGCAACAGATCGTGCAGCGCCAGCAAGCCAACGACACGCAGACCAACGAACTGCGCATCAAGACGGAGCAGGCGCTCGCCACGGTGCATCAGTCGGACTCGCAGGTCGCGCAACTCGAAGGCAAGCTCGCCGATGCGCAAACCTCGCAGCAGGCGCTGCAACAGCAATACGCGGATCTCGCGCGCAATCGCGACGACTGGACGCTCGCCGAAGTCGGCCAGATGCTCTCCGCCGCCAGCCAGCAGTTGCAGTTGACCGGCAACACGCAGCTCGCGTTGTTCGCGCTGCAAAGCGCCGACACGCGTCTCGCCGCATCGGACAGCCCGCAAGCGGTCGCCGTGCGCAAAGCCATCGCGCAGGACATCGACAAGCTGAAGGCCGCGCCTTCCACCGATCTCACGGGCATGGCCATCAAGCTCGACAACGCGATCGACCTGGTCGACAACCTGCCGCTCTCGGGCGAAGCACCGATCGCCCACGCCACGCCGCAAGCCGCGACGTGGGCCGACACGGCCAAGGTGGCCGCGGCCACCGGCGAGCCGCGCTGGAAGGTGTGGTGGCGTGAAGTGACCACCGGCATCGGCCAGCAGTTGACGAGCCTCGTGCAGGTGCGCCGGATCGATAACGCCGACGCGATGCTGGTCACGCCCGACGAAGGCTATTTCGTGCGCGAGAATCTCAAGCTGCGTTTGCTGTCGGCGCGTCTTGCCTTGCTGTCGCGCAACGAGACCACGTTGAAGTCCGACCTGCAGGCGGCGGAGAATGCGCTCACACGTTACTTCGACAACTCGTCGAAGAAAACGCAGACCGTGACCGATCTCGTCAAGCAGGTGGAAGCGGGCTCGGCCGCGGTTGAACTGCCGAATCTGAACACGAGCCTGCAGGCCGTCAATCAATACCGGAGCCGAGGTTAATCATGGCGATCCGGGGACTTCTATGGCTTGCGTTGCTGTTCGTCATCGCGGTGGTGCTGGCGGTGGTCGGGCGCTTCGACATGGGGCAGGTGCTGCTGATCTATCCGCCGTACCGCGTCGATATATCGTTGAATCTGTTCGTGGTCGGGCTGGTGGTGGTGTTCATCCTGATGTACGCACTGCTGCGCATCTTCCGCAATATCTGGCGCATGCCGCAACGCGTGGCCGCTTATCGCGCGCGCTCGCGTGTCGCGAAAGCGCATGCCGCGCTGCGTGACGCGATCGGCAATCTGTACGCCGGGCGTTTTTCGCGTGCTGAGAAAGCCGCCAAAGACGCACTCGCGAATGGCGACAACAAGGGCGCGGCCGGGTTGATCGCGGCCACCGCGGCGCATCGCATGCATGAATATGCGCGGCGCGACGAGTGGCTCGCGCAGATCAACGAGGCCGACTGGCAGGACGCACGCCTGATGGCTACCGCCGACATGCGCGCCGACGGCCGCGACGCGGACGGCGCGCTGACCGCGCTGACCCAAATGCAGTCACAGGGCGGGCGGCGAATTCACGCGCAGCAGATCATGTTGCGCGCGCAACAGCAATTGAAGAACTGGGGCGAAGTGCTCAAGCTCGTCAAGACGCTGGAAAAGCGCGAAGCGATTCATCCGGCGGTGGCGGTGCGTTTGCGTCAGCTTGCGGCGGAAAACCTGCTGCGTGACCGGCGTCACAATGCCGATGCGCTACTGGAGATGTGGAATTCGTTGTCGGCGACCGAGCGTCATTCGCCGCGTCTCGCGGATCTCGCGGCCGAACTGCTGGTGTCGCTGAACCGTCCGCAGGAAGCGCGCAAGATCGTCGAGGAAGCGCTCGCGCAGAACTGGGACGCGCGCTTGCTGCGCCGCTATCCGGACACGACCGCGGGCGATGCGTTGCCGCTGATCCAGAAGGCCGAAGCGTGGCAGAAGGATCGTCCGGAAGATGCGGACCTGATGTTCGCATTGGGCCGCTTGTGTCTGCATCAGCAACTGTGGGGCAAGGCGCAATCGTTCCTTGAGCGCGCACTGAAACTCGCGGACAACGAGACGCTGAAGATTCGTTCGCATCGCGCGTTGGCGCGTTTGCATGAGCAACTCGGCGACGCCGACAAAGCGAGCCAGCATTATCGCGAGAGTGCGTTGGCGATGAATATCGTGTGACGTGCTACGCCGCGGCAAGCGGCGCAGACATCGTTTCGAATTGAAGTGCCAATGGCCGCCGCCTCCGCTGCGGCCATTTTCATTTTGCCACTCGCGGCACTCGCGCACTTGCCGCACCCGCCGTGCCGTTCATCACGGGTCCATTGCTTACGTCAGGACATCAGCCGCGTTGATCTGACAGGCAGTTGTAGGTCGCGGCGGTGGTCATCCGTCAGGTGCGCAGCACGGATGTCTGTCCTTCAATTTCACACATCCTCACCTAATATATAGGTCGAACCGTCCATCCATTGCGGACGACTTCATGGCTGTGGAGGCAAGCGGATTCTCACGAGTACCAGCGCCACGCTTGCCGGATCGCACGCGCGCCGGCAAGCCTCACGGAAGAGCACATGAAGACGCACGGACTGATCAGGTTTGCCGACTTCGAGCTCGACATCGAGCGCTACGAACTGCGGCGCGCCGGCCAGGAAATCCGCCTCGAACGCTTGCCGATGGAACTGCTCATCCTGTTGGCCTCGCGTGACGGAGAGCTGATTTCGCGTGCGGACATCATTCGCGTCTTGTGGGGGCCCAACACTTTCCGCGACACGGAAAACGGCATCAACACGGCAATCCGGAAGATCCGCCTCGCGCTCGACGACGATCCCATCACGCCGCGCCACATCAAAACGTTAAAGGGCAAAGGGTATCGTCTGGACGGTATCCACCAGGCGCCTGCCGCGGCCGCGCCACGGAACCCGGAACCCGCGGTTCGCGTCATCGTTCTGCCGTTCGACAACATGACTGGCGACGCGACGCAGGACGCATTTTGCGAAGCCCTGGCTGCCGAGACATCCGCGACGCTCGGCACGCTGCGGCCTGACCGGCTCGCGGTCATCGCGCGCACGACTGCCGCGCACTATCGGCGAACCGGCAAGAGCATCGCGGAAATCGCTCGCGAGCTGTCGGTCGATTATGTTCTCGAAGGTTCATTGACGCGTGAGGGCCGGCGCGTGAGGATCCTCGCGCAGCTTGTGCGATGCGCCGACCAGTCGCAGATCTGGAGCCGCGCCTACGAGCCTGTTTCTCAAGGCGCGCTGAATATTCAACAGGAGGTGGGGGCTGCGCTTGCCACCGAGGTCACGCCGACGTTGACGCAGCATCAACTGACGACGCTCGCAAGACGGTTGCCCGTTGCGCCCGCGGCGCACGACGCTTATCTGCGTGGCCGTTATTACTGGTATCGACGGGTTCATTTCGACGCGGCTTTTTCGGCGACGCACGCGCTGAGCGGCGAAGATTTCTTTCGCAGCCGCAACTACTTCGATAGCGCAGTCGAAAGCGATCCATCGTATGCGCTCGGCTATGCCGGTCTGTCGAATTTCTATGGTTCGACAGTCGTGCATGGCTTCTATCCGCCCGAGCACGGTTGGCAGCTTGCCCGGTCGGCGGCCGAGCGCGCGTTGGAACTCGATCCGGAGTTGCCCGAGGCGCATCACGCGATGGCCGCAGTCCACTACTTCTACGATTGGGACTGGCGCAAAGCCGAAGCCGAGTTTCTGTGCGCACTGCGTCTGAATCCGAGCTATCCAGAGGCGCACCGTTTGTACGCGAGGCTTTTGCTGGCCATCGGGCGCGATGCGGAGGGGCACGCGCAAATGACGCGCGCCGAAAAACTCGATCCGCTGGCATTCCAGGGTTCACGCGCGTTCGGTCTTATCCTGTCGGGAGGACATGAGCAGGCAGTGCACGAGTACTTTTCTCGCGCGGCCAACGAGCGCTCGCCGCTGATCTATCAAGTCCTTGCGACAGCGTTTGAAGTCAAGGGACTGTTCAAGGAATCGGTGGAGGCGACGATCGAAGCGCTCATTTGCTGCAACGAGCATGCGCGCGCAGAAGCGATACGTGGGCGGTGGGCGACGGGCGGCCACGACGCCGTACTCGAGTGGCTGTGCGCGGATCTGCTCGCACGGCATCGGGCGGGCTATGTCTCGCCGCTCGTCCTCGCGGAGGTTTACGCGAAGCTGGGGCGCCCCGACGAGATGTTTCACTGGCTCGACGAAGCGCTGGCCGAGAGGTCGTCGCGACTCTGCGAGTTGCGCACGATCGCCTGGTTTCAGCGCTGGCTTTCGACCGGCCGCTTCCGCAGTCTGGAAAAACGTCAGGGCTTTTGAGCGCGACCGGCTGCCCGGCGGTTGTCAACGCCGCCGGCGGCCTCTCGCAGCGAGTCGGTGTAGTCGGCATCAGTTGCCAGCATCAGTTGCCAGTACTAGTTGCCTTTGAACAGTTCGCGCATGCGTTGTGCCTCGTCGCCATGCTGCGACTGGACGAGTTCCCGATAGACCTGGTCACGGCTTTTGCCGGTCGGCGCGCCCATCGCGGTTTGCGGAGGCACGGAGCCGCCGACGGCGAGTATCGCGTCCTGATCGGCAGGTTGCGCGGGTTCGGTCGTGGTTTGCGCAAGAGCATGCGCGCAGACGAGTGCAAGGGCGGCAGACGTCGCGATTCTGAGTGGTTTCATTTCGCTTTACTCCGGACAGTGGATGGAAGAGGCGAATGCAACAGGACCTTCGTGCCGGCTTCATGGCGGGAGGCACTTGTGCTGCATGCGTGGCGCAATGTTGCGGCTGTGCGGCCAGGGCGCCAATGGACGCGGGCTGTAGAAATCGTTAATTTTTTGCCCACCGAGGTGCCGGTGCGCTGAGCGCGCGGCGCATCGCGCGCGATGAGAAGGAGTAGGCATGCCTGGCACTGCGCTCCCGATTTTCAACGCGGCGATGAGTCGCCGTCAGCGCTGGACGATGTTCGTTTCGAGCACGAGCGGCGCGCTCGAAACGTTCGATATCGTGGCTTACGCGTTCTTCGCGCAACAGATTGGTCGAGCCTTTTTCCCGGCCAGCGCCGGCGCAACGGAGATGCTGTCGTTTGCCCTTCTCGCGCTCGGTTATCTCGTGCGGCCGCTAGGCGGACTCATCTTCGGGCATCTCGGCGACAAGCATGGCCGGCGTCAGGTTTTCGCGTGGTCAGCGATGGTGGCGGCCGCCGCGACGCTCGCCATTGGACTGCTTCCGTCATACCGCGTCTGGGGCATCGCGGCGCCGGTGTTGCTGCTCGTGCTGCGGCTCGTGCAAGGCTTTTGCGTCGGCGGTGAATTGCCGGGCGCGGTCGTCTACGCCGTGGAGACCCAATGGAAGAACCGTGGCTTTTTGTGCGGCATCGTGTTCTTCGCCGTCAACGTCGCGTTGCTGATTGCCGCGGCACTCAACCTCGCGCTGAGGATGATGCTGAACTCCGCGCAAATGGACGCGTTCGGCTGGCGCGTCGGGTTTCTGTTCGGCGGCGCCGTCGGCCTGTTCAGTTTTGCGCTGCGCCGCACGTTGCCGGAGACCGACGAATACCGTGAAGCGACCGGCGCGCGACATCGCCAGCCGCTGGCGGTCCTACTGCGCCGGCATTGGCCGGCCGTCGTCACCGGCATCGTGGCGTCTGCGCTGGTCGGCGTCACCAATGGCATCTTCTTCGCGTACGTTCCGGCGTGGCTGCGACAGTTCGGCTACGAGCCGCAGCGGATCGCCCAAGGTCAGATGCTATTCGTCGTCGTGATCTCGATCGGCATGCTGGCCGTCGCGCGGATTGGCGACGTGCTGCCACGGCGTGTCATCTTTCGCACCGGGGCCGTGCTGTCGGCACTGTTCGCGCCGTGCTTCTACGTGCTGCTTTCGCGTCATCTGCTCGGTCTGCCGGCCTTGTTTTTCCTGGCGGGCATTGTGACCTCGTTCGCGCACGGCACGTTCGCCTGCGTGATAGCGGAGATGTTCCCGATCGGTGTGCGATTCTGCGGCGTCGCTGCGGCGATCAATCTCGGACTCGCGACGTCGATGGGCACGGCGCCCCTTTTGGCCAGTGTTCTGGTGATCAAGACTCAAATTCTGCCGGCGCCCGCGTTGCTCATCGTCCTGAGTGCGGTGTTGGCATTCATGGCGTCGTTCTTTACCGGCAGGGAGTTCGTCAGGATGGCGTAGCGATGCGACCTTGACGGGCCAAAAGCCCGGCCGTCGAGGCGTGTTTCGTGCCCTTCCGGGAGAGGCATGACATTTAACGCCGTAGCCGTGGATAAGAACCGTGAACAAAAAACGGAGACACGAATGAAGCCCTTCTTTGCCGGCGCGACCGTGGCAATGCTCGCGAGCGCCGCATTGCCTGCACATGCGCAAAGCAGCGTCACGATCTACGGCGCGCTCGATGCCGGTCTAAGCTATATCAGCAACGTTGGCGGCCACGGCACGCTGCGCATGGACGATGGCATCAACCGCCCGACGCTGCTGGGTTTTCGCGGCGTGGAGAATCTCGGCGGCGGCAACCGCGCGGTGTTCGAACTGACCACGCAGTTTTCGCTCGACAACGGTAGTTTGCTGCCGGGCCAAAGTCTGTTCTCGCGCACGGCCTATGTCGGATTCGACAGTGACCGGCTGGGGCGTCTGACGCTCGGCAACCAGTACGACTTTATGACCGACTCGCTGTTCTTTCACGGCGACGACCCCGCGGAGGATGCGGGGCATCTCTACGGTTTTCGCGCTGGGCCGTTCAGGAAACTGGGTATCCCGAACAATCCCACCGGCGACTTCGATTGGGATCGCATGGCCGCGGAACGGATCGCCAACTCCGTCAAATATATGAGCCCGACATACGCCGGTTGGAGTGCCGGCGCGATGTATGGATTCGGCAATGTGGCCGGGTCGATCGGAACGGGCAATTCGAGCAGTGTCGGTTTGAACTATGTCGGCGCGGCGTTCGGTGCGAATGCGGCCTATACCGATGTGAAGTACGTCACGCCGGGCGGTGAGATTGGCATTCGCAACTGGGGCGTCGGCGCTCACTATAACTGGAGCGGTTTCGTGTTCAACGGCATCGTCACCACGGTGCGCAACACGGTGGCGGGCGGCGCAATCGCGGAGGCGTCGGGCGGTCTGATCTACTACATTCGCCCGGACTGGAGCGTGGGCGGCGCGTACATGTACATGAAGGGCAACCAGGTGCTGAACAACAATCACGCCCATCAGGTCTCGGCGATCCTCGACCACCTGTTGTCGAAGCGCACGTCGGTGTATCTCATGTCGGTCTATCAGCGCACCAATGCGGGTGCGCAGGCGCTCATCAACGGACTCACTGAGCCGAACGATTCGGCTAGCGGTCCCAATCAGATGATCGTGCGCGTCGGTGTGCACACGCTGTTCTGATGGTGGTGCGTCGGCGTAACAAAAAGGCCACCAAGGCGAGCCTGCCGGTGGCGCAACAGTGGCCGCGCCCTCAAACGCGTGTTGACCATTGCTTATTTCGACAGGCCTGGCGTGCTTCGAGTCTCCTAATCTTGACTTTCGAAACCGCCCGGTGCGGACCCGCATGCCGGGTGGTGCGGCGGGGGTACGGCCTCATGGTCGTCCCGCTATGCCGATTGTGCTTCCTGCGATGCCTGTTCTGTGATGCTTGATTTGATCGCTTAATGCGGTGCAGTGGACAGCGGTTGCACAGTAGCCGAGGACAACTTGATCATCGCGCTTTTCTTGGATAGCGTTTTGCGGGGCGCAGCTTTTGTTTCGTCGGTGGGCTCTTTTGCTCTCTGCGATGCTTCAGCCAGCAAGTTCGTCGCATGCTGCGCCGTGATTCGGCTGCGCGGGATGCCCTTCGCGTTGAGTGCAATGACCTGGAACAACTCGCGGTCGCATTCGAGTTGCTGCTGATACTGCTCGGCCGTGTCCACCAGCAATTCCAGCAGCGTCCGATGACGCTTTCTTTCGTCACGCGTAATCGCAGGATTTCTAACTATCGATGACGCAAGTGTGATCAGTGTGTCCAGTTGACCTACCTGCCGGTCGCATACATCGAACGCGGAAAGGGCAAGTTTTTCGTACTGGAGTGCGTCGACTGGCGGACGCGCAGCCGGTTGATTTTTGACGGGCCTGGTCATGGTGCGATCTACCTGTTGCTTCTTTGGATCGCACGGACACGCACCTTTGGGGGGAGGGGTGAGCGGGCACGAAGTAGGGTGAGAGACCGGTGTTACGTCAAGCCGGCGAGCCTTGCGGCTCCCCTACCAAGGCCCGCCCATTGAATATAGACGTGCAGAGGTAGACGCACTCCCGCCTGAGCGGGGTGCGGACGTAACAAACAGGCTGTCATTCCTGGTCGCTAGGTGTTTCCCGGCGACCTGGTAACTATAAGGGAGGGGAGGTATCTCGGATTTAGTCTTGGGGGCTAAATGTTGGGATTGGCCGATGGGATAAGAGCGGGTGGTTGGTGCTTTCCGTATTTTCACCGCAATTTTGTAGACGGCTGATTGGCCTTTGTCACTGGTGGCGCTCCCTCCGATACTGGCCTTGCGAGTGCCGAGATTGGAAAGCGCAGAAGACTGAAGTCGACCCGGTGCAGACAGTCATCATCCTGCGAACTGTGCGGCGCGTCTCGGAGTGCAGCGGACATTCGAGGGATGAGATCGTTGGCGGATTCTCGGCCGAAGCTCGATTGGGTCACCCAAAGACAGCGGGCGGCATTTCCGCTGCGGCTATCGACGCGCTGATCGACGAGTATCGAGCGGGTGTCGCCATAGCTACCCGAGCTTTTCCGATGGACGTGGCCGACGCGGTGTTCGTCGGCATACGCCGCCCGAAGAGGAAACTCGCGCAGTAAGCCGCCAGTGAAAGTTGGCGATGAAATTGCGCAGTAAAAGTTGTCAGTGAAAGTAAGCACCAAAAATGCGGCGCATTCAGTGGGTTATTCTAACCTCAATGCGACTAGCTCAAGTTTCTTACCAAATAATGAATAGCTTCGATTTGTCTATCGCAACATATCTGTCCAACATACACTTCGGTCATTTTGCGACCCGATCCATACAAGGCATCGCCGACCTTTACACCTTCAAAGGCCTCGTACTCATTCCCGTGCTGTGGTGGATGTGGTTTCAGCAGGACGAGCGCCGCGAATGGCGGCGAGAAATGGTTCTCGCGACGTTTCTCAGTGGCCTCGTGGCGCTCTTCATCGGAAGACTGCTGACTCATTGGTTGCCGTTCAGAGTTCGCCCCGTCTATAGCGCCGAACTGCATCTGAACTTTGCAGGTAGCGATATCAAGGACGCACTGCTGACAAGTTGGAGTTCCTTCCCAAGCGATCACGCGATGCTATGGATGGCGGTCGCCACCGGCATCTTCCTCGTGTGGCGTGGCATCGGTGTGCTAGCGATTCTCTATACCGTGCTGTTCATTTGCGTTCCGCGCGCCTATCTCGGCTTTCACTACCCAACCGATTTGCTGGTGGGCGCCGCTGTGGGAATCGGAATTGCCTATGTCATGACGCGAGATGCGATCCGCGTGCGTTACGCGACTCCGGCGCTGCGATGGATCGAACGCTGCCCGGGGCCTTCAGCGATGCTGGCCTTTATTCTGTGCCTCGAACTCGTTACGCAGTTCGACGAACTGCGCACGCTCGCGAGCAGTGTGCTCAAACACCTATGAACCACGCGTTGCGGTGCGCCGCTGCGAGCGTGTCGGTGGTGGCGCCGCCCGAGCGAGTGATTTTATCGAAGCCAGGTTCATCGACGCGACACGCGTCGTTGTGATCGAAACGGCCGCTCAGAAAGCGGAGCAGTCGCACGAATGTCCATGTGACGTTCTGGATGAACGTCGCTTCATGGCCGCGCTCGGTCAGCGATTCTCAGGCATCACCTGCAACAGCGGCTCTGGCGTCAGCGCGACTTCCCCTGTAAAGGGTCGATCGTGGGAGAGGATGAGCAAAAAGGTTGTGGCGAGTGCCGCGGAAAACAGACCGATTGCGACGGCAGATGTCAGCCGGTTGTCGCAATGAACGAATGCGATGGCGAACAGCAGGCACACCGCCAGAAACGTCAAGCATAACCATTTGACACCATTCACTTCGCTGCGACTGATCAGGATACGCTCGCGACGCACTTCGAGAGCATGCTGCAGGGACGCCGCGACCTCGCGCTGCGCCGTCTGCTGTCCGGGCGTAACGACTGGCAGGGATAGCGTGAACTTCAGTGCGTTGTTCAGCGCGGGAGGACTAACGTTAAGTGTGACGGCTCCCTTCGCCACGAGCGGCCATTCAGTCGTCGCGGTGTACTGGATGTAGTCTCGGACCATCTTTCGCAGTTCGGTCTGCGCTTCTTCTGGCAAAACGGCAGACATGACAACAACCGATCGCAGCGCACTCGCTTCAGTGGCGACCGCGACATTGGCGCGCGCTGTATCGTTCCAGACCTGCGAGGCCGTGAAGGCGATAAATAAGCCGAATATGATACCGAGTGGAGAAAGCAGACCGGGCGAAATTGCCTTGAATGATCGCCCATATCGACCGGCAGCAAGCCATCCGGTGACGAAATGGATGGTCGCGCTCGCGAGAGATATCGCGCCGAAAGTGACAAGTGCCATCAACCATAACGGCAACTCATGTACCCATGTACTCATTATTGTAGTCGCGTAGACTGCACGCGATATTCCTGGTGGGTTGGGGAGTCCAAACCCCTCAACCAGACCACGAAGCTTTATCGATAGTCTGTGCGCTCGACCACGTTGCGCCGTGATGGCCGACCGGCCGGACAGCGTTGATTGCTGCCCGCCCCGACCCATACTCACACTTCGGTTTGCTCGGCCATCTCAAGTGCGTCGTCGACCTCGATGCCGAGATATCGGACCGTACTCGCGAGCTTTGTGTGACCGGCCAGCAGCTGTACGGCCGTGAGGTTCTTGGTACGGCGGTAAATCAATGATGCTTTCGTTCGCCGCATCGTGTGTGTGCCGTAGACGGTGTCGTCTAGCCCGATCGATTTAATCCAACGATGGACGATCCCTGCATATTGACTGGTTGAAGGGTGGGGCGACGCGTGAATCCGACCAGGAAACAGAAAGTCCGAGGAAGACAGCCCTGCTACCCTGATCCAATTTTCCAGACTATCCCGCGTCTGCTCGGTGATTTCGAACTGCACCGGTCGCTGCGTCTTCTGTTGCATGACGGTGGCCCGAGGCGCTACGCGTGTTCCGAGGCAGACTTCGCGCACTCGTAGTTTCGTCAGGTCGCACGCCCGTAGCTTGCTGTCGATCGCTAGATTGAACATCGCCAGATCACGGGTTTTCGCTCCCAGTTGCAATCGAATCCGAATGGCCCAAATCTCCTTGAGCTTCAGCGGCGACTTCTGCCCCGTTAGCTTGTCTTTGTGCCACGGCACGCGCGCTGCGGCGTTGCTGACAGTCGCTTCCATGACAACTCTCCTTTCAGGTGAAGGGAAAGTTAGTCTGCGCCAACTGCCATCGGCGATACTCGACCCTCAACTGCCGGTGATCGCGGTGTGGTTGCGATGGCCGCTTGCAAGGCATAACGGCCCGTCCTTCTTGTCGTTCTTAGGGTTGGTTTCGGCCTTTGCCTACATTGGCATATCGGCCCCGCTCCGGTCGGCTAGAAGCTGCATTGCTCCCGTTGAACCATGCCGCCACAAAGCTGCCGCTTGCGCATATCGTTTGTCCGAACCTCTTTCATCACATGTATGCTGCAGAAACTGCGACAGCCTATCCGCAGGCGATGCTACACGGCCCGGCGGCCTTGCAACGCAAGCGAAAAGATCTTCGCTTCGACGCGGTGCTGACGGACCAGCCTCATCCAGACTGGCGCGGCGACCTGGAACTGCTGACGATCGAAGGCTGTATTCTGGGCGAGACGGTTTTCTGTCATCCGGCCACGCGCACGCTGATCGCCTGCGATCTGGTGGAGAACTTTCATCAGTCGCCTCATTGGCTGACACGCAACTACCTGCGCCTGGGCGGAATCCTCGGTCGTGTCAGCTGGCACCCGCTACTGCGCATGGCGTATCGGGACCGCAAACGCGCACGCGCACGCGCCTGCATCGACACTCTGCTCGCCTGGCCGTTCGAACGCGTCGTGCTCGCACATGGCGACCTCTTGACGGACGACGCCCACGCCTTGGTCCGTGAGGGCATGGCATGGCTCTAATCGTGCATCGCTCGGCGCCGGTCAACTGGAATTCAGACGGACTCGAATGAGGAAAGGCTCACCCCTTACTCCAACATTCGCGGTTACTACCTATGCAGGCCGGCGACCTCACGACAAGATCCACGTGGCGAACGTCCGCAGCCTGGGGCGGAACCGACGTGCGCATCGCCAGCAACGCGACGAGCTTGCCGTAACTGCGGCGAGCGACCGCCTCGGCAATCGCACGCGCAGCGCCGGCAGCGTCACGGTCGCCGCCGGACGGACTCATGCAGCAGATGGCGCATCGGACGGGGCAGTCCAGACCGGGCGCACTTCCATGACGCCGTGCGCCGCGCCGGGACAACGCGACGCCCACGCGAGCGCCGCGTCCAGGTTGGGCACGTCGATCAGGTAGTAGCCGGCGAGCTGCTCCTTCGAATCGGAATAGGGTCCATCGAGCACCTGCGGCGTGCCGTCGACGAGCCGCACCGTGGTCGCCGTGCTTGTGTGCTGCAGCCGGTTGACGCCCACCAGCACTTCCGCTTTCTTCAACGATTCCGTGTACGACTGATACGCGGCAACGCCTTGCTGCCGCTCGCTGTCGCTCATCTGATTCCAGCCGTTTTCTTCCGAGTAGATCATCAACAGGTATTGCATGTAAGCCTCCGTCTTCAGATTGAGGCGGGTGAATTACATCGGACCGCCATCATAATGACGCGCGAGCCGCATGCTGACGGACAGGCGGTGTCGAAAAAATCGCGAACGGCGCGTCAGCCTCAGTCGTTCGCGTCTGTCGCGGACCCTGCGCGTAGTCACTTCGCGCGAGCCCGGCGTCCCCTCCACGCTGCCCGCGGTCCGTTTAGTAGCGAACCTGGCTTACGCTGCAACGGCAGCGCACATTCGTGCTGCTCCTGTGCGAACGTCGGGAAAGAAACCCGTAGCGGCCTCACCCCGAAACAGACCTGCGTACATCGCGCCATAAGTCTCGTGAAGCGATGGAGGAGGGTGCGCGAAAGAGGCCGCGCATCGACAGCGATGCCACGTGAACTCAGCGCAAACTTCTAACCTGACTCGGCGTGACACTTCCGTCAAACCGATTGCCGAAATGGGTCCTCGTATAGTTGACGACAGCAGCGACCTGATCGTCATTCATCGCGTCGCCAAACGATGGCATCGCCTTTCGGCCGTGCAGTACATTGACGATGACGTAGGGTGCTGCTTCGACTGCCGGGTTATCAGCGAGCGCCGGGTAGTGACCCGCGCCCTGTGCGCCTTTTCCATCCGGCATATGGCATCCCGCGCAGCTCGCGTTGTATAGCGCTTCGCCGCTTTTTTCGGTGAAGCGGTAGCCCGGCGAAATCGTGAAGGTGCGTAGTGCGTCCTGTGCCACGGCCTGAGCCGGCACGGTCGCGGCTCCCATCAGCAAGGCGATCAGCATTGCGCTGAAGATCGGCGGCGACCTATTCATTGACGATTCTCCGATGCAGCCGGGTGATCGCATCCAGTGACGACAACACGGCGCCTTCCTGCCATGCCGGGATATGGGAAGCGTGCTCTCCGGCTAGGACAATCCGTCCGTCGATCTGACAGAGATCCGCGTAATGCGCTTGTCTCAATGCATCCGTCCATGCGGCGAAGCAGCCATTCGTGAACGGTGATCGGCTCCAGCTCATCGCGAAACCGTTCTGGTACTCGCGCGCGTACTGCGGATGAATCTGGCTGCCCTGGCTCAATGCCACTGCGATCCGTTCCGCAGGAGGCAGCGCACCCATCTCATAGCTGGCGGGCCCCCACATGTAGGCGCCGAGCAGCACCGCGGGCCCGCTCGATCCGTAACCGGTTGCCGGATAGCCGATCGTCGAGATCGGCAGGTCGGTATGCGTGATGCCGCCGTAGATCTGCTCGTCTTCTTCCCAGAATCGCCGGCCGAATTGCAAGCCGATTTTCACCGATGTCTCGTAGGGCACCGCATCGATCGCGGCGCGCATGGCCGGGCCGACCGCAATGTCGATCTGACTCAGAATCGAAAGCGGAATGGTGCACACCAGCCAATCCGCGTGTGCGTTCCGTTCGGTTCGGGTGGTCGTATCGGTATAGCGCACGGTGACGCCTTGCTCGTCCTGCAAGATGGCCGTGACTCTGGCGTTGAACACTACGGCGCTCGCGACCTGCGAGTGAAGCGCATGGGCAATCCTGTCCATGCCGCCGACGGGCTGGAAAATGGTGCTCTGGAAGTCCTGCTCGTTTCCAGACGAGAGCCATTGCCACAAACGCGACGCCAGCAAGGGGTCGCGCGGGAGCAGATTCGACGGCACGGCCTTGGGCATCAGCCCACCGCCATGCGCGGTCTCGAATCCGCGGCGTTCACTGCTTCGCCGGCCCGCCTCGTAACGGCCATCCCGACCGAGCGCACCCCATTGGCGCAGGGATTCGAGTAGCAGATGCGCATCTTCGGCTGACAACGCATCGTCGAGTGCATCCTTGTGGATTGCTTTGGAAAGCAACTCGGCGATGTAGCCTTGATAGTCGGTCTGCACCGCCCGGAACCGTTGCGGCTTGCCACCGAAAGCCTCCGTCGAATGCAGGTATGCGTTGTAATTGACCTGGATGAACGGCTCGAGCGACACCTTCAGGTGTTTTGCATAGTCGAGTACGCCCTGGTGGTGATACGGAATGCGCCACGGCCCTGGGTTCAGATAGAGCCCGTCAGCGAAATCGCAGTACTGTGTGGCACCGCCGAGTTCTGTATATCGATCACCGCCCCTGACAGTCCAGGCCCGACCACCTGCGCGGTTGTTGTACTCCAGCACCTGCACGTGGTAGCCCGCGTTCCTCAACTCAAAGGCCGCGACGAGGCCGGCCATGCCTGCGCCGAGCACGAGAATTCGCGTTCCTTTGGGCGCGCCGTCGAGTCTGGGCGGCCCGGCGTAGGTCGACGCAGCGGCGAACCCCAACGTGCCCATGCCTTGCATCATGGCGGCCGCGCCGAGGTTCTTGCCGATCAGCGTCAGCAGGTGCCGGCGGCTCATCGCATTTGCGGTCATTCTCGACATAAGGACGTGGCGCCCCGACTGGAGAGAAACGATGGTGAACGAAATCAGATGACATCCCGGATTGTAAAGGCCGGAGTCATCTGGATTCGTATATTGGGGGGGTGCGTTTGGGCGTACTGTAAGCGCGGACCGTATTGAGTAGCGGAAGGGTCCTCCGATTTGGGGCCTTTGTCTTGTCTTGTCGACACTCATGCGCTTTATGTCGAAAGCTGCGAGTCGCCGCTCGTTTGCGACCCAGCCGCTGCGCAATTGATCGAAGACTGATTCTGGCTATGGTTGTCTCCTGAGGTCGTAAAGAGCACGTTAGATGCCGACAGTTAGCTCTTCAAGCCCTGTCGCCGTTCGCGACGCTCGAGGAGCATGATCACGGGAGGCGCCAGACTACCCGATTGAGACGGTCGTACGCGATCCACGAAGGTCCGCTTTGTGCCGTTTCAGGGGAGCAGGCTAGGGCGAACCGGCGTCCCCGACATGGCTTCACGGCAATCAGCATGTCACCTCGGTCTGGTGAAGCCGTCCGCACTCCACTTTTCGCTGCCGACGCCATGGTGAACGAAGAAAAGGCCTTCGGGATCGTACTTTGTCTTGACGGCGTGCAACCTTGGATAGTTAGCTCCCCAGAATGAATGTTGCCAGTTGCTGTCGAAGAAGTTGCTCTCCGACAGGTAGGCGCCCGCATTCGGCACCACCTTTCGCAACTCGTCGGCGGACCGTCGGATGGCAGCGGCATTTTTGCGCGCGATTGCCAGATCGATCGGCTGGCCCATCAGGCCGGGGTAGGCGGCCGGCATCCCGCCGGCAATGATCGCCAATGCGAATGCGGTTAGCACCGCCGGGTTCATCGCCGTGTCCTTCGCTGCGGATACATCCGCAGCGTTGGTGCCGGCCAATCCCTTGTTGAAATGCAGGGCAACTGGCCAGTGCCGCGTGCTGGCGAACACGGCGTCGGCGAAGCGCCTCTGCCGACTCTCTTGCAGCAGCAACGCGGGTAGCCAGAAGGACTCATAGCCGTAGACGTACGCCCCGAGTTCGGTGTTCTCTTCCGCAAACCACATGTTGTTTGCCGGCGCGCCAGGACGGTCGTCGAAAAAAACCAGGTCCGGCTCGGTCCTTTTCCTGTACTGCCAACTCCAATAGTCTTGCGCGGGTCTCGCGTGGACGACGAATGGCGAGGTGACGGCGAAGTCGTGCGGCGAAGCGTCGATCCAATCGATGAACGGTTGCCACGCAGCCTGGGCCTGTTGTTGATCCAGTCCGTGCTGCCCGTAACATTTAAGCAGGCCGCGAGCAAAGGCTCGACCTTGACGAGCCGGCCGCCGACCTCCTGGCTCAGCTTTTCCCAACTCGCAGCGCCCGGCCACGCGGAGTCAGATGGCCGTACGCGCCGGAACGGCTTGGCTGCCGGGGTGCTGGCAGCCAGCGCGGAGGTCGTGAAACGGGGCAAAACGATAGACAGGAGCGGTATGCTTGCGAGGTAGCGGAGCAGGTCTCTTCTGTCCATGGCCGCGACTCCTCATGGAAGGCGGGGGCAGCCGCGTTGACTGCCCGCCCGACAATGATAGCGAGCCGTTTGGCGCTTCGCCATCCATAGATTCGACAGGAAACCAGACAGACAGCGTGCTTGAATTGGCTTCTGCGTCGGTCTTGAATGCCCACGACGCTTGTGGATCGGGCGTAGCCTAACTTTGCAGAGGAGCAGACGCGTGTGGGTGACGCACGCCGACCGCCCTATTGCTACTCCCACAAGTGACAAGGCGGTAGTGATCGACTATCCACCGGCCTTACGAGAAATATTTCATAAGGTCGCATAGCAGACGTCGCTTCGCCAACTGCGAACGCCTCCTTCTGGCCGACTACCGCCTCACCCCTTTGGCCCAGCAGTCGGCCAACATTTGTCGAAACCGCCGTATTCAGCGGTGAATTGGTCGCTCCTTCGCACACCAACGTAAAGCCTCAGCAGTGAATCACCGCCAAGGCCCGCACCTGAACCACTCACTTATTCACCATCTTCGCCGGCACGCTGATCGCCAGCAGACCGCCGAGCACCATGGACGCCGCCAGCATATACATGCCGGAGTCATTCGCGGCTGTCGCCTGTTTGAGCCAGCCCACCGCATACGGGCTGAGAAAACCCGCCAAATTCCCAATCGAATTGATCATGGCGATGCCCGCCGCGGCGCCCGTCCCCGCCAGAATCGCCGTCGGCAGACTCCAGAACAGCGGCAGGGTGGTCAGGATGCCCATGGTCGCGAGCGTGAGCGCCGCCATGGCCAGCACGGTGTTGTGCGCCCACACCACGGAGAGCACCAGGCCGATCGCGCCCGCGAACGCAGGCAGCGCGATGTGCCAGCGCCGCTCGCGATTGCGGTCCGCGCTGCGCGACACGAACACCATCGCGACCACGGCTGCCGCGAACGGAACCGCCGAAAGCAGGCCAATCATGAACGCATCCGTCACGCCGGTCGCCTTAATGATGGTCGGCAACCAGAAGCTCACGCCGTAAAGTCCCATCACGAACGAGAAATACGTGAGACTCAGCATCAGCACGCGGCCGCTCGTGAGCACCTGGCGAATCGGCATGTCGTGCTTGGTGGCTTCTTCGGCGGAGACGTGGCGTTCAAGCAATTGCTGCTCTTCCTTGGTGAGCCACTTCGCCTTCGAGATGCGGTCGTCCAGCATGGCGAACACCATGATGCCGACGATCACCGACGGAATCCCTTCGAGCAAAAACAACCACTGCCAGCCATGCCACCCGTTCAGGCCGTTGAAGCTCTTCAGGATATAACCCGACACCGGACCGCCGATCACACCCGACAGCGCGATCGCCGTCATGAACCACGTAGTCATGCGGCCGCGCCGGTGCGACGGATACCAGTAGGTGAGGTACAGAATGATGCCGGGAAAGAAGCCCGCTTCGGCGAGACCGAGCAGGAAGCGCATCAAGTAGAACATGGTCGGCGTGGTGACGAACATGGTCAGCATGGAGACCACGCCCCATGACACCATGATCCGCGCGATCCACACGCGCGCGCCGACTTTGTGCAGGATCACATTGCTCGGAATTTCGAAGATGAAATAGCCGATAAAGAAAATCCCCGCGCCGAAGCCATACACCGCGTCGCTCAGCCCGAGGTCGGTGGTCATTTGCAACTTGGCGAAACCGACGTTGACGCGATCCAGATACGCGACCACGTAACAGAGCATCAGCAGCGGCGCGAGCCGCCAGGTGACCTTGCGGTAGGTCGCCTCTTCGAAGGTGGAAGGTGGCGCACCCGCGCCGGAATGGTGGAGCGGATCTGCGGGACTAGCCATAGGTGTCTCCTCTTTTTTTGTGGAATTGAAGTACCGCCGTCGATCGATTCTATCCGCGCCGGGTGGTTTGCATGACGAATCGATACCGGGGGAAAACACTGACTTCGGCAAAGGCCGCTGCACGAGCAGCCCTTGCGCAAGAGACGCAGCGAGCGCTACACGCAGCGCCCGCCGTCCACTTCCAGACACACGCCGGTGATGAACTCCGCCTCATCCGAAGCCAGATAAAGCGCGGCGTTGGCGATGTCCTGCGGCGTCGAGAAACGCCCGAGCGGGATGCCGGCCAAAAAGCGCTGGCGATTTTCCGGCGTATCTTCGACGCCCATGAATTCGGACAGCAGCGCCGTTTCTCCGATCACCGGATTCACGCAGTTCACCCGAATGCGGTCCGGGCCGAGTTCGACCGCCAGCGACTTGCTCGCGATGATCACCGCGCCCTTGCTGCCGTTGTACCAGACGAGTCCGGGGCGCGGCCGCACGCCGGCCGTCGACGCGATATTGATGAAGCAGCCGCCACCTTGCTCGCGGAAATACGGCACGAATTCCTGCACGCTCCAGTAGATGCTCTTCACGTTCACCGCATAGACGCGGTCGAATTCGGCTTCCGTCACTTCCAGCACGGGCTTGTTGCGATGCGTGGTGCCGGCGTTGTTGACGACGATCTGCACGCTGCCGAAGTCTTCGAGCGCGGCTTCGCGCAGTTTCTGCCAGTCGTCGCGCTGGGTGACGTTGCCCGCCACCGCGATCGCCTTGCCGCCGGCCAGCGCGATTTCACTCGCCACGCGCTCGGCGGCCGGGCCGTTCAGATCGTTGACCACGACGTTCGCGCCTTCGCGCGCGTAGGTCTTCGCAATGCCCTCGCCGAAGCCCGAGCCGCCACCCGTGACGATGGCCGTTTTACCTGTCAACCGCATGATGTCTCCGCTCTTTGTTGTGGATGGTGATACGTGTGCCTGACTTTTCGATTACCCATGCCGGATCGCGATGGTTTTCAGCACCGTGAAGCCGTACAGCGCCTCGAAGCCCTTTTCGCGCCCGTGGCCCGAATGCTTGACGCCGCCGAACGGCAATTCGACGCCGCCGCCCGCGCCATAGTTGTTGATGAACACCTGGCCGGAGCGCAGGCGGCGCGCGAGCCGCATCTGCCGCGCGCCATCGCGTGTCCAGATGCCGGCGACTAAACCGAATGGCGTACCGTTGGCCAGCGCGAGCGCTTCTTCTTCGTCGCCGAAGGACATGGCGGCGAGCACGGGGCCGAATACTTCGTCGCGCGCGAGGCGATGGCTGGCGGGCACATCGCGCAGCAGCGTCGGCGCCTGATAGAAGCCGGTTTCCGGCGCTTCGGGAATCACTTCGCCGTGCGCGGCCATGGCGATGCCGTCGTGTTGCGCGTCGGAGAGGAAATCCCACACGCGCTGCTGCTGTTTCGCGTTGATCAGCGGCCCGCAGTCGAGATCCGCATGCGAAGGGCCCACGCGCAATGCGTGAAACGCGCCGCTCAGCCGGTCGAGCAAAGGTTCGTAAATGGCCCGGTCGATCAGCACGCGGCTACCCGCCGAGCAAGTCTGCCCTGCGTTCTGCACGATCGCCGAGACCAGTACGGGCAGCGCCGCGTCGAGGTCGGCGTCGGCGAAAACGATTTGCGGCGACTTGCCACCGAGTTCCAGCGTGACCGGCACGTGATTCTCGGCCGCCATTTGCGTGACGAGCTTGCCGGTTTCCGGCGACCCGGTGAACGAAATATGATCGATGCCCGGATGACGCGCGAGCGCCGCGCCCGCTTCATGCCCATAGCCGGTGACGATATTCAGCGCGCCGGCAGGCAAACCCGCCTCGGCTGCCAGTTCGGCGACGCGCAGCACGGACAGGCAGGCATCCTCGGCCGGTTTGACCACGCATGCATTGCCGGTAGCGAGCGCCGCGCCCACGCTGCGGCCGAAAATCTGCATGGGGTAATTCCACGGCACGATATGGCCGGTCACGCCGTGCGGCTCGCGAATCGTCAGCACCGTGTAGCCTGTCTGGTAAGGCAGCGTCTCGCCGTGCAGCTTGTCCGCCGCGCCGGCGTAGAACTCGAAGTAGCGGACGAGGGCGGCTGAATCGGCACGCGCCTGCTTGAGCGGCTTGCCGGTGTCGCGGGCTTCGAGAAGGGCGAGTTCTTCCTGCCGCGCGGCGACCAGCATGGACAGCCGATACAACACGCGGCCGCGTTCGGCGGCGCTTGCCTGGCCCCACGCGCCTTCGAAGGCGCGGCGCGCGGCGTGCACGGCGGCGTCGATATCCGCTGCGGTGCCGCGTGCCAACTGGGTGAACGGCTGGCCGTCCGAGGGATCGAGCACGGCGATCGTTTCGCCGCCTGATGCGGCGGACCACTCGCCGCCGATGAAGTGTCGGGCTTCTTCCATGCATGCTCCTTGAGGTATCACGTGGGCCGCGGTGCGGTTACGTGGTGTTCACAAACGAGAGGCACAATCGAGAGGCACAATCGAGAGACGCCAGATGATTATCGCGCCGATCCAACGAGGGATGCCATCGGCCGATTGGCTATAATGGCGTATTCCGCACTGTCCGGCCGCAGCGCCAGTGCTCGAGGCGAGTTGCACGATGCATGCCGTTCGAGTGTCCGCGCCGCACGCCGTGTTCCGAATTCCATCCTGATCAGAGAGCGCTCATGAGCTTCAATCACGTCCCCGCAGGCAAAGACCTTCCGCAAGATTTCAACGTCATCATCGAAATCCCGGCGCAAAGCGACCCGGTGAAGTACGAGGCTGATAAGGAAACGGGCCTGCTCCACGTCGACCGTTTCATCAGCACGGGCATGCGCTATCCGGCGAATTACGGCTACATTCCGCAAACCCTGTCGGGCGATGGCGATCCGGTCGACGTGCTGGTGATCACGCCGTTCCCGCTGCTGGCTGGCTCGGTGATTCGTGCCCGCGCACTCGGCATGCTGCAAATGACCGACGAATCCGGCGTCGACGCGAAGCTGGTCGCCGTCGCGCACGACAAGGTCTGCCCGATGACCGCCGACCTGAAGTCGATCGACGACGTCCCGGCGTACCTGAAAGACCAGATCAAGCACTTCTTCGAGCAATACAAGGCGCTCGAAAAGGGCAAGTGGGTGAAGGTCGACGGCTGGGCGGGCATCGAAGCCGCACACAAGGAAATCACTGAAGGCGCGGCGAATTACAAGAAGTAAGCTGCGACACACTTGGTGGACAGAGAAAACCGCGCGAGCCTGCAAAGGCCGCGCGGTTTTTTCATGGCTTGTCGAAACACGAGGCCGGCGCGCGCCGCGTAGTCTTGGAGTGTGGACACATAGACACAGTGCATCGAGAGGATGAACCGAAGCCATTTTTATATCTACGTGTAAACCCGTATTATTGGCCACCTGCATGCGCGTGCCTGCCGCCGGCCAGCACGCTGCGCTGACGTAGCGCCAATCCGCGTTCCCTGGAGCCCATCTTTCGGATGCTGAATCGCAAGTCCAACCCGTCGTCTTCATCGCAACGCTGGTCGAACTGGCTGTATGCCGTCGCCAGCGCGATCTACCGCAAGCGGCCGGTATGGATGGTGTCGTTTTCGACCAGCGAGGCCAGTTTGTCGGAAGGCTTGAGGGCGGCGTGCGCGTCGACGGCCATGCTCGCGCTTGGCAATGTGCTGCACGAACCGGCGTTCGCGTGGGCGGCGATCGGCGCGTTCTGGACCTGCCTCGCCGATGCGGGCGGCTCCAACCGCGCCCGCTTCGCGTCGATGATGGGCTTCGCGGTGCTGTCCACGCTGTGCGGCGGCCTGACGTCTTACGCTTCCGGAGCAGGGGCCGTGTTCGCCGCGCTCGCGGTGCTGGCATTCACGACACTCGGCGCGTTCGGCAGGATCTGGGGCGCGGCCACGTCGCAGGTGACGATTCTCGCGGCCACTGCATGCGTCGTGATGGTCGACCGGCCGATGCACAGTCTGCGGCAGGGCATGGCATTTCTCGGCATCTATCTGGTCGGATGTCTGTTTGCCGTGGCGCTGAGTCTGACGATCTGGCGCATTCATCCGTTCGGCACGAGCCGCTCGACGCTGCGCGCCGTCTACCTGCGCCTCGCCGATATCGCAGTGGACAGCGCCCGCTTGCTGGAACGGCGCGCGGCACGCGGCGAGTGGGCCACGCATGCCGCGAAATTTCGCGCCGATGCCCGCGCCGCGCTGGAGCGCTCGCGTAAAGTGCTGGCGCGCGTGCCCGCGTCGAGAACGGGCGGCCGCGAAACCTACGACACGCTGCTCGGCTTGCTGACCGACAGCGAAGCGTTGTTCGCGTATCTGATCGCCGTCTCCGGCGCATGTGAACGAGTGCCCGACGACGCATGGCGCGCGCAACGCGCGGCCCGGCTGCTGACGGTTATGGGCGACGTGCTGCGCGGCATCGGCGCGGCGGCCAACGACGCACAGTGGGCGCGTCTCGCCGATTTGCAACTGCGTTTGCGGCGTTTTGCGCGGCGCCTCGAAACCGCGTTGATGGAACCCGTCACGCTGAAATCCGACTTCGAACTGGTCGACTTCACGCCGGTGCATGCGCAGCCCGAAGGCTGGCGCGACGGCGCCGCGCGGCTCTTCACGCGCATCTGGGCCACGCTCAAGGCGAACCTGTCGGTCGAATCCGTCGGCTTGCGGCATGCGGCCCGCGTCGGCGTGACGACGACCACGGGCTTTCTCGTGATCCGCGCGCTCGGTCTGCCGTTCGGCTACTGGGCCACCATGGCGACGCTGCTGATCCTGCAACCGTCGATTGCCGCAACCTGGCCGCGCAGTATCGAGCGGGCGGCGGGCAGCATCGTCGGCGGCGTGCTGGCAGCGGCGATCGGTTACGCGATCCATTCGCCGCTCGGCATTTCGCTCGCGGTGTTTCCGCTGGTGATGGCGACGATGGCGCTGCGACCCGTCAGCTATAGCCTCTTCGTGCTGTTCCTCACGCCGACCTTCGTGCTGGTCGCCGACTTCGCGACGCCGGGCGCCAGCGAATTCACCTATGCGGTTACGCGGCTCGGCAACAACGTGCTCGGCTGCGTATTGGCGCTGCTGGCCACGTTCTATCTCTGGCCGACGCGCGAAAAGATCGACTATCGCGCGTATCTGAGCGAAGCGGTGCGCGCCAATCTCGCCTATCTGAGAGCCGCGCTGGAACTGCCTCGCCGCAGCGAGAAGGAGATGGAGCGCTTGCGTCGCGCCGCGGGTCTGGGCAGCAATAACGCGGAGGAAGCCATCGGCCGGATTCGCCTTGAAAAGCTCGAGGATTCGATGGTCGATACCGTGACGCTGACGGTGCTGGGCGTGTTGCGAAGAATGGCCGGCACCGCCACGCAACTGCGGATGAGTACGAACCGGCGCGACATGCACGATGAACTCGGCGCGTGGATTGCGATCGTGAGCGCGGACATCGACGGCGCGTTGAGTCGAACCTTGCGGCCGGTGCGCCTTGCGCTCCCCGCGCGAGATGGACTGACTTCACTGGAAGCCGATGCGGTGGGCGAGCTTGCGCTAATGCATCGGCTGCTCAACGAGCGGATGCGCGAGGCGAGGGGATAGCCAGGCGGCGCGGAGAAGAAGAACGAAGCTCAAGCGTTTTCAGGACGTGGCGGGCTTTTCTTCAGCTTGCTCTTCGTCGGCAAGCGCTTCAGGCTCAGGTAAAGGCATCACCGACTCAAGCGTGCGCAGGCCGGCCGCAAGCGCACGCTTTTCAGGCGGCGACAACCGCTTCACCCAATACTCCGCGCGCGACGCAGTGGACCGGTCCGTCAATTCGAACGACGCCAGCACCTGCACCGGCTTGCGAGAACGCGTATAACGCGCGCCCTCGCCGCTCACGTGTTTGTCGAAGCGCGCCTGCACGTCGACGGCGATGCCGGTATAGACACTGCCGTCCGAGCATTCGAGCAGATAGAGAAACCACGCCATGGATGCGCTTCAGCCTTTGAACGGATTGTGTTCGCGCAGCTCATCCACATACGCATGGATGCTGTTCTTTTCGTTGTCGAGAAAGTGGCCGACGGCATCGGCGAAAGCGGGATGCGCGAGCCAGTGCGCCGAGCGCGTTACCGTGGGCAGGAAGCCGCGGGCCATCTTGTGCTCGCCCTGGGCGCCGCCTTCGAACGCGCCGAGCTTTTCCTCGATGCAAAATTCGAGCGGCTGGTAGTACGCCGTCTCGAAGTGCAAACACGGCACGTGTTCGAGCGCGCCCCAGTAGCGGCCGTACAGCGTGCCGCCGGTTTTCGCATCGCGCTGATACACCACCAGCGAACTCGCGATCGGCTTGCCTTCGTATTCGGCGATCACGAGCAGCAGGTTCTCCGGCATCGATGCGCCGATCATGCGGAAGAAATCGAGGTTCAGATACGGACTCGAAAAGTGCTCGCGGTACGTCTGCCGATAACACTTGCTGAAGAAGCGCCAGTCCGCATCCTGAATGTCCTCGCCGCGAATCCGGCGCATCGTCACGCCGGCCTCATGCACTTTACGACGCTCGGCGCGAATGTTCTTGCGCTTCTTCTGTTCGAGCGTCGAGAGGAAGTCTTCGAAGTCGCGATAGCCGTCGTTCAGCCAATGAAACTGCACGCCTTCGCGTTGCATCATGCCCATTTCGTTGAGCGCGTCGGCTTCAGTTTCGGTGGGAAACAGCACATGCAGCGACGACACGTCGGCCTGCTCGGCGAACGCCATCAGCGTCGCGGCCAGGTGCCTGAGCGCATGCGTATCCGCCGACAACAACCGGTTGCCTTGCACCGGCGTGAACGGCACCCCGCACAGCAGCTTCGGGTAATACGGCAAGCCGTTGCGCTTGTAGGCGTCCGCCCAGGCCCAGTCAAAAACGTACTCCCCGTACGAATGCCCTTTCAGATACACGGGTGCGGCGGCCACGAGCTTGTCTGTGCGCGGGTCGGTCAGCGTGACGAATTGCGGCGCCCAGCCGGTATCGGCGACCGCACAGCGGGTCGCATGCAATGCGCTCAGAAACTCATGCCGCAGAAACGGCGTGGGCTGCGACTGCTGCGCGAGAAGGGCATTCCATTCGGCGGCGTCCACCTCGGAGGGCGACGCCAGAATGCCCGTGCGATAATCAAAGCGTTCCTGGTTCAATCTGTGTGACTGTTCCCAATGAGCGGCGCGGCGCTCTGAGCGCCACGCCGTTCGTTTATCCGATTTGTCCATTCCGTCGAGCTAACCAGCCGCGGTACTCGCAAGCCACGTCGGCTTGCCTGTCGATCCTGCCATGAAGACCCGAATCGCTCTTGCTCAAATCAATGTCACCGTCGGCGACTTCGCCGGCAACGTCGCGAAGATTGTCGCTGCCGCGCGCGTCGCGCACAACGATGGTGCGAAGCTTCTGATCGCGCCTGAACTCGCGCTCTCCGGCTATCCGCCCGAAGATCTGCTGCTGCGTCCCGCGTTCTATGCCGCGAGCGCGGCGGCGCTGGCCGACCTCGCCACGCAACTGAAGCCGTTTGCCGGCCTGCATGTGATCGTCGGCCATCCGCTGCGCGACATCACGCACAACGCGGCGCACGGCCATGGTAATGCAAACGCGCCGATCGAGCGCGGCGTGCCGCCGGTCGATACCTTCAACGCGGCCTCGCTGATCGTCGACGGAGAAGTGCGCGGCACTTATCGCAAGCAGGATTTGCCCAACACCGAGGTGTTCGACGAGAAACGCTACTTCGCGTCCGACCCGCAGCCGTTCGTGTTCGACCTGGACGGCGTGAAGTACGGCGTGGTGATTTGCGAGGACGCATGGCATGCATCGGCTGCGCAAATGGCGAAGGCGGCGGGCGCGCAAGTGGTGCTGATTCCGAACGGGTCGCCGTATCACCTGAACAAGGAAGCGGTGCGCTTCGACATTCTGCGCGCACGCATTCGCGAGACCGGACTGCCGATGGTCTATGTGAACATGGTCGGCGCGCAGGACGAACTGGTGTTCGACGGCGGCTCGTTCGTGCTCGACGCGCAAGGCGAACTGGTTGCGAAGATGGCGCAGTTCGAGGAAGCGACCGCGATCATCGAATTCGATGACGGCAAGCCGCTGCCCGCGCCGATCGCACCGGAATTGTCGATCGAGGCGCAGGTCTACGCCGCGCTCGTGATAGGCGTGCGCGACTACATCAACAAGAACGGTTTCCCGGGCGCGCTGATCGGCCTGTCGGGCGGCGTGGATTCGGCGCTGGTGCTGGCCGTCGCATGCGACGCGCTCGGCGCGGACCGGGTGCGCGCGGTGATGATGCCGTCGCGCTACACGGCGGACATTTCCACCACTGATGCAGCCGAAATGGCCCGCCGCGTCGGCGTGCGCTACGACGAAATCGCGATCGCGCCGATGTTCGACGCGTTCCGCAGCTCGCTGGCTGAAGAATTCGCGGGCCGCGCCGAAGACGCCACCGAAGAAAACATTCAGGCGCGCATTCGCGGCACCTTGCTGATGGCGCTGTCGAACAAGTTCGGCTCGATCGTGCTGACTACCGGCAACAAAAGCGAAATGGCGGTGGGCTACTGCACGTTGTACGGCGACATGGCCGGCGGCTTCGCGGTCATCAAGGACATTGCGAAAACGCTCGTCTACCGGCTCTGCCATTACCGCAACCAGGCGACGACCTTCGCCAGGCAGGACGTCATTCCCGAACGGATTCTGACGCGCGCGCCGTCGGCGGAACTACGCGAGAACCAGACCGATCAGGACAGCTTGCCGGAATACGACGTACTCGACGCGATCATGCGCATGTACATGGAAGAGGACCGCTCGCTCGCCGAAATCATCGCCGCAGGCTATGCGGTCGACGACGTCAAACGCGTCACGCGCCTCATCAAGATCAACGAATACAAGCGGCGTCAGGCGCCGATCGGCATTCGCGTCACGCATCGCGCGTTCGGGCGCGACTGGCGTTATCCGATCACGTCGGGCTACACCGAACCGGTGGAGTGAGCCGCGGCGAATGACTGCGGACTAACCCGAAGCACGCGCCGGATTGCCGCAACGCATCCGGCGCGGCGTAGAATAAAAATCATCCCTATCCCTTTCACTCTTCCAGACACGAGACGAGGTTCGCCATGAAGCGCATCACTGCAGTCATCAAACCGTTCAAACTCGACGAAGTGCGCGAGGCGCTTGCTGAAGTCGGCCTCACCGGGCTGACCGTGACCGAGGTCAAAGGCTTCGGCCGTCAGAAAGGCCATACCGAGCTCTATCGTGGTGCAGAGTATGTGGTCGACTTTCTGCCGAAAGTGAAGATCGAAGTGGTGGTGGCGGACAACCAGTGCGACCAGGTGATCGACGCGATCATCGGCGCGGCGCGCACCGGCAAGATCGGCGACGGCAAGATTTTCGTCGCGGACGTGGAGCGCGTGATCCGCATTCGTACCGGCGAAGAAAACGAAGCAGCGGTTTGAAGCACCTGACTCCGTCGCCTTAAAGCAGGTATCGAGCGCCGGTAATTGGCAACTGCAGTCGGCCGCACCACGTGAGCCATGAATGCACCGCGCCGGTGCGCTCAGGCAGTGGCAAAACCGTGCGCTCAAATAAAAAACGGTGCGATACCCTTTCGGACATCGCACCGATACGCGCCTCTCGCAGCAGCGTGAAAAAGATTCTCTTGGAAAACTTTTGACTACACCCCGAAGGAAGTCCCTTCGGGGAACACCGTTCGCTTAGAACGAGTGTTGAATACCTGCATACACGCCCGACTGGCTGTGACCCGGCAGCGGATTGTCCGTGCTCGTTGCCGTACCGGCGTTGTTCGCATTCAGGCCGTAGTTAGCCGTCTTGCTGTTTTGCGTCGTTGCGACCTGGATGTCCAGCAGCGTGCGTTTGGACAGGTTGTACGAGCCGCCGATCGTGTAGATCGTCGCGTTGCCTGCGCCGTTGTTGCCGTTCACGTGGTAGACCGCTGCGATCAGCGCCGCAGCCGGCGTTGCTTGCCACGTCACACCGCCCCATTCGTGATCGAGCGTAGTCGGTTGACCCGGCAGAACACCCTCCGCACCTGCCGAACGAACAGCCTGGTAAGCAGCCTGGACCTTGAACTGGCCGAGGAACACGTTCACGAGAGCCGAGTATTCACGCGATGCCGCGAATACGCCATTGCCGACGTTGGCCGTGTTGACCGTGCTTGCGTTCGGGCCGTACAGAACGCCGTTAGCCGGGTTGCGGATTTCGTCGTAAATACCGCGAACCTGGAACAGCGAGTTCGTGTAGGTGATCTGCGCGCCAGCTTCGCGACCTTGAGCGGTCGTGCCGTTGCCGTTCCAGCTCGTTGCGTTCGACAGCGCGTATTGACCGTAGAAGTCAAAGCCCGCGATCTTCGGCGACTGGTATGCGAAGTTGTTGCTCGATTGCGGCCAGTTGCGGCCACGCACCAGCGATGCCGACGACCAGTTCGATTGACCGAACGGGTCGAAGTCCCACACGCCGTTCGAGATGTACAGCATGCGGCCCATCGTGAACGTACCGTATGCGTCGTTCGACAGGCCGACAGTTGCCCAACGATTGAAGAGGCCGCCGCCGCCAGGGCCTGCACCCGTCATGGTGTTGAAGGAGCCTTCCAACTGGAACAGGACCTTGTTGCCGCCACCGATGTCCTCAACGCCTTTCAAGCCCCACAGGCTGGTACCCCAGTCACCGCTTTCCGCGCGCCAACGGTTCGTGCTGCCCGTTGCCGAGCCAGCTGCGTTAGTGCCTTGCGGAACGCCCGTCATGTATTCGATACCGGCGTCAAGGCGGCCGTACAGCGTCACGCTGCTTTGGGCGTGCGCAACAACACCGGCTGTCATCAGCGCAGCGGCGAGCAAAGCTTTCTTCATCTTCTCCTCCATACCCTGTCAAAAAGTGAAACCCAGTACTGCGAATGGTGCTCGGCCGCGAGTTGCGCCGAACAGAAATCGGTACCAGGGAGATTAGCGGGTGGATTGGGTCTCCTGCCGTGACGTGTAGCCTTGGGGCTATCTGGCCGTCATGCCGATCCCTCGCCGACCGGTTCTCCTCTGTGCTTTGAAGTGAAACTACTTTTAATGAACTTCGTTTTGCTACTTTGGTTACTAATTTATCAAAAATACCCTTCACTGGGAGAAGAAATTAGTACCCGCCTTGATCGATGTCTCCAAATTGCAATAGCAATGTGCGCGACGACCTGTTGCAACCGCTTCGAAAAACGCGGAAACCCTTATGCGACAAGGGAATCACGGATCGGCGCGGGCAACGTTAAGGATTGCCACTATTGACGCTTCAAATGCGGCAGAGTATGGCGAATGGACGAGGGATGGACGCCTGCGGGGAGCGGTTTTCGCGGCGGAAATCGCCAGAATGCGCAGGTGAGCGAAGCAAAAAAGGCGCTGGTAAGCGCCTTGTAATGCTACTTTGACTACAACCCAAATAGCGGGCTGCGTCTGAGTCACTATTTGAGCCTCTATTTAAGGCTTCCGGAGAGGAACTGCTTGAGCCGGTCGCTCTTCGTGTTCCTGAATACTTCGTCGGGGTGGCCTTCTTCTTCCACCCGGCCTTGATGCAGAAACATCACGTGATTCGACACGTTGCGCGCGAAGGCCATTTCATGCGTGACGACGATCATCGTGCGGCCTTCTTCGGCGAGCGTCTGCATGACCTTGAGCACTTCGCCGACCAGTTCGGGGTCGAGCGCCGAAGTCGGTTCGTCGAACAACATCACATCCGGATGCATGGCCAGCGCACGCGCGATCGCCACGCGCTGCTGCTGGCCGCCCGACAGATGCGACGGATACTGTTTCTCCAGGCGCGGCGCGAGCCCCACCTTTTCCAGATATTCACGCGCGCGTTCTTCGGCTTCCTTGCGCTTCAGACCCAGCACGTTGACGGGCGCCTCGATGATGTTCTCGAGCACGTTCATGTGCGACCACAGGTTGAAATGCTGGAACACCATCGACAGCCTGGTGCGCACGCGCTGCAACTGCTTCGCGTCCGACACGCGCAGCGCGCCGTTCTTGCCTATCTGCGTGCGCACTTCCTCGCCGTCGACGAAGATGCGCCCGGCATTCGGCTGTTCGAGAAAGTTGATACAGCGAAGCATCGTGCTCTTGCCCGAACCGGACGAGCCGATCACGCTGATCACGTCGCCGGCGTTGGCCTTGAGCGACACGCCCTTGAGCACTTCGTTGTCGCCATACTGTTTGTGAAGCTCGTCGACGAAGAGCTTCTGCTTCTTGGTGGTCATCAGGATCCTTGGGCATGCTTACTTGCTGAGGGCGCGGTGCCCCGGGTTACTTGCCTTGCGGCCGCAGGTAAGCGAGCCAGCGGCGCTCGGCGCGGCGGAACAGCCACACGAGCGCGAAAGAAATGCACAGATAGAGCAGGGCGGCGATGCCGAACGCATTGAACGACTGATACGTCGCCGAGTTCACATCGCGCGCGATCTTGAGGATGTCCGGCACCGTCGCGGTGAACGCGACGGTGGTGGCGTGCAGCATCAGGATTACTTCATTGCTGTAGTAGGGCAATGCGCGGCGCAGTGCTGACGGCAGAATCACGCGGCGGTACAGCGTGAACGACGACATGCCATACGCGCGCGCCGCTTCGATCTCGCCGTACGGCGTCGCCTTGATCGCGCCGGCGAAAATCTCGGTGGTGTATGCGCAGGTGTTCAGCGTGAAAGCGAGCAGCGTGCAATGCATGCCGTCGCGGAAGAACGCATTGGTGAGTTCGTGATTGCGAATGATCTCGAGGCTGTACAAGCCCGTGTAGCAGAGCAGCAGTTGCACATACAGCGGCGTGCCGCGGAAGATGTACGTATACAGCCACACGAGACGGGAGAGCCACTTCTTCTTCGACACGCGGGCGACCGCGAGCGGAATCGACAGGCAGAAGCCGAGCCCGATCGACACCACCAGCAGCCACAGCGTGATCACGACACCGGTGAGGCGGTAGCCGTCGCTATAGAGATAGTTGCGCCAGTATTCCTGAATGATCTCGATCATAGATCCGCCTTTCGTACGCCGGTCGAGTAACGCTTTTCGAGGTACATCAGCACGAAGTTGGACACTGTGGTGATGACGAGATAGATCGCCCCTGCGAACAGGGTGAAGAAGAAGAACCGCAGCGTGCCCTTGCCCGCGTCCTGCGAAGCCTTGACCACGTCGGCGAGACCGATGATCGACACCAGCGCGGTGGCCTTCACCATCACCTGCCAGTTGTTGCCGATGCCGGGCAGCGCGAAGCGCATCATCTGCGGGAACATCACGCGGGTGAACACCTGCCAGCCGGTCATGCCGTAAGCGGCGCCGGCTTCGAGCTGGCCGCGCGGCACCGCGAGAAACGCGCCGCGGAAGGTTTCGGTGAAGTACGCGCCGTAAATGAAGCCGAGCACCGCGACGCCGGCCACGAAGGGATCGATGTCGATCTGGTCCCAGCCGAGCAGGTCGGTCAGGTTGTTCAGCCAGATCTGGATGCTATAGAACAGCAGCAGCATCAGCACCAGATCGGGCACGCCGCGCACGAGCGTGGTGTAGACCGTGCCGACGCCGTAGGAGAAACGGTTTTTCGACAGTTTCGCCGCCGCGCCGAGCAGGCCCAGCACGAAAGCGAACGCCAGCGACAACACCGCCAGTTTGACGGTTTGCCAGGTGCCGTTGAGGAGCAGCGGGCCGTAGCCTTGAAGGAACATAGGGGGTCCTTGACGATGTGGTTGCGACACACCGCGAAAGACGCGGCCAACTCTGCGCCGCGTTTGCCGCGAGCTTTAGGCTCGCTGTGACCGGCGGCGCACAGCGCACCGCTGTGCAAATCATGACTGCATGGCCGTTGCCGGTCTTGCAGCGCGCTTTTCGACTCTCGTTGTAACTGCGGGTGAATCTACTGCCGACTGTATTACGAAGCCTCGCGAAAGCCCATGCGGGCGAGCCCCGAGTTTCGTGCGTGCTGAGTCTGTTTCCCGAATTCAGCGTCCGGCCTCAATTGGCCGTCGCTATTCTAGGCGGTCAAAATTGTCGCGCCGTTCGGGCGTCCTGCTTCGGCGCGGAGGTGTCCATTCGATGCATCGAGCGAGTCCGGCGCGGGTCTGAACGGCTGCCAACCCCATCGGCGCCCGGTGTCCCGGGCCCGCCAGCGCGCCTGCGACGCCCACGCGATCTCGAAAAGCGCGGTATTTTACCCGAACAGGGACGCGGTGCCAGTCCGGGACGTCGGCGGCGCCAAACTGATGGATGAGGGCGTTGTGTGAGCGCGACGCTGTGACGTTCTTTTCTCCACGCGCCCGATTGCGCGGATTTATGAAACGATCCGGTGCATCCGCGCGGATTGTTTAGCGCAGGCCATGCCCATACATTCTCGGCATCGCTACTTACTCACCAGGAGTCCTTCCATGTTCGAGATTCGCCGCTCCGAAGAACGCGGTCACGCCAACCACGGCTGGCTCGACTCGTATCACAGCTTCTCGTTTGCCGACTATCGCGATCCTCAGCACGTGCATTTCGGCCCGCTGCGGGTCATCAACGAAGACCGTATCGCCGGCGGCGAGGGCTTTGGCACGCACGGCCATCGCGACATGGAAATCGTCACCTATGTGCTCGAAGGCGCGCTGGCCCACCGCGACAGCATGGGCAACGGCTCGACGATCCGTCCCGGCGACGTGCAGCGCATGAGCGCCGGCACGGGCGTGCAGCACAGCGAGTTCAACGCGTCGCAGGACGAATCTGCGCACCTGCTGCAGATCTGGGTGATTCCGCAGCGCACGGGCGACCAGCCGAGCTACGAGGAAAAGCGCTTCGACGCCGCCGACAAGCGCGGCCTCCTGCGCGTGGTCGCTTCGCCCGACGGCCGCGACGGTTCGGTGACGATCCATGCGGACGCGTCGATCTACGCGGCGCTGATCGATGGCGCGGAAACGGCCACGTTCGCGCTGCCCAAAGGACGGCTCGCGTATGTGCATGTGGCGCGCGGCGCGCTGACGGTGAACGGAAAGGCGCTCCGTGCGGGCGACGCCGCCAAGCTCAGCGACACGGATACGGTGACGCTGGAGAAGGGCGAGAACGCTGAAGTGCTGCTGTTCGATCTGGGGCAGTTCAACGGCTAAACGGTGATCGTTCGGTTGCGCTTTCACTGAAGAAATAGTTGAAGGCGCAACGAGCCCACCTCACGCATGCATCGCGGCGGTCCGCACACCGCACCGCGTAGTCGAAAAAAACGCCACGGAAGGCAACCCTCCGTGGCGTTTTTGCATCCCGCAGCGCAGACGGCGCGCGGCCACCTGGGCATCTACACCGGGCCGCTTACTGATTGGCCGCCGGCGCCGATGCCGCGCCCTTGCGATGCTCCCAGTGCTCGTGCATCTTTTCATGACGCGACTCCATCTTCGCAAAGCGCTGCTTGAGCGCCGTGCTGACGGTGGTCTTTTGCTGGTCGTTCAGGCCGTTGTAGAACTTGAGCCAGGCGTCCGAGGTTTGCTGACGCAGTTGCGCGTCTTTCTGCTCGACCTGCTGGTGCGCGGCCGCCATGGCGTTCAGATCCAGGATCGGCTGCTGCTGCGCGGCCTTGAACTGATTCTTGATCTGCTCATGATTGGCGCGCATGGCTTCATGGTTCTGCTTCATGGTGTCCAGCGCGGCCTGCCATTGCTTTTCCTGATCCGCGTTCAGCTTCAGCTGATCGTGGAGTTGCGTCAATTGCGTCATGAAGTGGCCGTGCCAGCCGCCGGGGCCGCCGTGTTCGGCGGGTTGGGCGGCATAGGCGGCGCCCGCGCCGATGGCGAGAGCAGTGGCGGCAACAGCGAGAACGCGCGACATCTTTTTGGTGGACATGTAAGACTCCCTGTAATGGAATAGCCGACGATGCAACCGGTTAAAGTGGACGGCGTGCATTCGGTAAGACACAGCGTAGAGAACTGCGCAGATCGCTGTGTTACGTGGCTGGATGCGGCTGTTACGGGGGATTACGCACGCCTTTCACCGTAACACCCGGTAACCCTTGGGGGCCGTCTGAAATCGAAAACCCTTCCTGCTGCGCGTTAAACTTCATCCCATGGCTACTCAAATACTTGTTGTCGACGACGACGTCGAATTGCGCGATCTGCTCCGCGACTATCTGGCCCGCCAGGGCATCGAGGTTTCGGTGCTGCACGATGCGGGCTCGCTCGAGCGCCGGCTCGAACGCGAGCGCCCGGACCTGATCGTGCTCGACCTGATGATGCCGGGTGTCGACGGGCTCACGGCGCTGCGCAAGCTGCGCGCGTCGGGCGACGACATCCCCGTGATCATGCTCACGGCGCGGGCGGACGACGTCGACCGTATCGTCGGGCTCGAGCTCGGCGCGGACGACTACCTCGGCAAGCCGTTCAATCCGCGCGAGTTGCTGGCGCGCGTGCAGGCCGTGCTGCGCCGCCGCCGCACACTGCCGTCGGCGGCGGCGCCGGAACAGCGCGAGCCGTTCCACTTCGGCCGCTTCACGCTGGACTTCCAGTCGCGCACGCTGCATCTGGAAGACAAGCCGCTCACGTTGTCGGGCAGCGAATTCGCGTTGCTGAAGATTTTTGTCAATCACCCCATGCGCACGCTCACCCGCGAGCGCCTGCTCGAACTGCTGCATGGTCCGGAATACGACGGCACCGACCGCGGCATCGACGTGCAGGTCTGGCGTCTGCGCCGCATTCTCGAAACCGACCCGTCCACGCCGCGCTTCATTCAAACCGTGCGCGGTCGCGGCTACGTGTTCGTGCCCGACGGCGAACAGCATGCGCCGGCCCATTGATTCGCTGTTCGGACGGCTGGCGCTGCTAGTCGTCGCGGTGCTGCTGCTGTCGCATTTCGCGTGGTACGCGCTGATGCGCCTCGAGCGCAGTCAATTGCAAACGCGCTATGCGGTCGAGGAAGCCACCTTCCTCGTCGACGCGGTGCGTCAGCACGTCGCCCGAACGCCGGATCAGCCCTTGCCGTCGCGCGTCAAACTGGTCGACCCGGCGAGCCCGGAAGTGCCGCCGGAGGCCGCGGACATGCCGCCGCCGCTCGAACGTTTCGTCGAAGACGCGCGCGACCGCATGCCGTCCGGCACGCAGGTGCGCGTCGGCCAGCCGGGCCGGCCGCCCACGCTATGGGTGCGCGCGCCCTCCGACCGCAGCTGGATCGTCGTGCCGGTGCAGCCGTTGCGCACGCCGCGCTCGCTCGACCGCACGGTGCTGTGGCTTGCCATCATTTTCTCGTTCGCGGTGATGGCGGCGCTTTTCGCCGCGTGGGCGCTGCAGCAGCCATTGCGCTCGCTCGCCCAGGCGGTGGCGCGTTTCGGCCGCGGTCTGCCGGTGCCGCCGGTGCCGGAACGCGGCCCTCGCGAGTTGCGTCAACTCACGCACGGTTTCAATCAGATGGTCCAGGAAGTGGCGCGCACGGAGAACGACCGCGCCGTGATGCTGGCGGGTGTGGCGCACGACCTGAAAACGCCGCTCGCGCGTTTGCGGCTGCGCGCCGAAATGATGGACGAAGTGAAGATGCGCGACGGCGTGGTGCGCGACGTCGATTCCATGACGCATATCGTCGAACAGTTTCTGGTGTTCGCCCACGACGGCGCCGATCGCAGCGAGGCGGTCGAAGTGGACGCGCAGTGCGAGCGGGTCGTGCGCAGCTATCGCGCGGTGGCCTCCGGTGCGGCCACCGTGCAGACCGAACTCAACGCGGGGCCGGCGTTCCTGTTGCCCGCCGCCACGCTAGACCGGATTCTGTCGAACCTGCTCGACAACGCGCATGCTTACGGCGCGCCGCCGGTCGTCGTCGCTACGGCGCGTACCTCGCAAGGTTTTAGCCTGTCGGTGAGCGACAGCGGCAGCGGTATCGCGGCCCAGGATCTGATCAACGCCAGCCGGCCTTTCGTGCGGCTCGATCCGGCGCGCGGCGGCAACGGCCATAGCGGCCTCGGCCTCGCCATTGTCGAGCGGCTGGTGCGGCGTGCGGGCGGCGAGTGGGAGATCGGCAACCACGGCGGCCATGGTTTGCGAGTATTGATGAGCTTTCCGTTCGAAGTGTTGCCGCGGGTCGCGGTAGCTTCAGAGAGCGCCTGGTAAGTAGTGTGTAGTGCGCGGTGTGGGCCTCACGGCCCGCGCCGCGTCTCGAGATCCGAACGCAAGGTTCGAAAGGCGCGGCCGGAAACCGGTGCGCTAGTCCGAGAACAACGTATTCAGCGCATTCGCCGCGTCGCTATCCACCGTATTCCACGTCACCGTTTCGGCTTCGAAAATATAGTGCGTGGTGTATTTGCCAAGACGTGCCAGGATCTCTTCCTGAATCAGTTCCGGCGCGACGGCCAGTTTCAGATACCACGCGGTGGACGACAGGCGCGTCTGGAACGCGCCGTATTCAGCCAGCAGATGGTCGAACGCGTCAGCATCCTGATCGCGACAGACGATGACCAAATTTCCCTTCATGCGAATCTCCCGTTAAAGCGGTAGCGGCAACCTCGATATCAGGGTCGATGATACCTGCTTCGTCAGGGATACCTGAGGGCGGCTCTTGCCTTGCATCAGCTTGCGGACGGATTAAGACGCCGGTATCCGGCGTCTGCCGACCACATCACCAGACGTTGGCCACCGAGCGGGTAGGCGGCGCGGTGTCGTCGGGCGGCAAGGCTTTGGTGCGGTCGCGGCCGCCCGATTTCGCCGCGTAGAGCGCCATGTCGGCGCGGCTCATGATCCGCTCGGGCAGATCGTCGGGCGAGAGTTCGGTAATGCCGATGCTCACGCTCAAGCCCACCGAAGGCGGCAACTTCGGCGAAGGCATCGCTTTCAGGCGCAGCCGCAAGCGTTCGACGACCTCGTGGCCGCCGGCCAGATCCGTGGCCGGCAGCAGCAGACCGAACTCTTCGCCGCCCAGGCGGCCGATCGCGTCGGCGCCGCGCAGTTCGGCGCGGCAGGTGTCGACGAAATGTTCGAGCGCGCGGTCGCCGGCGGCGTGGCCGAAGCGGTCGTTGATCTGCTTGAAGTGGTCGAGGTCGGCGATCGCCATGCACAACGGTTCGTTGCCCGCATGCGCGCGTTCGATCTCGTGGCGCAGCAGGTCGAGAAAGTAGCGCCGCGACAGCGCGCCGGTCAGCGCGTCGTGGCGCGCCTCGGCCGACAGCAGCGTGTTGGCGGACTGCAATTGTTCAGCGAGATCGCGCGTGGCGCGATGGTGGCGCCGCTCGCGCACATACGACACCGTGATCACCCACGCCAGCGCGACCGTGCCGGCCAGCGTCAGAAACACCAGCAAATGATCGCGCTTGTGATTGCGCAGCAGTTCCGGCCAGGCCGCGAGCGGATCGACCAGATGCGCCGACAGTCCCGAGTTCAGGCCGCCGCGCGTCTGATAAAGCGACGGCATGGGTCGGTCGGACATGCCGAACAACTGCCCGGCCACGGCGGACGGCACCCACGGCGCCTGTTCGCGTACTTGCGAGTCCACGCTGATGTGGATGTCGGGAATCGCGTCGCGCAGATAGGTGGTCTTGCGTTCGGCTGGCGTCATTTGCGTGACGCGTGAGTTCGGCAGTGCGCGGCCTTCGATCTCGCTGTTGTGCGCCATGATGATGACGCCGTTGTCGTCGGCGACGAAGGTGCCAGCGTGCGCGACCCAGTGGCGCAGCCGGGCGATGCCGACCTTGGCGACGACCACGCCGACCAGCAGGCCGTCCGCGTACGCCGGCGCGGCGATGAAGATGCCGGGCTCGCCGCTCGAGCGGCCGACGCCATAGGCTTCGGAGAACGCACCGAGCAGCGCGTTCGTCAGGTAGCCGCGCACGCGCATGTCGGTGCCGACGAAAGAGCGTTCGGCCGCGAGCGGATTGTTGATGGAGTTGCTGGAGGCGACGCAGACGCCGTTGGCGTTGACGAGCCAGATCTGGTCGAGCCCGGAGAAGCCTTGCGCGTCGTGCAGGAAGTTGCTCACGGCGGTCATCTGCGCGTCTTTCAGCAACGTGGCGCGCAGGACGGGTTCCGTCACTTCACTCTTCACGGCATAATTCTGGGATTGCACCAGAGCGCGCTGGACCACGTCCATTTCGGCCATGGTGGCGGGGATGGCGCGAGACATCGCAAGGTCGCTCGCGATCACCTCCGCCATGTTGTCCACGATCGAGGTGGACATTTGCCGCTGCGCACGCAGGGCCGCGTCCAGCTCTTGCTGTACCATCCGGTCCGCAACCATGCCGGCCACGAACCAGCAAACCAGGACGATCAGCATGAAGCTGACCGGCCCGGTTGCCTGGCGCAAGGTTGTCCTGTTCATCGACCCTCTGATCCGTCTGGCTGTGACATGCAACTAGCTCAATCGTGGCAGCGCGCTCGCGCAGTTTCGCCGCTATGGAAGCGGTCGGTAATACGCCGTCGCTGTGGTCCGGGATAAACCGATAACAGGCGTCGTCTCCTGATTTTAACCGTCATGGGGCCAGACGCCACCGTTATTGCGGGAATGCGAACTGCGTCCACCGCGCCCATCAGGTTCTTAACGGCAGCCCGGCCGGATTCTTGACGGTTGTTCGGGTTTTTCCGGTGGGTTCCAGGGCCGTCGCGGCAGCCGCCGCGACGGTCGAAGATGTGGCCGGCGCGCCACGATAAAAGATCGGCAGCACGCTCGGCTCATGCTGACCCAAGGGCGGTGAAAGGAAGTTCTCCGCTATTTATCGCTATTTGCCGCGAAAGGTTGTGCCTGAAACATAGGATGGTGTAGTGTCGTGCCGTCCAAAACAAGGAAAGCCCGCCAGCCCTTACGGGCGGCGCCTGCGGCGACAGGAGTCTGGCTTGACGGTTGCGGTCCTGGGCGGCTTCGTCCACGACACATCCGTCACCGGTTCACGTGTCTCCAACGCTAACGATTTACCGCGCACACGCGTTTTTGCCATGCCTGATTTCCGCTTTCCGGACCGATCTTCAGACCGCCGCGCCGAAGCCGCGGCCTCCTTGCTGTTCTTGAACGCCTGGTTCGACGGGGAGGGTATCTGATGGACTTCAGCTTCAATCTGAAGCGCACCGCCAATGCATCGGCATGGCGGGTGCTGCCCAATCGTTGGGACTTCGTCGCCTTCCCGCTGATCATCTGTGTGATCGCCATGGCGGCGATCGGCTTTCACGAGACCTTGGCGCCCATGTCGACGCTCAAGACTCAAGCCATCTCGCTCGACCCGGCGAACCTGCCTGAATATGCCATGCGCACCACGCTGCGCATGCTCGCGGCCATGGTCGCCTCGCTGATCTTCACGCTCGTGTACGGCACGCTGGCGGCCAAGAGCCGCCGCGCCGGTCTGGTGCTGGTGCCGATTCTCGACATCCTGCAGTCGGTGCCGGTGCTGGGCTACATTTCGTTTACGGTCACTTTCTTTTTAGCGCTGTTCCCTGGGCGCGTGCTCGGTGCGGAACTCGCGGCGATCTTCGCGATCTTCACGAGCCAGGCGTGGAACATGACGTTCAGCTTCTATCAGTCGCTGCGCACGGTGCCGCGCGATCTGGACGAAGTTTCGCGCGGCTTTCACCTGACTTCATGGCAGCGTTTCTGGAAGCTGGAAGTCCCGTTTTCGATGCCGGGCCTCATCTGGAACATGATGATGTCGATGTCGGGCGGCTGGTTCTTCGTGGTCGCCTCCGAGGCGATCACGGTCGGCAACAGAACGATCACGCTGCCGGGCATTGGCGCCTATCTCGCGCAGGCGATCTCGGACAAGGACCTGCACGCGATTGGCTGGGTGATCCTCGCGATGACGGTCGTGATTCTCGCCTACGACCAGCTCATGTTCCGCCCGCTCGTTGCGTGGGCCGACAAGTTCCGCATGGAAAACACCAGTTCGGGCGACGCGCCGGAATCGTGGCTGCTCGATCTGATTCGCCGTACGCGCCTGATTCACCGGCTGCTGGTGCCGCTCGGCTGGATGTTCGCCAAGGCCGCGCGCGTGCCGTTGCGGCTGCCGGCATTCCAGGGGCCGCGTTTCCAGATTCCGCAGAGGCAGAAGAATTCGCGCGTCGGCGATATCGTGTGGGCGACGCTGGTGCTGCTCACCACGGTCTTCGTGGTGTATCGCGTCGTTATTTACGTGCGCACCGGCGTTTCGCTGGACGAAGTCTGGCACGTGTTCGTGCTCGGGCTGATCACGCTGCTGCGAGTGATCGTGCTGATCGCGATCGCATCCGTGATCTGGGTGCCGTTGGGTGTGCTGATCGGCTTGCGCCCGGCGCTCGCCGAGAAGATCCAGCCGATCGCGCAGTTTCTCGCCGCGTTCCCGGCCAACCTGCTGTTCCCGGTGTTCGTGATCGCGATCGTGCGCTTCCATCTGAATCCGGACATCTGGCTGTCGCCGCTGATCGTGCTCGGCACCCAGTGGTATATCCTGTTCAACGTGATTGCCGGCGCGACGTCGTATCCGAATGACTATCGCGAGGCGGCCAAGAACTTCCACATCCGCGGCTGGCAATGGTGGCGCCAGGCGATTCTGCCGGGCATTTTCCCGTACTACGTCACGGGCGCGATCACCGCGTCGGGCGGTGCGTGGAATGCGAGCATCGTCGCGGAATTCGTGCAGTGGGGCGACACCAAAGTGGCCGCGCATGGACTGGGCGCGTACATCGCGCAGTCCACCGCCGCGGGCGACTATCCGAAGATCATCGTGGGCATCGCCGTGATGTCCCTGTTCGTGACGCTGTTCAACCGCCTGCTGTGGCGTCCGATGTACGCCTACGCCGAAGCCAAGCTCCGGCTTGATTGAGTGCCCCCGAACCTGTCGCTTCGCGCCAGGCCCGCCGAGGGGGTAATCCCCCAAGGGGACTTCCTCCGGAGCGGAAAACCTAGGGGCGGCCCGGCGTTTTCTAGAGTAATGAAGGCAAAACGCGATGCAAAATCCTAAAGCTGCTATGACCGCCGCGCCGATCCAGACCCCGCCGAAGCCGCCGCGCCTCGGCGAAGAGATCCTGCGCGTCAAGGACGTGTGCCGCGGGTTCAACAAGTCGCAGGGCGAACTGCTCGTCCTCGACGACGCGAACCTGTCGCTGCGTGAAGGCGAGATCGTCGGACTGCTGGGCCGTTCGGGCTCGGGCAAGTCGACGCTGTTGCGCATCATCGCCGGTCTGATCGAGCCGACCGACGGCGAAGTCACCTATATGGGCAAGCCGCTCGACGGCCCCGCCAAGGGTGTCGCGATGGTGTTCCAGACCTTCGCGCTATTCCCGTGGCTGACCGTGCTGCAAAACGTGGAAGCGGGTCTCGAAGCGCAAGGCGTCGGCGCGAGCGAGCGGCGCACGCGCGCGCTGGCGGCAATCGACCTGATCGGTCTGGACGGTTTCGAAAACGCCTATCCGCGCGAATTGTCGGGCGGCATGCGCCAGCGCGTCGGCTTTGCGCGCGCGCTGGTGGTCGACCCCACGCTGCTGCTGATGGACGAGCCGTTCTCCGCGCTCGATGTGCTGACCGCCGAAACGCTGCGGACCGACCTGCTCGATCTGTGGACGCAAGGCCGCATGCCGATCAAGGCCGTGCTGATCGTCACGCACAACATCGAGGAAGCGGTGTTCATGTGCGACCGGATTCTGGTGTTGTCGTCGAATCCGGGACGCGTGATCGCCGAGATCAAGGTGCCGTTCAAGCATCCGCGCAATCGCCTCGATCCGGCGTTCCGCAAGCTGGTGGACGACATCTACGCGAAGATGACCGCGCGTCAGACCGACGAAAAGACCAAGAAGGGCCTCGAGCTGCACAGTTGGCTGCCGCATGTGTCGACCAACCTGATGGCCGGTCTGATCGAAACGCTGGCTGCCGCGCCGTACCACGGCCGCGCGGACATGCCGGAAATCGCGCGCTCGCTGCACCTGGAGGTCGACGATCTGTTTCCGGTTGCCGAAGTGTTGCAGCATCTCGGTTTCGCGGATATCCGCGAAGGCGACATTTTCCTGACGCCGCCGGCGCGTGTGTTCTCCGAGTTCGGCACCCAGGAACGCAAGATGATGTTCGCCGAGCATCTGCTGCGACACGTGCCGCTCGCCGCGCGAATCAAGAAGGTGCTCAACGAACGGCCGGGGCATCGCGCGCCGCGCGTGCGCTTCGAACAGGAACTGGAGGATTTTCTGTCGGACAGCGCCGCGGAAGAGACGCTCGACGCGGTCATCAACTGGGGCCGTTATGGCGAGATCTTCTCGTACAACGACCAGACCGAAATCTTCAGTCTGGAAGACGTGGAGTCTTAAGCGCGTTCGCGTTGCGCGTTTGAGTCGATTAAGACGCGCGAAGCCAGTTCGAAGCAAAAACGGCAGGGGCGACCCTGCCGTTTTTTTCATTGCCGCGCAGTTATTGCAGACTGCCCCAGCGTGCGACGGCCGGTTCCGCGGACGCCCACTTCCAGCCCTTGTCCTGCTGACACGCGCTCGCCGTGTACCAGTCCTCATGCGCGTTCGGGCCGTCGCCGTCCTGCACCGAGAACACGAATTCCTTGCAGAGCGCGAGGGCCGAACCGAATGCGCGGGTCACGCGCACCTGGCCGTGGCCGTTCTCGATCGGCAGCGTGTGCTTGACCGTCCATGGGCGAGTCTCGCCGACCGGCATGGCGCCCGCCAACGCGGCAATCATGTTCTGCTGATCGGTGTGCATGACGCGCATGTAGTGTCCGACGGCCTCGTCGGTGGCGGCCTGCACGACAATGCCGACGCCGATGCCGATGGCCGGATTGGACGTCACGAGACCCGACGCGACAGCCGCTGCCGCGCCGCTTGCCGCACCCACCGACGAACAGCCGCTCGTCAGGACGCTTGCGCCGACGCAGAGCGCGCCGGCCAGCACGAGTCGCAGCTTGGTGCCGGACCATGCAGCGAGGCGACGGCGGCGCGCCGTCACGGCAGCCATATGCGAACGCGCAGTCATTGCAACGCACCCCAACGTTCGGTGGCGGGTTCGGCCGACGCCCACTTCCAGTTGTCGCCGTCGCGGCAGACCGACGCGACGTAAAACACGCTGCTTGCCGGCACGTTCTTAGTTGCGGCCTGATCGACGGAGAAGACGATTTCCTTGCAGTCGAGCGCGCCCGCGCTGATCGCGCGGCTGACGGTGACGCGGCCGTGCTCGTCGTCTTCGATCGGCATCGAATGGGTCACGCTCCACGGTGCGATTGCGCCGACGTCGAGCGGCCCGGCGATTTTGGCGATACCGTCCTGCGTATTCTTGTGAACCACGCGCTCCGAGTACTGGACGCCGGCCCGCGCCGCAGCCACTGCGCCGAGACCGATGCCGGTCGCGACGGCCGCGTTGCTGGTAACTTTCGCCGCGAGCGCGGCGCCTGCGATACCGGCGCCGGCAGTGGCGCCTTCCGAATAGAGCGAGCTACAGCCGCTCAACGCCGACGAGATCGCCACAGCAAGAACGACAAGCGCCGTTGCATTGGGACGTCCACGCCCGGCTGTTCGTTTTGCCCATTCGGCCCATACCATACTTTTTTGCATTTCCCTGTCTCTGCTCCTGCAAGTGCCTTTCGTTCACGCTAGATAACCGCTGTGCGAACGAGTAACACGCGTTCCCCACCTAGCAATGCGTGTGCCGCATTTTGCAGGATGCTATTTGTAATTGGCAGAGGGAAAATGCAAGCAATTGCAAAAGATGGTGCGAGATAAAGGGGTTTCTGTTGGGCAGAGCCCCATTTTGATTGGCGGTGCGAACGGATTTATTTTGCGATTCAAGGCGCGCGGCGCGGGCTTTTTGCAACCGGTGGCCAGCCGCTGAAACCCTCAGGCGCCCGATCATTCAGATGCGCGATGCAAGCACTCACGCGGTTCCACCCCATGAGTGCCGCGGCATGAGTTTTATTACTCGGGTTCTTCTTCGGCGCTTTCGTCGCCGTATGCGCTCAAGCGGTTGTACAAGGTTTTAAGACTCACGCCGAGCGCTTTGGCCGCGCGCCGTTTGTCGCCGCCGCAATATTTGAGCGTGCCGAGAATAATCTGCTTTTGCGCGTCGGCGAGCGGCGTACCGATCCATACGCTCATCGCGTCGCCCTGCGTCATTGGCTTTTTCACGCGCGACGCGAGATGTGGATGCGGCAACTCCACGATCTTCTCCGCGAGAATGAATGCGCGATATACCGCGTTCTTCAACTCGCGCACGTTGCCCGGCCACGACCAGGTGCGCAGCGTTTCGATCGACCGCTTGCTGAAACTTTTGCTCGCGCCTTCCTGCTGATTCAGCAGCGCGAGGAAGTGTTGCGCGAGCAGTTCGCGGTCGTTCTCGCGCTCGCGCAGCGGCGGCGCGCGCAGCGGGAAAACCGCGAGCCGGTACATGAGGTCTTCACGCAGACCGTTTTCCTTGACCGCCACCGCGGGGTCGCGATTGGTCGCGGCGATCACGCGCACGTTGCTGCTGATCAGGTCATTGCCGCCGACCCGGTAGAAGGTGCCGGTTTCCAGCGCGCGCAGCAGTTTGACCTGGCGCACCGGCGCCATTTCGGTAATTTCGTCGAGAAACAGTGTGCCACCGTTCGCGTGTTCGAAGTAGCCAACGCGGCCCTGGACCGCGCCTGTGAAGCTGCCTTTTTCGTGGCCGAACAGTTCGGCTTCGATGAGTTCGTCGGGAATCGCGCCGCAATTCACGGCGACGAACGGTGCTTCCTTGCGGTTGCTTTGATCGTGAATCGTGCGGGCAATCAGCTCCTTGCCGGTGCCGGATTCGCCGATGATCAGCGCGGTCGCGTCGGTGCCGGCGACGCGCTCGATCTGCTGGTACAGATCCAGCATCACCGGCGACGAGCCATACAGCAGGCCGTATGATTTCAGTCCCACGATGCCGTCCGCGACGCGCTGCTTCGCCATTGCCGAAGCATTGCCTCCGCCGGAGACGGTGGGCGAGGCGAGGTCGATTGACGCCATAAACGGGGGTCCTGTGCAAATGAGTTTGTTGTTACGGCGCGCAGGCCTGGAACGAGATTAACCAGCGAAGCCGCTATCTCTCAAAGATTGATTTAACCACTTTGGCACCGTTTTCGGCAAACGATCTGAGGGGTGAAAAAATACATTTGTGCACGGTCGGTCGAAAGTGCCTGGCTTGGTGTTTGCTTGTGGCGCGCAAGGCAAATTTACCGGGCACGGCGTTTGCGACTTGCCCCCGACACGCGTGTGCTTTTTTGCGCGATTGCATAGCGATTGGATAGCATATGTTGCGCGACGGCGGCGATCGCCATTCGCCAATTTGCAGCGATATGCGCACCCGCCGGAACGCACACGCGACGCCGAACTCAGACCAGGAGTGAATGATGACTGACACCACGCAACAGCTTGCACTCGGCGGCCAGAAGATTGTCGAGGATCTGCGGGTGCTGCTGAAGGACTCGGAAGAAATGCTGCGGCTTGCCGCCAACGTGCCGGGCGAGGGCGTCGGCGCGCTGCGCGACAAACTCGGTACGCATGTCGAAACCCTGCAATCGGCGCTTGGCGATGCGCAGCAGAACGCGCAGCGGCGTTATCGGGCAGCCGCCGTCAATACCGAACGCTACGTGCGGCACAACCCGTGGCGTTCGATTGGTATTGCCGCGGGCGTCGGCTTTGTACTCGGTCTGTTGACCGTGCGCTGAGGCGCATCCCAGTCTTAATCCGCTTCATGACGACAAGGAGTTCACGATGGCACGACCCAAAATCGGCATCTTCGGCGCACTGATGGCGCTCGGCGGCTTTCTGGCAGTGCGCTACGTGCAGCAGCGCAATCGCGCCGCGCAAATCCCTGTGGCGCGCGAGTTGAGCCGTTGGGAAAACGAGGGCGGCACGGTCGCGGCGCCGGCTGCGCCGGCGGCCAATCAGGCGACTTCGGCGGGTGACGCGAGCCCGAGCGCGCATGGCGCCAACGGCTCAGCTTATCCAAATGGCAACGGCGGCGCATGGCCGTTTCCGCGTAGTTGAGCAGGCTTGTCTGCACTGCGTCGCCGGCCCGCTGCGGTAACGGGCGGCGCCCGGTTCACCTTGCTAATTTGTCTCGGTAAGGCCGTATAATAGGTAAATAAACAACAATGGTGCTTTGGACGGGTGGGTTTGCCCTCATATTGTTGCAAGATTGAATCAAGTCGTTGGCTTGGCGCGTTTGGTTAAAGTTGGTGGGTGCTCACATTAGAGCCCGCGGCAACGGCGAAGCGACAGGTCGACGGCACGCTTTTCAGCATGCGCCTTTGCATGTTTTTCCATACCCACGCTTGCAGGCTTTCGAGACGCGATGCCACATGTACTGATTGTCGATGACGATGCCGGTACCCGCGAGGCGCTTTCCGCCATCATCGGGGAAGACGGCCTGACCACCGCCACCGCGGGCGATTTGCGCGAAGCGCGCATTCAACTGGTCCGGCAGATGCCGGACGTCGTTTTTACGGACCTGAAGCTGCCGGACGGCAGCGGGGTCGACCTGTTCGAAGATCTGGATCCGCGCTCCGGCGTGGAAGTGATCGTGATTACCGGCCACGCCACGGTGGAGTCGGCGGTCAACGCGCTGAAGATGGGCGCCACCGACTATCTGGTGAAGCCGATCAACATGCAGCGCGTGAAGGCGATCCTCTCGCGCCTGCCACGCGCCGGCGACCTGAAGGCGGAAATCGGCACGTTGCGCGGCGAGTTGCGCCGCATGGGCCGCTTCGGCCTGATGCTGGGCAATTCGCCGGCCATGCAGGAGGTCTACGACCAGATCGGCCGCGTCGCGCCGACGGCGGCCTCGGTCATGCTGGTGGGTGAGTCGGGCACCGGCAAGGAAGTCGCCGCGCAGACGTTGCACCAGCTCAGCTTGCGTCGCAAGCACGCGTTTCTCGCGGTGAACTGCGGTGCGATTTCGCCGAACCTGATCGAATCGGAAATGTTCGGCCACGAGCGCGGCTCGTTCACCGGCGCGGACCGTCAGCACAAGGGCTATTTCGAGCGCGCGAACGGCGGCACGCTGTTCCTCGACGAAATCACCGAGATGCCGATCGAGTTGCAGGTGAAGCTGTTGCGCGTGCTGGAAACCGGCATGTTCATGCGGGTCGGCACGACCAAGGAAATCGAAACCGATGTGCGTCTGATTGCGGCGACCAACCGCGATCCCGAGCAGGCCGTGCTGGAAGGCAAGCTGCGGCTCGACTTGTACCATCGGTTGAACGTGTTCCCGATCAGCCTGCCGCCGTTGCGCGAGCGGGGCAAGGACGTGGAGCTGCTGGCCCAGGCGTTCCTCGACGAACTCAACGATCGCCACAGCACCAAGAAGCATTTCCCCGCGGCCGTGAAGGACATGCTGATGTCTTATCCATGGCCGGGCAATGTGCGGGAACTGAAGAACTACGTGCAGCGCGCGCACATCATGTCGGGTACGGATTCGGACAGCACGGCAACGGTGCCGTTGCAGATCACGCTGTCGAAGCCCGCCGCCGGCACGGCGATCACGATTCCATTCGGCACGTCGCTCGCCGAGGCGGACCGTCAGTTGATCCTGGCCACGCTCGAGCAGTGCGGCGGCGTGAAGACGCGGGCCGCCGAGATTCTCGGCATCAGCCTGAAAACGCTGTACAACCGCCTCGTCGAGTACGGCAACGACGCGCGTGACGACGGCGACGCCGCCGATGAATCGCGCGCACTGGGCGGCGCGGACGCTTAACGCCGCCCGCACCGCTGACACGACCGACGCCATCCAGCCGGGGGCGCATCTGTAACGGCACAGGCCTTGCTGCGAGCCAATGGAACGCAAACGAGGATAAACAACATGCCGGACTACGCTGCCGCTCCCGCGCTTCCCCTGCCGATTTACGCTCACCGTCCCGAGCCGATCGAGCCGCCGTCACCGCCTCCGGTTGCGCCGCCGAGTCCCGGCGAGCCCGACACCGTTCCGATCCCGAGCCCCGACCCGAGCCCGCAACCCATCGAACCCATCGAACCGGTCGCTCCGCCGATTGGCGATCCGCCGCCGCAGCCCACGCAAACGCCGCAAGCCAGTCAGCGTCAGCCGTCGCAGCCGCTACGCATGCAACTCTGACGCGTTCTGTGCGTTGCGCCACAGTCTGGCGCACGGAATTTATGTACTTGTTACAAAGCCGGCGCATCTTTTACCGGCAATTTACCGTCGTGACCCCTAGACTGTATGGATGCCGCAAACTTGGCGGCGGGCTTCCCTTGGAGGCGTGGATCATGAGACATCCAGCACTGCGACGCTCAGCGCGCCATTCGAAGCGCGATTCCCGGCCGGGTGGCACCAAGGAAAGCCCGCCGGTATCGCCCGATCCGGCAGGGCAGAACCGCGTCGCGCCCGATGCGCCGCCAGACGGCGAGCACAACCAGGGCGGCGTGCGTCAGGAAGGACTGGAATACCAGCGCGACCTCGGCTCGGAACAGGATGCCTGAGCCGATGTGATGGCCGGTAAGAGGCCTTCTGGTTTTGTCATACAAAGCAGAAAAAATTTCTTCGCGGTGAGATAGCGCCGCGTGTTTCTGCTCGTCTGTCACATTTACATACATTTTTATTTCCAACATCTCAAAAAACGGCACGCGACTTGCGTGCACCTTTTTGGCACATATCCGTATGCAACGAAACAACTGAACTAGGTGGAGCACCAATGAGCAGACTGATCGTGGTATCGAATCGTGTCGCGCCGACTCAGGAAGGCCGTCCCGCGGCGGGTGGCCTCGCTATCGGCGTGCTGGACGCGCTGAAGGAAAGCGGTGGGGTCTGGTTCGGCTGGAGCGGGGAGACGGTGAGTGAGCCGAGCGCTCCGGTGATAGAAAAACAAGGCAATGTGACGTACGCGACGGTGGGCCTCACCAAGCGCGACTATGACCAGTATTACCGTGGTTTTTCCAATGCGACGCTCTGGCCGACGTTCCACTATCGCAACGACCTGTCGCGCTATGACCGGCAGGAATATGCGGGCTATCAGCGCGTCAACGCGACGTTGGCGAAGCAACTCAAGGTGTTGCTCAAGCCCGACGACATCATCTGGGTTCACGACTATCATCTGTTGCCGTTCGCGCGCTGCCTGCGCGAACTCGGCGTGAAGAATCCGATCGGTTTCTTCCTGCATATTCCTTTTCCGGTACCGGAAGTGTTGCGTACGATTCCGCCGCACGAAGAACTGGTCAAGGCCATGTGCAGCTACGACGTGATCGGCTTCCAGACCGATGCGGATCGCCAGTCGTTCGTCGACTTTATCGAGCGCGGCCAGCACGGCACCTCGAGCGAGGACGGCATGGTGCACGCGTATAACCGCTTCCTGAAAGTGGGCGCGTATCCGATCGGGATCTATCCGGACGCGATCGCCAAAGCCGCCGAGCAGTTCACCGACCGCAAGCCGGTGCGCAGCCTGCGCGACGGCATGCGCGGACGCAAGCTGATCATGAGCGTCGACCGCCTCGATTATTCGAAGGGTCTGGTGGAGCGCTTCCAGGCGTTCGAGCGGCTGCTGCTGAACGCACCGGGTTGGCACGGGCGCGTGTCGCTGGTGCAGATCGCGCCGCCGACGCGCGCGGACGTGTCGACCTACCAGCGGATTCGTCAGACGCTCGAGGGCGAAGCGGGCCGCATCAATGGCCGGTTCGCGCAACTCGACTGGACGCCGATCCAATACCTGAACCGCAAATACGAGCGCAATCTGCTGATGGCGCTATTCCGTCAATCGCAGGTCGGCTATGTGACGCCGCTGCGCGACGGCATGAATCTCGTCGCGAAGGAGTACGTGGCGTCGCAGGATCCGGCCGATCCGGGCGTGCTGGTGCTGTCGCAATTCGCCGGCGCCGCCGAGCAGCTGCCGGGCGCGCTGGTCGTCAATCCGTTCGATCTGTCGCAGATGGCCGAAGCGCTGGAACGCGCACTCTCAATGCCGCTCGCCGAGCGTCAGGCGCGCCATGCCGACATGATGGCGCCGATGCGCGAGAACAATCTGTCGGTCTGGCGCGATACCTTCCTTGCGGATCTGCGCAACGTCGCGACGGCATCTTCGGTGACGGCCAAAGCGGTAAAGCTCGCTGACGTGACCGCGTCGTCGTTGCCGGATTAACGGTCGCGCGGCTGGCAATGCAGCCGTGCGTGCTGGTCACGTCGTCTGATTGGCGGGTGTGAAAGTCGAAGAGAAGGGCGTGGCTCGCACGACGCGATCCACGCTCTTTTCGTATTCGTGTGGTTGAAAAAATCTCTTGCGAGAACTCAGGCCGGTTGCACATTGGCCCGTTGCATGACGCGCATCGTGCTAATCAGCGCGGCGACCGCCGAGAAGCACGCGGCCACGTAGAGCGCGATGGTCGGTCCGTGTTGTGGCGCAATGCCGAAGATCAGCGCGACCAGCGCCGCGCCGAGCGTCTGGCCAGTCAGGCGCGCGGTGCCCAGCATGCCGCTCGCGCCGCCGCTGCGCTCGCGCGGCGCCGCGGACAGCATGGTGCGATTGTTCGGCGACTGGAAGATGCCGAAGCCGGCGCCGCACAAGGCCATGCGCCACGCGATCTGCGTGGCGTCCGGATGCGCGCCGAGCGTGGCGAGCAGCAACAGCCCGGCCGTCATCGCGGCAAGGCCGACGCCGCCCAGCCATCCCGACGACACCTTGTCCGACAGCATGCCGGCAATCGGCGCCGCGATGATGATCACGGCGGGCCAAGGCGTCATGAGCAGCCCGGTCTCCACCTGCGACAACCCCAGCGTTTCCTGCAACAGAAAGGGCAGCGACACGAAGGCGAGCATCTGCGCGCAGAACGAACAGACCGAGGTACCGATCGAGAGCGCGAAGATGGGAATCCTGAGCAAATCGATCGGCAGCAAGGGCGCGGGCTGCGTCAACTGACGGCGCACGAAGAAATAGCCGATCACCACCGCGCCGAGCGCTTCGAGCGCGACGTAGCCGAATCCCTCGCCGTGGCCGAGTCCGTCGACGGCGAAGATCAGCAGGCCGAAGACGAACGCGTTCATCACCGCGCTCGGATAGTCATAGGGCGATTCGTGGCCGGGGTTCATCGGCAGCGCCTTGAAGCCGCCGACGATAGCGGCGATGCCGATCGGCACGTTGATGGCGAACAGCCACGGCCACGAGGCGACGGCGAGCACGCCGGAAGCGACGGTCGGTCCGACCGCCGACGACACCGCGACCACCATCGCGTTGATCGAGACGCCGCGTCCGAGCTGGGCGGGCGGATAGATCATGCGCACCAGCGCCGTATTCACGCTCATGATGCCCGCCGCCCCGAAGCCTTGAATCACGCGAGCGAGCGCGAGAGTCGGCAGCGAAGTCGACAAGGCGCAACCGAACGACGCCACCGTGAACAGGATCAGGCCGGCCAGGTAGATGCGCCGGTAGCCGATGCGGTCGCCGAGCGAAGCGAGCGGCAACAGCGAGATGGTGATCGCCAGCTGATAGGCGTTGACGACCCAGATCGAGCCGGCCGCGCTGGCGTGCAGGTTGCGCGCGATAGTCGGCAGCGCCACGTTGGCAATCGCGCTGTCGAGCACCGCAAGCGTGAGGGAGAGCGCGATAACCAGCATCGCCCAGTAGCGCTGCGGAATCGGCAAGCCCTGTTCGGTGTCGTCCCGAAGCGATGTGTGGGGGGCGAGTGTGTCGGCCGCTTCGGCGGCGATGGTGCCGTCAGCGCCGTCCTTGCGCGGTGGTTGTGCGTGCATCGATTGTTCGAGTTGTAGTGGGGCGGTTCGCCGCTCGCGCGCGCCGCGTGCCGTCGTCGAAGAACTGGCCGGCGCAGCTTGCGCGCGCCGGCCAGCGCGTCTCCCGCGTTATTTGAGTTCGTACAAGCCGGTGTGAGTGGTCGAGTCGAGTTCGTTCAGATGCGTCATGAAGCGCGCCACCGCGTTGGTGGTGTCCGCGTTGATCGGCAGATGCGGCACCCGCAGCGCATGCAGGCGGAAGATGTAGCGATGCGCCTTGTCGCCACGCGGCGGCGCGGCGCCGCCGAAGCCGACCGTGCCGTAGTCGTTGCGCACCTGCAGCGCGCCTTGCGGCAGCAGCGAGCCGTCCGCCTTGCCGGCGTTGCGCGGCAGCGAGCGGGCGTCACTCGGAATATTCACCACGACCCAGTGCCAGAAGCCGCTGCCGGTGGGCGCGTCGGGATCGTGAACGGTGAGCGCGAAGCTTTGCGTGTCGGGCGGCGGCGCCTCCCACTGCAACGCGGGCGAGATGTTCTCGCCGTCCACGCCGAAGGCCTTGTCGTGATATTCGTGGGCTTTCGGCATGAAGCCGTTAGTGGGAAATTCGTCGGACCAGAGACGGAAATCTGCCATGATGTGCCTCCCTTCTTGAGTGGTTCTGGGATGGTCGGGGCGTGCGGTTTTGCAACCGGTTTGCAGGGCAGGGCGCCGCGCGGAAGTACCCCGAGTTAGCCAGTCGAGTGTATCACCAGCGGCCTGAAGATTCGTGCGAGCCGGGTAGGCTACAGCGCGCTTTCAGCCGCGTTCTTCGAAGCTCGGCGCGTCGCTCTTCAGCCACTCGACGAGCCGCTGCAAGACACCCTCGATATCGCGATTGGCCCCGCGCAAAGCGCATTCCCATACGACCGCGACGCGCCAGCCGCTGGCGAGCAGCGCTGCGCGAACTTTGTCGTCGTTGCTGCGATTGCGGCCGATCTTGTCGCGCCAGAACTCCGGCCGCGTTTGCGGCCATTTGAAAAGATGGCAGTCGTGGCCGTGCCAGAAACAGCCGTGCACCAACACCACGGCGCGGTAGCGCGGCAAGACGATGTCCGGGCGTCCCGGCAGATCGCGCGCATCCAGCCGGAAGCGAAAGCCTTGGCCGTGCAGCAGGCTGCGGATCAGAATTTCTGGTTTGGTGTTGCGGCCGCGAATGCCGGACATCATCCGGCTGCGAGTCGCGCTATCGACGATATCGACCATCTTTAACGCTTGGCCAATGCTTCGACGCGCCGGTCACCCGCACAAGCTGACCGCTCACGCGTAGAGCGAGAGCGTTTGCTTCGAACCATGGCGCGTCTCCTCGGCGAGCAGGGTTTGCACATGCGGCAGCATGATGCGCGCCACTTCGCGCATCACCGGCATCACGACGCTGTTGCCGAACTGCCGGTAGGCCTGCGTGTCGCTCACCGGGATTCGGAAGGTATCGGGAAAGCCCATCAGCCGCGCGCATTCACGCGGCGTGAGGCGGCGCGGGCGCAGTGACTCGCCCTGATAGACCAGGATCTCGGAGCCGTCTTTGTGATAACGCGCCGACAGCGTGCGCGTCACGCTGGTCGGATAAGCCATGCCGAAGCCGAAGCCGTTGCCCGCCGCGCGATGTTTCTCCGCGTAGTTCTGCAGGTAAGTCCAGAGATTCGGGGTGAGCGTGTACTTGGGTTGAACGCGTCGGCTGGCGTGGTCGAAGAAACGGTCGTTGTCCCACGGCAGCACCGGCTCGCTGCCATCCGTGCGATGCAGGATCGAGGCGAGCCGCGGGCCGTCTTCCGGCAGGCGCAGCTCGTCCCAGGAGAACGCAGTCTTGCCGCGAAAGCCGACGATGATGATCCGCTCCCGATGCTGTGGCGTGAAATGCTGGCCGTCGATCACACGATAGTGCACTTCGTAGCCGAGTTCGTCGCGCAAGGTTTGCAGGATCACGTCGAAGGTGCGGCCCTTGTCGTGCGAGAGCAGGTTCTTCACGTTCTCCAACAGGAACGCGGCGGGGCGTTTAGCCGCGATGATCCGCGCGACATCGAAAAAGAGCGTCCCTTGGGTCGTGCATTCGAAACCGTGCGGTCGGCCCAGCGCGTTCTTCTTGCTCACGCCGGCGATCGAAAACGGCTGGCACGGGAAGCCGCCGAGCAGCACGTCGTGGCTCGGCACGTCTTCAGCCGGAAACGAAACGATGTCGCCGATCAGCGCATGCTCACCGCCACCGGGGTAATTCTCGCGATAGGTCTTGGTAGAAAAGTCGTTCCACTCGCTCGTAAAGACACAGTCGCCGCCATGCGCCTCGAAGCCCATGCGGATCCCGCCGATGCCGGCGAACAGATCGATGAAGCGGAACTGGGCGTCGCCGCCCACGCTGCCGCGGGTCCGCGCGCGGTTTTGCAGCAGATCGCGCAAGGCCGGTTCCAGCATCGCCGGGCACTGCGTTTCGCCTTTTTCCCAGCGACGTACCGTCTTGATGTCCTTGCCGACATGCGCGGCGATTTCGCGTTGAGTGAAGCGGGCGCGCGCTTGCTTGAGCAGTGCGAGCGGTGCGGCGAGGGTCACGGGTGTCCTTGCTGGGAATTTTTGCGGACATTATGACCTAAGGTCGTCCCATTTCCCTATTTTTTGCGTCGCTTGGGCAGAAAATTTCGAGCTTCGGAACACCGGCACAGAGCAAGTCCACGGCTAAATGCGGGTGTCACAGTTGCGCGTGTACGCTTGTAGCGTGACGCGAATTCCCCGCGTTGCGACGTGTTGAGGCCGCGACATGGTTTTCGCGGCCTTTTTTTTAACGCGCGCAAATGAAATGTCGCCGGCCCGGAAAGGGCCGGGGTTCAGGCTCGCAGCGTGTCAGGCCGAGTGGCTGGCGTTGGCCGGATAGGGCGGTGGGAACAAGGCGGCGGAGGCCGGCGCCAATGCGTCCCAGGCCAGTTGAGGTTCGGCTTGGTATTGATCGAGCTGAAGCAGGAGGCTGTCGACCGCGCACAGTTGCGCGTGGGACAAGTTACCGGCGTCGAGCAATTGGTACAGACGCTTGCGCCAGTACGCGGCCGGCAGGATCGGGCCGCCCAGGTCGCCGTGTAAAGACGGCCGCATCACACGCGCAATGTGCGCAATGTCGCGATCAATCAATACGGCTTGGGATGATCCCGAAAGCTTGATGGGTGTGCGGTCCATGGCTTCTCCTTGGCACCTTTACGGCAGGCCGTGGCGGGACTTTAGGCCTGTTTGAAAATATTTTTTCGCGGCGCGCGCTGGAGAAACCAGGCCGTGCGCAGGTACGGGCACACCCGTTGCTGGGTACGGATACTGGCGTAATGTCGCGCCGGCATTCCAAATAGTGGAGCCGAACATGAACAAGGACCAGGTGAAGGGTGTGGCAGAGCAGGTCAAGGGCAAGGTCAACGAAGCGGTCGGCAAGGCCACGGACAATCCCGCCAAGGAAATAAAGGGCGATCTGCAGCAAGGCGCGGGCAAGGTGCAGAAGGCCTATGGCGACGCTAAGGAAGACGCCAAGGACAACGCCAAGCGCAACGCGCCGTAATTCGGCTTGCGATGTAGTTCGACGGAAAAGGCGCTGCGGCGCCTTTTCCTTTTACCGACGCTTTTGCGTCGTACATGGACTTTTTCGACCGATGGCGGATTTTGCCTGGGAGTAACCCGGGGTTGGCGTCGAGAGCATTCCGCACGCGCTGCGCCGCCTTTAGACTTGGCGCATCCAACACGGAGACGGCGCCCATGACACCCGAAAAAATTCTTTCGATGTTCGAACGGCAATACCTCGAGGGCAAAACGCCCGTCGACCTGGAACAGACCTGCGCGAGCTTCGCCAGTTGGCTGGCGGCGGCTTGGGATCTGCTCGACGGCGAGCAGAAGACGCTGTTGCTGACCGTCGGCGCGTCTTTGTGGCGCGAAGGTTATAACTTGCGCGCCGGCACGGCGACCAAGGATTTGTGGTGAGTGCGGGCTAACGTGCGCGTTTGCGTTTTGCGTTTGCGAGCCGCCGGTTACACGTCGACCGTAAAACCTTGCGTGTCGATATGAGCGCTGGGCCACGCCCGCACGCGTTGCGCCGAGTCGGTTTATATTTGGCGATCTTGCGTTGGGATTTTCGCCGCCGGTCGTCCCGCCGGCTGCCGAGGCCCGATTCTCTTTTCAAGCCGCCACATTCGCACAAGGGTTACACCGCCACATGACCGAACTATCCGCTTTTCCGATCACGCAGAAATGGCGTGCCGAGCATCCGGACCGGATTCAGCTCTACTCGCTGCCCACGCCCAATGGCGTGAAGGTGTCAATCATGCTCGAAGAAACGGGCTTGCCGTACGAGCCGCATCTCGTACGCTTCGATACCAACGATCAGATGACGCCGGAGTTTCTGTCGCTCAATCCGAACAACAAGATTCCGGCGATCATCGATCCGAACGGGCCTGACGGCAATCCGTTGCCGCTGTTCGAATCCGGCGCGATCCTGATTTATCTCGCGGACAAGAGCGGCCAGTTCATTCCGCAAGATGCCGTCGGCCGCTATGAAGCGATCCAGTGGGTGATGTTCCAGATGGGCGGCATCGGGCCGATGTTCGGCCAGGTGGGTTTCTTCCACAAATTCGCCGGCAAGGAGTACGAAGACAAGCGTCCGCGCGACCGCTATATCGGCGAAGCGAAACGGTTGCTCGGCGTGTTGGATCGGCAACTCGAAGGACGTGACTGGATTCTGGGCGATGCGTATTCGATCGCCGATATCGCCACGTTTCCTTGGGTGCGCAATCTGGTCGGCTTCTATGAGGCAGGCGATCTCGTCGGCATTCAGGACTTCCCGAATGTGACGCGCGTGTTGGCCGCGTTCGTCGCGCGTCCGGCCGTGGCGAAGGGACTGGATATTCCGAAGCGTCCGTCGTAATCGATTCATGCGGCCGGACGGCGGGTTTCGTCGGCCGGCCGTCGTTTACCTCGTTTACCTGGGACTCGCCGCGCGTTCTTCTGCGTGGATCTCGCGTTGCCACTCTGTCCGCTGTTGGCGTTCGCTTAGCGGCGCGTCGACTGCATCATCATCGTCCGCGATAGTGCTCAGCCATGTGATCGACGAACGCTCGTACTTTGGGCGCCACATACCGCGTTTGCGGGTATAGCGCGTAGTAATGGCGGCTTCCAAGCGTGTAGCCTGGTAAGACCTGAACGAGACGGCCGCTTCTGATGTCTGTCTGAACCGTCTGCCACGTGAAAGCGGCAATACCCGCGCCCGCCAGCGCCGCGGAGTAAAGCGCAGTGATGGCGTCCGTTCTCAGCCGGTTGCGCGGCAAGATGTGGATTGGCGAATCTTGCTCGGACGTCAGCACCCATTCGGTCGCTTCGGGCGCGCCGGTAAAAGACAATAACTCGTGCTCGGCAAGTTGCCCGGCTGTGTGCGGGAGTCCGTGTCGCTCCAGATAGGTTGGCGATGCAACCAGAACGACGTCGGAGACAGCCAAGGTTTTCGCAACCAGCGTCGTGTCAGCCAAAGGGCCGCTGATGCGTAACGCTACGTCGTAGCCCTCTGCAACGAGGTCGACGAACTGATCGCTGCACGACAACTCCAGTTGGATGTCGGGATAACGTTTCTGAAACGCCGGAAGCCAGTCGGCCAATTCCAGCGTACCGATGGCAAGCGGCGCGGTGACGCGCAGCAAGCCGGCCGCCTGTTGATGTTCGGCCGCCATGGCCTGCGCCGCTTCTTCCACGCGATCGAGAATATCGACGCTGGCCTTGTAGTAGCGTTCACCCGCGGCTGTCAGCGTAAAGCGTCGTGTATTGCGGTTGAGTAACTGAACGCCGAGCGAAACCTCGAGCTGTTTCAATTGACGCGACACGCTCGAATGCGTGGTGTCGAGCCGCTCGGCCGCAGCCGAAAACCCCTGCGCTTCGACGATGAAGCGGAAGGCGCGCATTGCAAGCAACTGGTCCATGGGCGAGATTGGCGCTACGCGGCGTCACCACGAAGGTGAATCGGGCTAATGCTTAGCGCAACGGTAGGTAAATGATTTCCGACGTGCTCATCACGTCGCCAAACGTAGCTTCGATTTTGGCTGTGACGCGCGACGTGACTCGTCTTTATCGATCGTGTCTGCGTCGACGCGTTGCCGAGGCGTCCGATGCTACCACGACGCGATAGCCGACCCGTACCGCGTCGCTCGCGGCGTCGGCCGCGCAGGCATGGGTCATCAGCCTAGTGATATTTAGGAAGCCTGAAAAGCGCAAGAACGTGATGGACGCCGTGGCGGCTATCGACCAGCCAGCGATATTACGTCGCTCGTGTTCATCACCGAGCCGAAGGTATCCGCGATTTCAGCCAGAGCCGACAGATGCAACGTGGCGTGCCCGACGCGCAGTTCGCTATCGACGACGATGTCGCGGGTCGCGCATGCGTCGGCGGCCACGACGACTTCGAACCCCGCAGGCACCGCATCTCGCGCGGCGCCTGCTACGCAGGCGTGCGTCATCAGGCCGCCAATGACGAGGTGCGTGATGCCATCGTCTTTCAACGTTTGCGCGAGATCGGTGCTGGCAAACACGCTCACGGAGCTTTTCTCGACCACGCGATGGGCGGCCTTCGGTTGCATCTCGGCGTGAATCTCGACTTGCCGGCTGCCGGCGGCAAATAGCGGAGAGTCGGCCGGTGCAACGTGCTGCACGTGGACCACGCGCCACCCATGGCGGTCGGCGCATTCGACGAGTTGATGCGCGTTTCGCAATGCTGCCGCGCCATTCGGAATGGGCAGCGAACCCGTGAAGTATTCGTTCTGAAAGTCGATCAACAGCAACGCGGTGGTGCGAGCGGGCAGCGAAGCGGGTGGGCAGGCACCGAGAATGCTACGGAGTGTGCGGCTGGACATGACGGGTCCTTTTGGACGTGGTTGGAAAGGAACCGAGTCTAGGGTGGGATAGGCATCGCAACAACACTGCCGCCGAGACAAGGTCTGTGCGTGATTTGCACTGATCGCGAGACGCTATTCGGCAACCGGCAGTGACTTCACCTGACGCAGGTAGCTTTTACGTCATCGTCTGCGAGGTCGCAAAGATTTCCACGCGGTTGCGGCGCGAGATGATTTGTTGAACTTCTCGTCGCCCAATCCTTACCAACCGTCTCAAGAACTTATCGACTATCAGTAACCACGTGGCGGCTGTCCGCCACGCGTTGTCGACATAGGCATGAATCACATTCAGTACACTCGAATTGCCGGCCTCGACGGCTTACGCGCGCTTTCTGTCATAGCGGTATTTCTTGCGCATACCGGTCTCGCGGGCGTCGTGGGCGGCGGGTATGTCGGCGTCGATGCATTTTTCGTGTTGAGTGGCTACCTGATCACGAGCCGGCTGATCGCGGAGCATCGGCACACCGGCCGGATCGATTTGCCGGCGTTCTATTGGCGGCGCGCTCGCCGGCTTTACCCGGCCTTGTTGCTGATGCTTGCCGGTGTCACGATCTATTGTCTGATATTTCCCGCTTCCTTGAGAGTGGGATTCGAAGTCCTGCCCGCTTTCTTCTATGTGATGAACTGGGTGCGCGCGTTCGGCATCTACGACGCGCATTTCACGGGGCATACGTGGACGCTCGCGATCGAGGAGCAGTTTTACCTCGTCTGGCCGCTCATCCTGTTGGGCGTGTTGAAATTCTGGCCACGTCGGCTCGTGCTCGCAGTCGCACTCCTTGCGATGGCGGTGATCGGGTGGCGTTCGTTTCTGATGTCGCATCACCTTTCGATGGCGCGCATTTATTGTGGCTTCGATACGCACTCCGACGGGCTGCTGATGGGGGCTTTGCTGGCGGTGATGCCGCGCCAATGGACGGCTTGGGCCGGCAAGTTATGGCCCCTCGCCGCCGCCATTCTGTTTTTCGTGATGTTGAGCGAGACCGGTCTCGACTTTTCGTTGCAGGCGTTGGGTTACCCACTTACGCCGTTAGCCGCTGCGCTCATTATTGCGAAGGTCGTGACGGCTCAGCAGTCCGTGTTGGTGCGGGCGCTCGATATCGCCCCGCTGGCGGGGCTGGGTCGAGTTTCGTACGGCTTTTATCTGTGGCACTACGTTGTCCTGCAGTCGATGCTTTACGGCGGCCATGAGACGATGGGCGCATTTTTCGGTGCTTTCTCTCACCCGAATATCGCCATGGTGACAATCACATTTGTCATATCAATGGCACTCACGCTGGTCTCGTGGTTTGTCGTCGAAAAAAGGGCGATGCGATTGCGGTTTCCGTGGCGGCGAAACGCGGCGATGGCCTGAGTCGCGCCGCGCGAGAAATAGAGTCAGCAGCGAGTTGATTGCTTCGGCGGCCGTGTAAGACGTGCTAAGTTGCACTGTTGCCTGTCCTAACGCCGAGAGGTAGTTCATGAATCTGGTTACGACGCTGCGCCGCGGGCATCTTCTGAAACATACCGATCTATCGGGAATCGGTCTTGAGATAGGACCGTATGATCAGCCGACCGTCTTCAAGTCGGAAGCAGACGTGCGATATCTGGACTGGAAGGATAGGGAGCAACTGGTCCGGGAGTGCACGCACCCGGACATGATCGTCGACATACCCGAAATCGACTACGTGGTTCATTCGAATCGATACGGCGAGTACATCAGCGATAAGTTCGACTACGTTATTGCGAATCATGTGATGGAGCACGCGCCCAACATGGTTCAATGGCTATCCGATCTATGCGACATGATGCGTCCCGGCGGAGTGCTGTTTCTTGCCCTGCCCGACAAGAAGTTCAGTTTCGATAGATACAGACAGGACACGGCGCTAAGTCATTTCGTGGCCGAGTATCTTGCGGGTGTCGAGGACATTCCGCGCGAACATCAAATCGAATGTGAGATCTATTACGACGAAGCATTCGTCAACAAGCCGATGCAGGTGGCCGACAAGCTCGATATGAACCGTATCAGGCACAAGCTGAAGGCGCCTCCGCATGTCGGCATTCACAGCCATGTTTTCGAGAGCGGCACGATTGTGTCCAAGGTCCTGAAGCCGATCCTGATGATGGGTTTCATCGAATTCAATCTCGTCGACTTTGTGCCTGCGCGCGGAGAAACCGGCGGAGAGATGATCATTGTGCTTCGCAAGGAACCGCCTCGCGTGGAACTCACGACCGAGGAGTTCTACAGTGCCCCTGTGGATGCTGCAATGATGGCGCGCGCGACCGAGACAGCGGAGCGCCTCGCTGAGGCTGAGGCAGCCCTTGCGGAAACGCGAGAGAAGGTTGTGGCGACGCAGGAGGAGGTTGTGGCGATGCAGAAGACGGTTGTCGCGATGCAGGAGGAGATCGCATCGAGGACTTCGACGATCAGGGCGCTCGAGTCGTCGACATCCTGGCGAATCACGGCGCCGTTGCGCGCCGCGGTGACCAGGCTTCGAGGGCTCGGCTCGAAGGGGCGAAACATATCGTATTGAATGTGCGCGTGGGCTTGGTTTTCAATTCTCTATGTCTCATTGCCCACTTGCGATCGACGCCTATCGCCCGCTTTGGAGATTTCTGGCGCCGGCACACCGCTTCTTTGTATGATATTTCCTGAGACACCCCTCACCATTTGTCGGAGATGCAATGAAACCGATCAAATTGCGTGTGCCGCGCGAGGAAGCGGCCGACCTGCCGGACGATCTCACGGCGTGGGCGAGCGTCTCCGGCGTCGATCCCGGACTGACTGTACTGAGCGAGCCCGGGTCCGCAACCGACAGTAGCTCGCCGGTCCTGTACCAGATCTACGTGAGCCAAAGCTTCTTCGAGCAGTTCCCGGAATGGCGCATGTATATCGAGCAGTAGCGGATCACGCCTCCATGAAGTGATGCCTCGGCGCCGCGCAGAGCGGAATTGCGTGGCCGACCGATTGCAACCATCATACGAAATCCCTGGTTATATTCACCGATAGGTTTCTGTAAGATGGTGATTCACATCAGCGCCCCGAGCGCGGTGTGTGTGTTTTGAGCCGCAGCATTGTCTGCGGCTTTTTTTTTATTCAGCGTTTCCGAGCGCGAATGGTGTTTTCCCTGGCGTCTCGCTTTGGGGCATGGCGGTTGCGCGATGTTGGCTGCATACGCGCACCATCGCGTCAGGAGAGTGATCATGCCTTGCCAATCCTATGCACCGTATCGCGGCTTCGGGATCGACGTTCAGGTCACGACCGGAAAGCCATTGTGTTTGCACAATGTCGGACGCCGGTACAAGGTGTCCTGGACCATCAGTTCGTCCAGTCAACCTGCACACAAGGTTGCAAGTTTTCCAGAGCAACTGGAATTCATATCTGAACATGATGCGTTCAGATACGCCGAGAAGCGAGCGCATACGTTCGTCGACTGCATGCTCTCTGAAAACTCGGCCGTCCATCCTGTCGGTAACGTAAGAGGCGCCCGCCTGGAAGCGCTCAGCCCTGGAGGGTGATGACGCCATCAGCAGCCACTCCATGTCGAATCATTTTCTTCGCGCCGCCTCCGGCTAGTCGCTGCGCAGTAGGGCGCCATTGAATCGCGTTCGAACGGCTGCATGCGTCGGAGGCTGAAGACACAGCGCTTAGCGCGAAAATCGGTAGCGCCGATATTGGCATATCGAGAAGCCGACTATTCTGACAAAAGCGCCCTTTGAAATTTTCTGTAAAAAAATATCGCTTGACACGTCAGCTTGACATAAAGTTCGACTACCATCCGCCGTTTCGATGCCCAATCGATAACTCATACCATCGGTTCAATCTTTATGAAGCGGCGAACCCTAACGTCTTTCCGACATTTATCTTTCGCATTCCTTTCTTTTTATTCGGTGCAATCACCTGCGGAAAGCGGAAACAAATTCGGCCCGATTCTTTCGACGGAAATCATTAATCCGAGGCAGAACGTGTCGTTTTGTCATGCATCGACGATTGCCTACCGAGACGGCAATCTGGTCGCAGCATGGTTGGCCGGCAGCAAAGAGGCAGCGAAGGATGTCGGCATCTGGGTAGCGCGTTTTTCCGGCGGTCATTGGGACGACCCTGTTCGCGTCGCGGATGGTCGCTCGCCTGACGGTGAAGCGCTGACAACAATTAATCCGGTTCTCTTTTCTCCTCGAAGCGGCCCTCTGATGTTGTTTTATAACCGGGGAAAATTGCCTGCGGATTGGCATCCTCTGCGCATCACTTCGCTTGACGGCGGCAGGACGTGGTCAAAACCGACTGCTCTGGGCCTAGGCCTCTCCGGTCCGGCGAAAGACAAGCCCGTCCAGCTATCAAACGGAATCGTGATATCCGGAAGCAGCACCGAGGATGATGGATGGAGCGTTCACTTCGAGCGTTCCGTGGATGGGGGCACTACGTGGGACGTTGTGTACCCGCCGGTCGGTTCGCATCGAGTGCAGGCGATCCAGCCTGCGATACTTGATCACGGTCATGGACATCTGCAGGCGCTGGTTCGAACGAAAAGCGGCTTTGTGTTCAGCACCAGGTCGCGCGATTGGGGAAAGACATGGAGCGGTCTCTCGCCGTTGAATATTCCGAATCCAAATTCCGGTCTGGACGCGGTGACCTTGACTGACGGGCGCGACCTGGTCGTCGGAAATCCGCTACCCTACGCCGAAGGTAAGTGGGACCGACATAAGCTGTCTGTCTTCATTTCGACCGATCACCAGACCTATCGCAACGTGTTGGACATTGAGAACCAAGCGAACCACGAGTTCTCTTACCCTGCGGTTATTCAGTCCCCGGACGGCCTGGTTCACATCACTTATACCTGGGAAAAGATTCATATCAAGCATGTCGTGCTTGATCCGAAACGGATTCGAACGCCGCGGCAAACGTTACTTCTTGCGACGGTTCGGTAAGGTGAATCTGGTCACCGCCTTTTGACAAGAGGCAAGATGGCCGAGCGCGTGGAGGGGGCTGTTTTTGCGCGCGATGATGGCGGCAAAAAGCCCCGCAGCGCAACGCATACGGGGCTTTTCCGGGCAAGCTTGGGAGATGCTAGGAAGCTATCTGGTCCCCCTGACAGGAATCGAACCTGTATCTAGCGCTTAGGAGGCACTTGTTCTATCCATTGAACTACAGGGAGATGGATATCTGCAATGGGACGACTGAACCCTTGCTGCTATTGGCTCCAGCCTTATCCCTTGGGCGTTTCCGGCCTTTCTGCTTCTTCCTAAATGAAGCGCCGTGACAGCCTGTGAACCCCAGTTTATAGCAGTCTCTGCTACACTTTTGCTACAAATCGTCCCTGTAGCACAGAAAAATGATCTGGCACTGCTACAGTTTCCGAGCGGGGTAAAACATGGCTTCAATCCTGCCAGTCGGCAGTCGCTGGCGTGCCCAGGTGCGCAAGCGAGGGCAGAGTATAGCAAAAACGTTCAGAACCAAAGGCGCCGCCGAAGCCTGGGCGCGGGAAAAAGAAGTCGAGATCGACAAGGGACAGAACGCTGTTGATGCGGCCACTGTGACGGTCGGCGACCTCGTCAAACGGTATCGCGAGGCGCGGGCCGAATCGGATCGGGCCGTCAAACCGAAATCGAACGAGTACTACATCCTGCAGCGGCTGGAGGATGCGTTTCAAAGTCACTTTGCCTCGCGGCTCACGACCCAGCAGATCGTCAAGTTTGCCCAGGATCGCAGGAAAGCCGGCGCCGGTGGCTATACGGTCGACATGGATATCTCCAAGCTGGGGACCGTGCTGCGTCACACGGCGTCGCTGCTTGGCCTGACGCTACCCGACGCGATCGGCGCAGCCCGGCCAACGCTTCACCATCTGCGACTGATCGATGCCGGCGGCAAACGGGATCGCCGACCGACGCCGGAAGAAATCGAAAAGATTTTCGCCTGGTTTGCCGAGCATCCGGAGCGCCAGCAGGCAATGCCCGATCTGTTGCGGGTCGCCATGCAGTGCGCGTTCCGTCGTGGTGAACTGTTCAACCTGCGCTGGAATGATATCGACGCCGAGAATCACCTTGCGCTCGTGCGCGATCGCAAGCATCCCCGACAGAAGGTCGGCAACAACGAGTGGATCCCGCTGATCGGTGACTCGTTCGAGGTCATCATGCGGCAACCTCGTTACCCGGTGCCAACGGAATACGTTGAGAAGCGCAGGGCCGACCCGACGATGCCGCCGCACAAGAACGAATACATTTTCCGGTTCGACAAGGGCACGGCCAGCAAGTACTTCAAGCAGGCGTGCGACGAGAAGGGGATCGAGAATCTGCGCCTGCACGATCTGCGGCACGAGGCCACCAGTGCGCTATTTGAGGCGGGCTGGCAGATCCCGGAAGTGGCGGCCGTCACGGGTCACAAGGACTGGCGCAACCTGAAGCGCTACACCAATTTGGATCCGGCTCAGGTTGCGAAGAAAGGCAGGTTAAAGCTGGTGAAGGCGGCCTGATGCGAAGGCTTCAGAGCTGGCCCGTCAATATCTGCTGCTTGATTTTCATGCAGACACCGTCCACTCCGGGGAACAGCGACGCGGGGGAAATTCCCATGTATGAAAGATCCGTCAAAGCTTCCACTGCGGCATGCGACGGAATGTCGACTGCTCGGAGATAGGTCTGACCTCCGGTGTAAAGCTGAGATGTAAGCAGGTGTTCGACCAGCTCAACATTCGAAAAAAGGAACGTACCTTGCTGGGCGTATAGGCGCGGATTATGAAGTCCGGACGGCCCTATAAGTCCAGCCAGAGGTTCAATAGCGGTTAGAGCCACAGTTGGTTGGTTTGCAACCGACTGGAATGCTTTGTCCAGTGCATATATGCGGACATGAGAAGCCCGACTTGATTCAGGAACGTCGAGCGCTCCAGACATGGCGAAATAGGCCGCGATGTAAGGTGAGAATGTGAAATCGATCAGCGGCGTAGGAAAGCCGTGATGCTGGCCAAGAGCAAGCAGCCTGGAAAAATCAATTGGCTTTTCGCGGTCAAAGGACGTTCCCACTCCGCCCTCAAGCTCATGCTGTAGTTGCTGAAGCGCCGCGCGCGAGTAGTACCAAAGGTCGAACCGATTCGCACGGTGCAGCGACGACTTCAATTGCCATTCATTGTTTGACTGGCCGCGAAAGGCGAAATTGGTACGTCCTACACCTCCTGCCCAAGACTTGTATTCGGACCACGAGTCGCATACCGTTACGTCGCGGACTCGCTCGCCAGCCTCAGGGCGCCAAAATTCCAACGTGCCTTGCTCTCCCCAACTATTCCGCCAGTTGCCTTGGTAACTCAGGTTTTGGACAGCAGCAATGGCCTCGATATCCAGTCGATAGTCGATGCCATTCCGTGGTGCGATACGAGCAACAACCACGCGGGCAGTTTCGGGATCGACAGTGAATGCCTGGGCGCTATGCGCTATTAGTCGGTGACCGTCATTAACCGTCGCCGTCAGTGGCACCATAAACTTTGTGCGTCCTCCCAATGGTGATGTGCCTGGCACCACTTGATAGACGAACAAGCCGGGCTCATGGCCGCGATGGGCGTCAAGATTCAGGAAGAACAGATTCGCAGGCGCCAGATCTGGCTGGAGGATGGGCTGGGGTTGTCCCTGAACCCGCGGTGCCGAAAACGATCCCCAAAATTGTCCGATTGCCGCCATGGTCTCCTCGTTCAACGCAAATTCTGATGTCGGACTATACCCGATTGGGCATCGCGGCCGGCTTCCCGAATTGGCGTCTCACGCCGCAGCTTTCAGGCGGGCCTTCAGCGACATGTCGTCGAGATATTCGGCCACTGCATCATAGGCCGCGTAACGCGCGGCGCCTTCCTTGTATGTCGGAATGGGGAACGTCTCGGCGCTGACCTGGTTGCGGATCGTGCCTTCGGACATCGCGAGCAGCGTCGCGAGCTGGCCCATCGTCAGGCGGACACCGAATTTTTCGAGAATGAATGCGCGAGTAAGTAGGCTCATTTGTTTGCGCTCCCTGCGTGAATGAATGCTGCGTGCGGCCTCATGGCGGTTCTCACATCGACGGGTGCAGCGCGCGATCGAGCTGCATCAAACCGGTTTCAATGGACAGGCGAGCCTGTTCGGCCCATGTGCGTGCTTCCTGCGCTGCTTTGTGGCGGCTATAGCTGCCTACCTCGTCGCGCATGAGGTCGAGCAGCTCGATGTCGGCGTCAAGAGCGATGACTTCGGTCAACTGGCGGACCTCAAGGCGAAGGGCTGCGATTCTCGCGAGGGTGGTCAGTCGGGAATCCGACTGGCCTTCATTCGTCTGGATTGGTTTGCGCCGCGAGAGCGGTGCTTCGTCCTTCTGGATCGCTTTGGCGGGCGCGAGCCCGCTACTGCCGACGTCGCTGTTCGATGCGTGCGCCGGGACGGCGCCAGCGCGCGAAAGCCGGTGGCTCTTATCCGCTGGTTCCCGCTTACGCGGCAGCGGGCGTGGGGTAGTAGTGGCCGGCAGAATCATCATTTCGCCACCTTCACTGATACAGCATCGAGCAAATCGGAGTGGGGCGTGAGGGCCGAGTGGACACCAGCGATCGTGCCAGGCGAGAGCTTGCCGAATACCGGATCGTGCAAGACCGACTGCAGCGCTTGCAAAAGTAACTTTGCTTGTACATCGGTGATCTTGCGGGCAGCCGGCTTTGCTAGCGCCTTCTTGGTGACTTTGGCTTTCCCGCTGGCCTTTGCGTGTGCCGCTGCGCTCGAAAGGCGCTCAAGCGCTTTCTCGCCGCCATGCGTCCGGATTTCCTCGATCGCGAGCGTCGACGCCACAACCTTTTCGCGAACGAGCTTGTGAAGTGCTGCCGGTGCCTGGGCGAGCAGCAGCACGTCGCGGACCGTCTGGTCCGTGATGTTTAGCCGCTTGCAGATCGTGGCGTTGGGCTCGCCGAGCTCCTGCAACTCAACGACCTTCTCCGCCAGTTGCAGCGGCGTCAGGTTCTCGCCATCGTTGTTGGTGATGCCCGAATAGATGAGGTTGACGCGATTGACGGACTTAGCCTCGTCGATAACGATCGGCAGGCGGTCGATCTCGGCGCCTTCCTGGATGGCCATCAGTGCCGCGTGATAGCGGTGCTGCCCTTCGTACACAAAGATTCGGTCTTGACCGCCGACTTTGCGTACGAAACAGCCAAGCGGCTTTTTACGGTCGTATCCGTTGGCCTCTATCAAGCTGGCCAGGTGACGAACCCGCTCCATATCCAGCGGGCGAACGTTGTCGCGCGGATCGTAGTGGATCTCGCCGGGCGGGACAGTCCAGAGGTCCGATGATCCGCCACCGGCAGCCTTAACCGCGGCCTTCGTGTTGCCGGTGACGATCATTGCGTCGAGAACGAGCGGGCAGGTCTTAGCCATGACTTGCCTCCAGTGTGGACGGGATGCCGCCTGCATCGGCGAACGTTGCATCCGGGGCATAGTGAAACAGCGTGCCGTCAAACGGAGCGATGGTTACACCGGCGAGCCAGTACACGAGGCGTTCGTCGGCCCGACGGATAGCCTGCCGCACTACCGTGGCTCGAACGAGCATGTGCAGGTCGAGGCGCAGTGCCTGTCGATCGGCGTGCGGCAATGCGGCTTCAACATTGTCGATGGTGAGCGGGTCCTTCTGGCCAGCGAAAAGCGCGATCAGCGCCTTGCAGATAGGGGAAAAATCAGCTGGCATGTTGTCTCCGAAGGCGAGAATAGAGACATGCGCGAAGGAACGGTCGCGCGAAGCAAAGTGCGCAGAAAAATGCGATCGCGACGACGGTGAGCTTGCCGGCCGACACGCCAGCGAACAGCCAAAGGATTGTGTCGGCGAAGCCAAATGCGAAACCAATGTGCCGCTGCTGCCCTGGGCCCGTGAGGAACCAGACTGCTGCACAAGTGGCGATTGCGACGAGGAGGGCGAAGATCACGCAGCCTCCTTCACGCGCATCGCGCGTGGCTTGCGGGTTTTCGCTCTGGCGATCGTTCGATCGGCTAGCGTCTCGGCATGCTTGCGGCGGTTTCTTTTGACTGCCGCTGCGCAGTCATCCTCGGTCGGGTAGGAGATCGACGTGCCGACGACGTCCGTGCCGTCGAGAATCATGTAAAGCGTGTGCACGCTGTTGGCAAGCGGCCGCCGTGCGACGACATATTTCCCGACCATGACTGGCGTCGTGGCACGCGGTGCCATCGGGTCGTAGTGAAATGTCGAACGCAGACGGATAGTGTCTCGCCGCGTCGGCTCCGGCGGAGCATTGAGTTTTACTCTTGACATATGGCGTTAATCCGTATCGCCAGAGGCAAGACGCTTGCCATCCAGCGTGGGTTGTTCTGGCTGCGCTTGTTTTCTCCGAAGCTCGGCACAGTTGGCGAGACAGATTCGAAGCGCGGGGTTGGTGATCGAGTTGACCGCAGAGCCGGGTAGGTGACGGAGACGGTGTTCCCGAGCGATGTCGGCATCGGTAACGGGAATTCGCCGAGTCATCGCGCGGCTACGCCGTGGCCCGGACGGGCGCGTGTGTCTGCATCGTTGGCGGTGAGACCGGGATATTGATCACGGTCACGATAAATGCGGCGACGAACACGCCGCGCCATATGGCGGATTTTTCAAAGTCACTTTGCGGTCGCGTTTGGTCGTGCTGCATTTCACAAAGCCAAGTTTGGCGGGCTTCTCTGGCTTCATCGGGTAGTGAATCCATTTGATCTCCGGCAACGGGACGCGTCGGGATGGCGCGCTTGGGAGCAGAGTATCCCCGTAGGGATACATTCTGTCAATCCCCAAGGGGATATTCGCGCGCGGAACGACGAAACCGCCAGAGTTCTGGCGTTAAATTTCTGCCGAAAATACCCGCTCGGGGATTGCCTTTACCCGGCTGGATCGCCTCGCCGCAGTAACCAGTTGACGGACAATTGGCCGGCGATCATCAGCACGCTATCTAGCCAGGCAAGGTCATTCAGGTAGGTGGCCGCCATGAACGCGACGGCCACAAGTGGGGCAAGTCTCGCAATGCCTCGCTGAGGCCGGTGCCCACGGCTCGGTGAGGTGCCGTGGAATCGCAGGATTGCTGACAGTCGATCTAAAGAATCGGCCAAGGGGGTGGCGAAGTCTCTTTCGATGCCTTGAGTGGAAAATTCAACGGTCCCGTCTGGAAGAACTATGGCTAGGGCATACGCGACGGGGGTGGTGGGATCGTCTGTGCGCGTTAGGCCCGTTAGGGCATCGCGCACAGCGCGTTGGCGAGAGGCGACGTTTTGCGCGTCAGGTGAAATTGCGGAATCGGGAAAGCGGAGGACTTTACCTGACGCGTTTACGGCCTCGATGCCCCGGATTGGCTTGGTCGTGGTTTTCATTAATGCTCAACGAGTCTTTGGAAATTGGACGTTGAGCGGCATGACGATTGCGATCTTCTTGGTCTTTGGATTGAGTCAGCTTTTGAGAAATCGAAAGTGTATCGCTGCTCGTCAGGTCGGGCTGGGCCATAACGAAGTCGATGTAGCTTTGGATTTTTGCCCGCTCGGTTGTGGGTAAGTTCGCGAACCGCTCTCGGTCGATCTGCAGCTCTGGGCTAGCGTCCGGATCATCCAGCAAACGTCCAGGCTCAACCCCGATCGCGGTCGCCAAAGCTGCCACGATACCTATCTGCGTATCTACATTGCCCGCTAAAACGCGTGCGACGGAACTCTGTGAAATGCCGGCTCTGCTGGCCAGTTTTGTCTGCGTATCGACGGCCGGGTTCCGGCTCATGTGAGCTCGCACATTCTCCGCCAACACTTCCCTGACTGGTTTCCTTTTCATAGGGCCAATCATGCCGAATACGGATACCCCTCGCGGGATATTTGGCGAGGATTGTCCCCTTGAGGAAATATCCCGTAGAGGATATGATCGCGTCAATCTCATTGTTTGGGGAGCGAAAGATGCCTCAGGAAAAAATGTTGGACGCCGTCCTGCGAAAGTTGGCTGAAACACGCGGTACTTGGCCGGAAATCTCCGAGCGCAGCGGTGTGCCGTACCAAACGCTAACGAAGATTGCTTGTCGCATCCACGCAGATCCTCGCGTTTCCACCGTACAGAGCTTGTTCGACTACTTCGCAGGTCGGCCAGAGCACGCATCGACGACTGAGAGCGCTCACACGCCGCACTGACGTTTTCTTGCGCATGTAGTGGTGACTAGGCCGGCAAGGTCACATGGTACGAGAGCCTTTCAGCGGTAAACAGTATGGAAAACCACATTTCTAAAGATAAATCGGACAGCCTATGACCTGCAGATACAGCGGCACAGATTGGCTCGACGTCCTGTATACGGCCGTGCGCAATACCCCCGGCGGAGTAGCGGACGCAGCTGCATTCCTAACAAATCGTCGCGGCAAGAGCATTGGCACTGAGTCGCTGCGCCTGCGTTTACGCGGCGAAGGCGAAAACCGCCTTTCCATGGAGATGTTCGAGCTGTTGATCGAGTGGATGGAAGAGAAGCGCCAGCCGCAATACCTCGATGCGCTTTGTGCACTCAATGAGCGCTTTGGTTTGAGCGCCAGTCCGGCTACAGAGCAGGACTCGAACGGCACCGTTGAGGCTGTTGCGCTCGCCGCGTCCGAAGCCGCCCAGCGATCGGGCGATGTCTCGAGTGTGGTGATCGATGCAATCTCGGATGGTCGCATTACCCAGCACGAGGCCGACTCCATAGCCTTGGCCGCGAGGGAGAACCAGAGGTTGCTCGATCGTCTCCTGCGCACCGTGCAGGCCGTCATCAGGATGGGACGTCGGTCAGCATGAGGTTTTGCCCTGGAATGTCATGCTGTAACCCGCATCGCGAGCGCGTTGAACTGTCCTGCGACGTCAACCAGCAGCTCGCGTGCGGCATGTCCGCGTTGCAATGGATCGCCGATCGAGATCCTGATCAGGTGCCGCAATTTCTCGCGGCACTTATCAACACTTTCTCCAGCAATCTCGCGCTCATTCGCCAGGCAGCATTGCGCGCGGCAGTTGTTCCTGTGTTCGTACAACGGGCCGCGCTGATCTGTGCGGCGTTGCCGACAAAAACCGAACGACATGACTTCAGGCGCCAGCTTGAGGGCGGCCTTTCGCCTGCCGATCTGGAGCGCTTCGATCAGCTCATGTCGACGGAATGGCGCCGCCTTCGCGGCAAGTAATCAGGGAGACCCCAAAGTGACTTTGCGCGGTGTGAGTTCATTGCTTCGCCGTTGTAACCCTTCGTTCGGACGCTCGTCGTCCGGCCCGCAATCGTATGCCGCCGGTCGAGCCGTGTGGCGTGCGTTTTCCCATCACCGTGAACGCCAAAGGAGGATTTACGAATGTCTTCGTTAGAACAGATCGTTCAGCAGCTCGCGGCTGACGGTCATCCTAGTCTGCCTGACGGTCATCCGATCGCCGACGACAAGGTGCATCGGTACGGGACCGGCAAAAAGTATTGGTATTCGCTCCACCAGATTGAGCGCGCAGGTAGGGTCATCGGTTACACCGGCGCGTTTGGCCGCTGGTCCGGCAATGACAACGGCGCTCAGTCTTTCCAGTGGCACGGCGAGACATTGACGCCGGAAGACGTCAATGCGGCCCGGCAACGTCAGCAGGCCGCCGATCGTGCCGAAACCGAAAGGAAAGCACATGCGGCGAAACTCGCCGCGAATCGCGCGCGCGATCAATGGCAAAGAGCAAGCGACGGCGGTACTTCCGGCTATCTCGACCGGAAGCAGATCACGCCAGAGGGCGTGCGCTTCGATTCTGACTGCACGGTGCTTGTGCCGATGTTTCAGTACACCGACACCATCCGGCTCGTCGGCCTGCAGAAAATCACGCCCGATGGCGCAAAGCGCTTTAACAAGGGGATGGAGAAGAAAGGAGCGGCTTACCTGCTCGGTGACATCGGCAACGATGACAAGGTCGCCATGATCGCGGAGGGCTACGCTACGGCCCGCTCTATCCGGATGGCGACCGACGAGGCAATCCCGCTGCTGATTTGCTTCGACGCTGGCGGCATTCTGTCGGCCGCGCGCTACCTGCGCGAACGCCACCCCGATCTGCATGTGCTGATCTGCGCCGACGACGACTGGAAGATTGAGCAGCGCCTGCGCGATTGCCTCGTAGAAGATTTCGACTATAGCGGCGAGCTGGTGCTCGGTGGCGACGCAGTCCGTGTCGAGACCAGGAACACCTGGTACATGCTGTACGCCGAGCGCAAACAGGTCAATGGCGGCGTCGAGTTTATCGAACTGACGATCTGGAATGACGTCATGCCGGAGCGTCGCAGACGATTCGAGAATGCGGGACTCAAGTATGCATACGAAGCGGTCGCGGACGTTGGAAACGCAACCGTGGTGTTTCCGCGCTTCGCCGACCGCGGTGACCGCAAGCTGACAGACTTCAACGATCTGCATTGTGAGGAAAGCCTCGAACCCGTGCGCCAGCAGATCCAGTCCGCGCTACTCGCCGCTTTGGCGCCGGCATCAGAAGATCTTCCGCTGGACGCTCTGATGCAGGACCGGTATTTGGCTGCCGACCCTTTGTATGACCGCGCAGTTGCGGTTGTGAGAAACGCGGCTCGTGCGTCCGTCTCTCTTGTGCAACGTGCCCTGAGTATTGGCTTCAATCGCGCAGCCCGGCTGATCGAACGCATGGCGGACGAAGGCATCGTTTCGGACGAGCATCCGAATGGAACGCGCTCTGTGCTCGGCATCGTGGCAGCGGAACCCGCGACGTCCGCTGGCGCTGCAACCGACGACGCGCCCGATCACGATGTTGAAAACGGCGCGCACACGTGGGAGCGCGATCTTGCGCGCAGCGAAAAGGGCAACCTGCTGCCCACGCTGGGCAACGTGCACATGATCCTGTCGAATCACAAGAGCTGGCAGGGCGTGATCGCGCAGGACGATTTCGCCGGCCGCGTTGTGAAACGGAAGAAACCGCCATTCGGCCGTCAGGGTGAGCGCGGTGAATGGACCGATATGGATGACATTCGCTGTGTGCTGTGGCTGTCGCAGAAATACGGTATCTCGGTTCGGCAGGACATCGTGATGAACGCCGTATTGCTCGTCGCCGACGAGACGCATTTTCACGATGTTCGTGAATACCTCGACGGCCTCGTCTGGGACCGTGTCGAACGCGTGCGTACGTGGGCGACAACATACATGCAGGTAGGTGACAGCGAGTACGTGCAGCTCGCCGGCACGAAGTGGCTCATCGCGGCGGTGGCACGCGTGATGCGGCCCGGCTGCAAGGCTGACAACGTGCTGATTCTCGAAGGCAAGCAGGGTTGGGGGAAGTCCACGGCGCTCGAGGTGCTCGCCAATAAGCCGTGGTACACGAATTCGCCTATCCGCATCGGTGACAAGGACACATACGCCGTCATGGCGGGCAAGTGGATCATTGAGCTGGCCGAACTGGACTCGCTGAATAAAAGCGACTCGTCGGCCGCCAAAAGCTTCTTTGCAACGGAGACAGACCGTTTCCGCAACTTCTATGGCAAGCGTGCAACTGACGTGCATCGGCAGGGTGTGTTCGCCGGCTCGGTGAACTTCGACACGTACCTCAAAGATGAGTCCGGCAACCGGCGTTACTGGCCACTTCGTGTTAGCGGGCCGATCGACATTGATGGCCTGCGCCGCGATCGCGACCAGCTATGGGCCGAAGCCGTCCATCTCTATCACCAGGGCGTTATCTGGCACGTGACCGAAGCAGAGCGTCCGCTGTTCGAGATTGAGCAAACCGAGCGCTATGAAGGCGACGTCTACGAAGACAAGATCGCCCGACATCTTGAAATGCAAACGCGCGTGACGATGGAGGAGATCCTCGGTGATGTGCTGAAACTCGACACCTCGAAGTGGACGCTTCCGGAGCAACGACGGGTCGGCAAGGCTCTCAAGTCTCTCGGCTGGGTGCGCAAGCGGGAAACGACGGGGAAGCGGGGTTGGTACTACGTAAAGGAAGAAGATCCCGTGCCTCCGGCTAACCCGTCTGCGGCGCACGAACCGGGAGAGGACGACGATGCGCCGCTCTGATTCTTTGTGCGCATGGCGCGCTATTCGCACGGTTTCGGCGCGCCTTCGCGCCAGCTTTGGCGCGCTGCGCAGTGGTTACCCAAGCGGCCCATGTCCCAACGTCCCAAGCGACCGCCATGCGTGTGCGTGCATGCCCGCGACATGCGCGACGTGGGGGAGCGCATGTCGCGGGCGCGCGCGCCCTCACGACCTTTTTCCTTTGGGACATTGGGACGTTGGGACAATAAAGGAGTAGCTAATGATCGACCTGAAAGAACAAGCCGGGATTGCGATGAATGTACGGGGTCAGCTATCTGACCCGATCGCTGATCCAAAAGTAACTTTGGGCGCGTTGGCATTCGCGAACGATCTCGGACGGATGCTGTGGCGCATGAAGTACGGGCAGGACCTGAAACGCTCGGGCTTGCATCGCGCGGCGCTGCTGCTTGCAAAACAGTTGCGGGACCCGGCCAAGTTCAATCGCGCGAAATTCACGGGGATAACCCGCGCCGCGAAGCGTGCGGCAGCGCTATCAGGAAAGCCAATCGAGCGCGAGGCATCGGATGTCATTGAGCGGTTTGCAAGTCAGGTAATTGTCGAGTGGATTGCGGATCTTTGTGCGCGCTGCAGCGGACGCGGTGTTATCGGCAGAGGTGACGCGGTGGCGGATCAGCAGCTCGCGTGTCCGGCGTGCGGCGGCGCCCGGTACGTTTGTGTCGATGAATTCCATATCCCCTTTGCCGCGCGCCCGGATGGCGGCGGCCCAATGATCTACAGGGAAATCGAGCGATGCCCTCAATGCCACGGTGTCGGTCGTGCGGCGGTTGCGTCTTCAGAGAAGCGCACCGGTCGACAGATATGCCCGGCATGTCACGGCGGTGGCCGTCGTGCGATTGATCACGCTGCCCGTGCTCGCTCGCTCGGCGTGCCATTAGATCAATACCGGTCGCACTGGGAAGCGCATTTCCATAGCGTGCTCGCCGCGCTGGATGCAGTGGACGGTGCGGCGAACGACACGATGCGACGAAAACTGCAACGATGAAAGACTTGCATTTCAAGAAAAGCTCTGCCTATACTCCGCGCCGTGTGCATCCCATATTCACGGATGCGTGAAGTGCCCGCACACTCGTGGCGCAACTCTTTCCTTTCAGCCATACAGCATTGCGCGAGCGGCGCAACGAATAATGACAATGGGCTGTTAGGACGTATGGGCGGGTGTTCGTCCATACGAAACGTGAATCTTCGAAGCCCTGACCGCGAAAGCGTCGGGGCTTTTTGCTTCTGGAGGTTGGCATGGATCAGGTGACCGCGCAGGTCAAGACGTTGCCGCTTCTGCAAACGCTCGAGGCTAAAGCAGGCAAGCAGTTTGTGTATGCAGCGCGCACCGCGCTTAACCTCGTCGCGCAGAATATCGTTATCGCGCAGCAGCGCGAGATGAGAGACGTGTTTGACCGGCCGAGCACGTGGACGTTGAACTCGGTGTCGATCATGCAGCGCGCGACGTCTGCGCAGCCGAGTGCACAGATCGGTTTCCGCCAGTTCGCGTACAAGGGCACACCGGCCGCAACTTACCTGCAACCACAGGTGTCTGGTGGTTCACGTGGCTATACCCGGTTCGAACACATGCTCGCGTTGTCGGGCGTCCTGCCCAACGGCGATTACGTGATGCCGACGAATGCGAATGTGCGTGACGCGTTCGGCAATGTGCCGCGTGGCATCTACTCGTCGGTGGCATCGCAGATCCGTGCGTCACGCGACAGCGCGCAGAACGAAACGGCTCGCTCGAAAAAGAGGAAGTCGCGTGATCCGGTCAAGGGTGTTCGCTACTTCGTGGGCAAGCCGGCTGGTGGTCGATTCGCTCTCGGCATCTGGGCGCGGTACACGTTCGGGCACGGCAGCGGGATTCGTCCGGTGTTCGCGTTCAGCGCGACGCCGCATTACGAAGAGCGTTATCCGTTCTATGATGTAGCAGAGCAGACTGTCGACGCGACGCTCGAACCGGCAATGCAGCAGGCGTTCATGATGGCGCTCGCGACCGCGCGATGGTGAGCGTCGCGTTCGCGTGGACAGTCGACCGGGTGCCGAGCGTGGCTCGCCGTGAGGTCGTGGGTCCCTTCCGATAAGGCGGGTATGCGGGTAATTCGAGCCCCATCACACGCGTCGTCAAAGCAACTTTTCAGGGTAGTCACTCTGGTAGTCAGGTAGTCAATTCAGGGGTAGTCGGGTAGTCAACGACTGCCCCTTTCCCGTTTCTGGAGGCCGGATGGCAAAGCTCGGACAGAGGGCGTTTGCCCGGCACATCGGCGTCACGTTGCGCGCCGTGCAAAAGGCGCTCCAGTCGGGGCGCATTGCAGTGGACGCAGACGGCAAGATCGATGCCGATGCGGCTGTTGCGGCCTGGCGTCGCAACACGGACGAGTCACGGCGCTCGATCACCGATCAATCCCGCCCGTCGCTCGGGAATGCCGCGTTCTCGATGCCGTCTCCTCCGGCCAATCCTGACGACGATGAGGAAGACGACGATGTTCCTGCTGCCGCGAGCAAGGAAGACCCGTCAATGGTTGCCTATCGCGCTGCGCGTGCTGCGCGCGAGCAGACGCGGCTCGAGCGTGAGCGGATGGACCTCGAGCGTGAGCGCGGCACGACGCTGCCGCTTGCTGATGCGCAACGCCTGGCCTTCACCGCATTTCGCACGGTGCGCGATAACGTGATGAACATTCCCGTTCGTCTGAAAGACGCGCTCGCTGCAGAGACTGATCCGGTCAGGGTCGAGTCGATGCTCGACGCGGAACTCGTTCGCGCGCTTGCGTCTGTGGACGCGACGGCGCTCCTGAGCGAAAACGATACGGATGACGCCGATGGGAGCGACCGAAGCATTTCTGAAGACGATCACGGAGGCGATACGGCCTGACAGGCGGATCGGCATCGCCGAGTGGTCGGAGAAGCATCGCGTCCTGCCGGAAAGCAGCCCTGAGCCCGGTAAATGGCGAAATGAGCGCACGCCGTACCTCGTCGGCATCATGGATGCGCTCTCGGGTCAGGCGAGCGCCGTAACGCGCTACGCGCACGACGATGACCGGCCGTTCGATAACAGCCGCGTGATCACGGTCGGTCTCATGAAGGGGCACCAGCTCGGCGGCTCGGCGCTGGGCGAAAACTTCATTGGCCGCTGCATCACGACGGCGGCCGGCAACATCCTCGCAGTGTTCGCGACCTACGACGACGCCGAGAAGTGGGAAATGGACCGCTTCGAGCCGATGCGCTCGTCGACGCCAGATCTGCGTCGCCGTGTGCGCGACGCGATGAAGAAGGGCAGCGAAAACACCAAGCTGCGCAAGAAATTCCCTGGTGGGCTGATGAACCTCGTCAGTGCGACGAGAGCAGGCCGCCTGAAGTCGACGACGGTGCGCTATGTGCTGCTCGAGGAAATCGACGAGTACGTGCTTAACGTCGACGGTCAGGGCAATCCGATCGAGCTCGCGAAAAACCGCACAAGTAACTTTGGCCGCCGCGCGAAGATCTTCGCGAACAGTACGCCGACCATCAAGCGCCGCTCGCAGATCGAGAAGCTGTATGAGACCGGTGACCAGCGGCGGTATTTCGTTCGGTGTCCAGACTGCGGCTCGCCACAGTTTTTCGACTGGCGCAAGGGCATGCGCCGCTCGCCGGCCGATCCGTGCGTCGTGCTCTATTACTGCCAGACCGGCTGCGGCGCCGGCAATCCTGAGAGCGTCTGGAAAACGCGGGGCTATGAGGGCGCTTACTGGATGCCGACAGAGGTCGGTGATGGCAAGACGGCCAGCTTCCACCTGAGTGCACTGTACGCGCCGCTCGGATGGCGCCCGTGGTCCGATCTGATGGACGATTGGGAGGCCGCACAAACCGACGCCGACAAGATGATCGCGTTCGTCAACAACGCGCTCGCCGAGTGCTGGGAAGACAAGAGCGCGGAGATGAAGTGGGAGGCGATCAAGCGTCGCGCGGAGCCGTACAAGCTGCGCACGATCCCGCTCGGCTGTCTACTGCTGACCTGTGCGGTCGATACTCAGAACGACCGTCTGGAAGTCGAGATTTCCGGCTGGGGTCGCGGCATGCGCAACTGGACAGTCGACCACGCTGTCTTTCGAGGTGACCCGGCGTTGCCCGACGTTTGGAACCAGCTCGACAGGTATCTCGACGCGCCGATCGTCAATCAGTTTGGCGTGCCGATGCGCATCGAGCTATGTGCTGTCGACTCCGGCGGCAGTCGCACGCAGGACGTGTATGACTATTGCCGGCTGCGCCGCCACCGTGGTGTGTTCGCCATCAAGGGCGCGAAAGAGAAACACAAGCCGATCATCGGCCGCCCGACTGATCAGGACGTGACGGTCAAGGGTAAGACCTACCCGAACGGCGTGAAGCTCTGGCCGGTCGGAACCGACACCGCGAAAAACCGCATTTTCGGTGCGCTGCTCGGCGACGAGGAGCGTGAGGTCGTCGACCGGCGGATGCACTTCTCGGTCGATCTCGATGACGAGTACTTCGAGCAGCTCACGGCAGAGGCGTACAACCCGTCGAAAGACCGCTGGGACAAGCTCCGAAAGCGTAATGAAGCGCTCGACCTCAAGGTCTACAACTTCGCGTGCGCGTATCACCCACGGTTGCGCCTGAATGTATATCAGGACGCCGACTGGGCGGCGCTCGAATCGGTGATCGAGCCGCGTGTACGGGATCTCTTCGCGTCTGTTCCGGCTCATGACGTGCCGGCGCCGGAACTGGCTGGCGCGGCGGAACAGGCTGACGCGGACACGGCTGTGCTGGAGGTTGTTCCGGACGCGGAGTTGGCGGTGGCGACGGTCGATACGGCAAGCGAACCGGCGGCGCCAGCGACAGACACGGGTGCGATGCAGAACTCATGGATTCCACGCCGGGACAACTGGCTGAGGCGATAGATATGGCATTTACACAGCAGAACCTTGACGCGATCGAGAAAGCCGTTGCGACCGGCACGCTGTCCGTCGAATACAACGGCAAGCGAATTACTTATCGGTCCATGAGCGATCTGTTGCGTGCCCGCGATGTGATCAAGACGGAGCTCGCGAAGCAGCAGTCGTCCAGCGCACCACGATCCAGCATCGCCATTTACCAACGGTTCTGACATGAAGACAAACTTTCTCGACAGGGCGATTGAGTATGTGGCGCCCGGGCTCGCTGCGAGACGGATGCGTGCGCGGGTTTCGATCCATGCGGCGCGTGGATTCGACGGCGCAAAGCGCGGGCCGCGCTCGGCGGGCTGGCGTGCCTCCGGTGCAAGCTCGACGGCGGAGGTGCTGCCCGCGCTTGGCATCCTGCGCAACCGTGCGCGGGATCTGGTGCGCAACAACCCGCACATCCGGCGAGCGCTCAAGATTCTCGTGGCGAATGCGATCGGGACCGGTGTGCAGGCCAAATTCAGCGACAAGGCTCTCCAGAAGGTCTGGAAGCGGTGGGTCAAGGTTTGTGATGCCGGCGGATTGCTGGACTTTTACGGCCTGCAGGCGCAGGCATACAAGGCCCTGAAGGAGTCGGGTGAGGTGCTGCTCAGGTTTCGCACCCGCCTGCCGCAGGACGGCATGGAGGTGCCGCTCCAGTTGCAGATCCTTGAGATCGATTTTCTCGATACGTTGAAGGTCGGTCCCGTTGACGGCGGGTTCATTGTGGCCGGCGTGCAGTTCAATATGATCGGCCAGCGGACAGGTTACTGGCTATTCGATCAGCATCCCGGAGAAGTGGCGCAGGTGCCCCGCAACATGCTGAGCCGATTTGTGCCGGCGTCGGAGGTCATCCACCTGTTTGATGCAATCGATCGGCCCAACGCGGTGCGTGGGTTCCCATGGCTTGCTTCTGCGATCTGGAAAGCCCGCGACCTCGACGAGTATCAGGACGCCGAGCTCGTTCGTAAAAAGATCGAGGCCTGCTTCGCGGCGTTCGTTACGTCGAGCGATGAGGGCTTTCAGGTGGGACGCACGACGGCATCCGCGCCTGGAGATCCTCGCCGTGTGGAGTCGCTGTCGCCTGGCATGGTCGAGTATCTGCGGCCGGGGGAAACCGTTGATTTTTCCGCGCCTGCAACCAGCAATGACTATGAGGGGAATGTACGCGTCGACCTGCGCGCGATCGCGGCTGGCACGGACACGACGTATGAGCAATTGACCGGCGATTATTCGCAGGTCAATTTCACCAGCGGTCGCATGGGGAAAATGGAGTTCAAGCGTTTCCTTGAGCAGGATCTGTGGCTCATCTTCATTCCGATGTTCTGCGAAGCGGTCGCGAGCCGCTTCGTTTCGACTGCCTATCTCGCTGGCAAGACGAAACAGCCGGTAGCGGATGTGTCCTGGTCGCCGCAGCGCATCGAATTTATCGATCCGTTGCGCGAAGCAAACGGCATCATCGCGCTGATCGACGCTCGCCTGAAGAGCCGGCATCAAAGCATTCGCGATCTTGGCGAAGACCCGGACGAGGTCGACGCGGAGATCAATGCCGATCCCCTCGCAATCGAGGTGCCCATTTCGGGCCGTTCTCTCGACGCGAAGTCGGTTCACGACGTACTCGACCGGCTGGAGCAGATGCTGTCAGCGGTGCCGCAGTAGTCGTCGCAAAGCAACTTTGAAACCTCTGAAACGCCCGCTTTCATGCGGGCGTTTCCCATTGGAGTAAACCATGCCCGAACCCGTTAATGGTCGTCGCGGCGGTGCCGGTGCACCGTCGGCGATGCCTCTTCAAACACGCTTGCAGCCGGTTGGATCTGTTGATGCGCAAAACCGCACGGTTGATGTCACCTGGACTGCCGGCGCGCAGGTACAGCGTTACGACTGGATGCGCGATCGCACCTATATGGAAGAGCTGAGCACTGATCCGGGGGCCGTCCGGATGGATCGACTGCAGTCCGGCAATGCGCCGGTTCTGAATGATCACGACCGCTGGGGTGGCCTCGATTCGGTGCTCGGTGTCGTATCCAGCGCGTCGCTCGATAGCACGAGCAGATCCGGGCAGGCCCAGCTCCGCTTTTCGTCGCGCGATGCCGTGCAGCCGTATTTTCAGGATGTGCAGGACGGCATCCTCCGCAACATTTCTTTCGGCTACCGGACGTATCAGTACGACATGATCCCGCCCGGCCAGGAAGGCAACGATCAGTGGATTTACCGCGCGACCGACTGGGAGCCATACGAAATCTCGCTGGTTTCCATCCCGGCCGATCCGAATGCCACCGTGCGCAATGCAGGCGGCACGCCTGACCAACGCTTTTTCCCCTGTGAGTTCGTCGATCGAAGCGCAGGGGGTTCTTCTGACGGGGCACTCGCCTCGCAACGTAATCAAGGAGCTGTGATGCCCGATGGAAACCAACCCCAAAACCCCGCCAACCCGTCCGCTCCGGACACGTCGGAGGCGGCACGAAACGCTGCGGCTGCGGCCCCGGCTGAAGCGGCTCGGAACGCAGGCGCGGCGGAGGAGCGTCAGCGCATGATCGATCTGCGCACGGCGGTTCGGGCGAGTGTGCTCGACAATCAGGACGAGCTGCTGAACGGCTTCATCGAACGCGGCGTGACCGTCGACGCCGCGCGTGCAGAAATCCTGCGTCTGCAGGCCGAGCGCTCGGCGGCGAATCCGCAGCGCGGCGCCGCGAGCATCGTGACCGTGACCGACGAGACCGATGTGCGCCGTGCAGCGATGACGGACGCAGTGATGCACCGCGTGAATCCGCGTCATGAGCTGAACGACGCAGCTCGCCAGTATCGCGGCATGACGCTGCGCGAGATGTGCCGTGAAGGCCTGGAGGCGGTCGGCATCGATACCCGTGGCATGGAGCTTCGCCAGTTGGCTGGTATGGCGCTTGGTCTGACTCGAGCCGGCTACAACACGACGTCGGATCTGCCGATCGTCTTCGGCAACGTGATCAACCGCACGCTGCGTGACGCTTACAGCGCTGCGCCGCGTTCTTTCACGAGCTGGGCCCGTCAGGGTTCGCTCACCGATTTCCGGCCAGCGACGCGCGTCATGGTCGACGGTGCGCTGAAGCTGGAGAAGATCAACGAGACCGGCGAGTACAAGTACGGCAAGCTGACCGACAGCGGCGAAGTGATCCAGCTCGGCTCGTACGGGAAGATCATCAACTTTACGCGTCAGATGATCATCAACGACGACCTGTCCGCGCTTCAGCGAGTGCCGCTCTATTTCGGGCGTGCGGCTGCCAACCTCGAATCGGATGTGACGTATGCGGCGCTGACCGGCAACGCGGTCATGTCCGATGGCAAGACGCTCTTTCACGCCGCGCATGCGAACCTGGGCGCGGCCGGTCCGATCGGGATCGACACGCTGACGGCGGGTCGCACGGCGATGCGCGTGCAGAAGGCACCAGGCGACGGCACGCCGCTCAATGGCGCACCGAAGTTCCTCATCGTGCCGGCTGCGCTTGAGACGATCGCGGGTCAATACACCAGCAATCAATACACGCCGAATCAGGCGACGCAGCAAAACCCGTTCTACAACACGCTCACGCCGATCGTCGAGCCACGCCTCGATGCGGTCAGTACGACGGCGTGGTTCCTGGCCGCAGATCCTGCCGCGATCGACACCGTCGAGTACTGCTACCTCGAGGGCGAGCAGGGTCTGTACACCGAGCAGGATCTCGATTTCGACGTCGATGGTCTGAAGGTCAAGGCGCGGCTCGATTTCGCGGCGAAGGCGATCGACTATCGCGGCCTTTTCAGGAATCCGGGCCAGTAACCCGCCAGTGTGCCGGCTTCGAGCCGGCGCAGTCCCACCTCTCCAACTTCAGAAGGATTTGATCCATGAACAACTTCATCCAGAAGGGCCGCACGATCACCGCCACGTTGGCCGCCGCGGTCGCTTCGGGCCAGCTCGTCCTGCTCGGCAACGGCAAGCTGCCGGCCATTGCGTCGGGCACGTACGCCGCCAACGTCGAGGGCGAATACAACACCGGCGGCGTCTATGCCCTGCCCAGCGCGACGACCGGCACGGCAGTCGTGGGTGACAAGGCGTATTGGGACTCGACCAACAATGTCGTGACGATCACCGCACTCAACAATGATCCCATCGGCCACTTCGCTGCGCCGAAAGCGGCGGCCGACGCGACGGCCAACGTGCGGCTCTGGCTGTGAGTGACTTCGATCTGGGGGCGCTGTTTGATGCGGCCGTCGACGCCGGCATGCTGGCCGAAGTAACGGTCATCAGCGGTACCGACGTGTCGCAGCCCTTCTGGGCCGACTTCCTGCAGCCTGGTTCCGACATTCTGGAGAACATGGCACAGGCAGTTGACTACGGGATCGAATATCGCACCGCAGATGTCCCGGCCCTGCCGAAACAGGCGGTGATCCAGATTGCAGGCCGTCGCTACGAGGTGACGCGAGCTGGTCGCCCAAAGGATGAAGCAGGCATTTTCAGCTTTGCTCCTCTCAAACGCCTATGACGACACTTCGCGAGCAGTACGTCGGCGCGTTACTCGATCTGATGGCGGCCGACCTGGGCTTGCAGCAGCTCAACGTTCAGGTCGGCCGCTCCATTGTCGATGCGCTGGATGCGCAGCACACGCTGGCGCTGATCCTGCATCTGGGTGCTGATGCACCGCCTGACCGATCCGCAATCGGATTTGCGACACGACAGACCGAAATCCTCTGCACGGTCATCACGCGCGACACGACGCCGGATCAGGCGGCCGACAGCGTGCTCGAGCTGGCTCATCCGATCATCATGGATTTCGACGCCCAGGCGCTGATCGGCAGCGACGAAGGACAGACGGATCCGCCCATCTTCGCCAATGTCGACGGCGAGTCGTGTCTTCGGACAGTCCATTACCTCTACACGTATCGAACGCGGTCGAACAGCCTGACTGAATAGGTCAGGCGACCCGGCCGGCGTGTCTCCTTTTCACATTCACGCAGGAATTCAGGCTCATGACCAAGCGCACCCGTAAAACAGTGGTTCTCGCCGTGCTGCAGACTGCACTCGGCGTTCCCGGTGTTCCGACTGGCGCCGACGATGCAATGCTCGTCAGTGACGTCAGCTCGACACCGATTGCTGCGCAATATGCGCAGCGTAACAACGTGAAGGGCTATCTCGGCAACGACCAGCAGCTTGTGTCGGAAAAGCACGCCGAATTGTCGTTCAGCGTCGAAATCGCAGGCGGCGGTACGGCTGGCGAGGCCCCCGCATGGGATCCGCTCCTGCTAGCCTGCTCGTTCGTATCGACGGTGGTTGCCGACACAAGCGTGACCTACCATCCGGTCAGCGACGATCCATTGCCGGCGACGATTTACTACTACCTCGACGGGTTGCTGCACAAGCTCACGAATGCATTCGGCACGGTGTCGCTCGACCTTACGTCGAACGCCGTTCCGAAGTTCAAGTTCAAGTTTACCGGCGACTATGTGCCGGTCATCGATCAGGCGCTGCCGACGCCGGACTTCTCGAAGTTCAAAGATCCGCTGGTGGTCAATAACGAGAATACGCCCGGTTTCACGCTGGCCGGTTATTCCGCCGTTCTCAATGCATTCACGGCCGATCTGGCCAACACGGTCACCTATCGCAGTCTGCCCGGCGCTGCGGGCGCGTTGATCACTGATCGCAAGCCGACCGGCAACGTCGCGTTTGAGCTCGTGCGGGTGAGCGACAAGGATTACTGGAGCGCGATCGCAGCGGCGCAGAATCTTTCCCTGTCGCTACAGCACGGCAAGACGGCAGGCAACATCGTGACCGTCTCGGCGCCGGCTGTGCAGCTCACCTCGCCGTCCTATACGGACAACAACGGCATCACCAGCCTCTCGGCGACGCTCACGTTCAACACGCTGCTCGGGAATGACGAAATCTCGATTGCGCTGACCTGATCAAAGTAACTTTTCCGGTTCATATCGCAGTGACGCGGGTCGCCTTATGGCGGCCCTTTTTTATTTCAAGGAGAGTTTCATGCCGATCGTTCTCGCCCGCAGTAGTACATTCAAGTGGAAATTCAAGCTGCGCGAAATCGCCGAAAGCGGCGAAGTCGTCGAGTCCGCAATGACGCTGATTGTCCGTCGTGTCGACGAGCCGGAGTTTCAGGAGCTGATCAAGGAGTCTCAGGCCGAGCTGCTCAAGAAAGTTATTGTCGGCTGGCCGAGTGGTGAGGTGCTGGGTAGCGACGGCCCGATCGAATATTCCCCGGAGAATTTCGATGCGTTGATCGCCGATCCGCATCGTGTGCGGCAACTGTCGCAGGAATATGTGCGGGCCAACGTGACGCTGCCGGAAAAAAACTAACGGACGCCGCCCGGTTTTGGGCGGGGGAGCGGCGAAACGACTTTGCCGTAGACGCCGACGTCGCTGATGCGCTCGCGGCGTTCGGCGCACCTGCTGACGTAGTGGACGTGGCACGGTCGCGTCCCAGTGAGGATGACTTCGAAGTCCTGCCGGAAAACTGGGACGCGGTGGAGGTGTTCACCTCACTCGGCACGCAGTGGAAGAAACTGGTCGTTTCATCGTTGAGTGGTGGCGGCGTCTTTTATGAGGGGCTCGACTACTCCGCAGTCGAGTCAGTCCTCCGCATCTTTGGCTTCAAAAGAAAGCGACACCGCGAACTGTTTGACGCGGTGCGCGTGATGGAGCGCGCGGCGCTCGATGTTTTTTCGGCTCGCGCGTCACGAACGTAATTGCGCCGGCGGGCGCTTCTGAGGAAATGCACTATGGGAGCTTCGGCCGGAGCCATTAACGTCACCCTGACGCTTGATTCGACGCAGTATCTGGCCGAACTGACCGAAAGCCAGAACCGGACAGCCACGACGGCCGCGCAGATCGGTGCCGCACTTTCGGCGGGTTCCTTTGGAGCCAAGGATCTGGCCGCTGCGATGCAGGCGGCGACTGCGTCCGGCGCGGGCCTGGCCAGTAGCACGTCTTTGCTGGCTGATGCAGAGGCACAGGCCGCCACGCGAATCAAGGATATGGTCGCGCGCTCGCTGGAGGCGCAGCAGGCGATGGTCCAGTTGTCTGCCGCGTCACAGAGTGCCGCGAGCAGCACTAGCACGATGGGCGCATCGGCAGACCAGGTGCGCGCCAACGTCTCGGCGCAAACGCAGTCCATGATCGACGCGCAGCGCGCGACTGTCGCGATGAATGACGAAATGCAGGCGTTGAGGTCGACGCTTGCACAAGGCGGTGCGAGCTTCGCGACCATCGGCGATCAGTATGCGCGGCTCGATCGTGCGATGGCGACCGGCAAGCTGTCGATGCAGGAATATGACGCCGCGCTGGCTGCAATCGGAAAGGACGAGGATTCGCGCTCAAAGTCGGTCGCGGCACTGACCGCGAAGTACGACCCGCTCGGCGCGGCCACGCGAAAGCTTGAGGGCGATCAGGCGCTGCTCGAAGACGCTTTCAGGTCGGGCACAGTCTCTGCAGCAGACTACGAGCGCGCGCTCAACGGCATTAAGGCGGACCAGGCGAGCATTGGTCTTCGTCAACTGGCCCAGCAGGAAGCCCAGCTCGAGGCGTCGTTCCGCTCGGGCGCACTGGCTTCCGCTGATTACAAGCGGGCGATGGCGGACATTGCGACGGGCCGCCAGGCGTTGACGTCGGTCGCGACCGGCGCGCAGGCTGCAGGCGCTGCCGTCGAAGGCTTTGGTCTGAAGACAGCGGGCGCGCGCAGGGAAGTGATCGTCCTGGCACATGAGGCCGCGACCGGCAGCTGGAGCAACTTCGGCGGATCGCTGATGGTGCTCGCCGAGCGGATGGACCTGATGGAGGTCGCGACATCTGGCGCAGGGCTCGCAGTCGCGGCGATCGCGGCGCCGATCCTGGTGGCCGGTGCTGCGATGTACAAGGTGTCCGAGCAGAACGCCGCAATGAACGAGGCGCTCGTCATGACCGGCGATTATGCCGGCGTCACGACTGAGGAACTGCGCGGCATGGCACAGGCTGCGACGGCCGGCGGAGCAACCTTCGACACCGCTGCGCAGGCGGTGACGGCGCTGGCTGCAACGGGGCGGCTCACCGGGCAGGAAATCGCCGACCTCGGCCGCACGACGGCTGATGCGGCGACGTACACGTCGATTTCGGTCAAGCAGATGGTGGACGATTTCACCAAGCTTGCGGAAGACCCGGCCAAGGCGTCGGTTGCGCTGAACGATCAGTATCACTATCTGACCGCGTCGACGTACGATCAGATTGCGGCGCTCGAAAAGCAGGGCGACGCGACCGGCGCTGCACAGATTGCCGTCGAGGCGTTCTCGAAGGCGATGGACGAGCGCACGGGCGAGATCGCGCGGAACGAGGGCATCATTCTCGCCGGTTGGCGTGATATCAAGAGCATGATCAACGGCGCGATCGAGGCCGTTGGTTCGTTCGGTGCAACCGCCGGGCCGGCTGAAGTTGTTGCGCGCATGCTGGCAAACAAGCAGGCGAGAAATCCGCTCGGTACGTGGGATGCCGACGACGAGGCCGATCTGCAGAAGGCGATCGCCGCAAACGATGCGGCAGTGAAGGCCGCGCGTGAGAAGGCGTCGCAGGACGCCCAACAGCAGCAGCTGATCGACGCGAAGCGTTGGTATGCAACGTGGAATGACCAGTTTGCGACGCCGGCCGAAAAGCGCGTCAAGGCCGTCAATGACTATCTCGACAAAACCGCCGCGTTGAATCTGAGTCCGGAGCAGCAGCTCGCCGACGAACAGAAGATCAACGATAAGGACAAGGACAAGACCGGGCGGAAAAACGGCACGGGGCTCGTCGATCGTGCCGAGCTCACGGGTGAAGTGCAGGCCGTTAAAGATGCGCTTGCACAGGAATTGTCGGCTGTCGAGAGTGCACGTAAGGTGCTCGACGCGCAGTACAAGGGCGGTGCCCTTTCGATCACCGACTATTACACGCTAGATCGCAATCTGCTCGCCCAGGCTGCGACCGACCATATCGACGCCGCGAACAGGGAAGCCGCCCTGATCGCGCAGGGCATGAACAACCGGAACCTGAGTGCCGCGCAGCGCGCGCAACTCGCTAATCAGGAGCGCAAGGCTCTCGCTGATGGTGGCAAGGCCGTCGAGGACTTCTTCCAGAAGGTAGCGCAGTCGGCCGCGCAGGAAGACGAGGTGTGGGACAAGTACGGCAAGTCCCAGCTCGATGCGATGCAGAAGCAGATCGACTCAGCGAACCAGCAGGGGCAGTCGCTGCGAGACCAGATCGATACCTTTGGCATGACGAAGTCCGCGATCGATGACCTCAGGGCATCGCGTGCCGACGACACCGTCGCCGCGCTCGAGCAGGGGCGTGCAATTGCCCTGTTGCAGGGCAATCTTGCCGACACGAAGTCCTGGGATGAAGCGATCGCGAAAGCAAAGTCACTTTCGACGGCGTTGCATGGCGTCGCTAGCGATCAGGCGACCCTGGATGATCTTGCGCAGGCAAAGAAACAGCAGGACGATCTGGTCAAGAGCTGGCAGAGCACGATTGACGGCATCGGGACCGACTTTCATAACGGCTTCCTGCAGATGCTCACGGACGGCAAAAACGGCTGGTCGAGCTTCACGAAGTCTCTGAAGAACACCTTCGAGACGACGGTTGTCGATGAGCTGTACAAGTCGTTTGCAAAGCCTTTCGTCGTCAGCGTGATCGCGCAGATTGCCGGCATTGCCGGTGGTAATGGGGTGCAGAACTCAATCCTGCAGAACAACGGGATGGGCGGGAGCAGCACGCTGAACAACCTGCTGTCGAACCCGTACGGCACGTACAACAACCTGTCGAACGGCTATAACACCGTGATGGGGTGGATTCAGGGATACGGTGGCGCATCCACCGCGCTCGGTGCGTCGGCGATCGCTGGTGCGAGCACGGGTGCGCTGTCGGGCGGCGGTGTCCTGCTAGGCGGGTTGGGTGGCGGGATCGGTGGGGACGTGGCAGCGAGCGCCGGCGGTTATGCGTCCGCGCTTGGGTCCAATGCCTATGGATTCACGGCGGGCGAGGCGGGCAGTGGTCTTGGCAGCACGCTCGGATCGTCTGCCGGGCTGATGTATGGCGGCGCCGGCCTGCTGGGCGGTCTGGCTGGTGGTGCGCTGTTCGGTAACAAGGGGTATTCGAACCTTGGTGGATCGCTCGGCGCGATGGGCGGCCTGGCAATCGGGGCGTCGTCGGCGGTGGCCGGCACCGCAATCGGTGCGTCATTAGGCTCACTGGCGGGGCCGATCGGCGCCGTTGTCGGGATGGTATTGGGCTCGCTGGTCGGCTCTTTCATCGGTGGCGGGGAAACCCGCTATGGCGCCGACTATACGATCGACAGTAACGACAACATCACCAAGGTGCGCGGCCCGTCTGGAGGCGATCCGGCTGCGAGCGATGTTCAGGCCTCGATCAAGAACACGTACGACTCGATCAAGTCGCTCGCCTCGCAACTTGGCGGATCGATCGACGGGTTGGGGCAGTATTCCGCAACGTATGAAATCAGCCCGCAGAAAGGCAATTCGTTCGTGGCGGCCGGCTTCGGTGATCTGAACACCGACGTCAACCGTCAGGATCTGAAAGGCGTCAAGGATTCGACGACGGTGCTGAACGACTTCAGTCTGCAATTGCAGCGCTCCGTTATCGACTCGTTGCAAAGGGCGAATCTGGACACGCCGTATGCCGCTGTACTGCAGGGCGTCGATGCATCGAAGCTGTCGGCCGATGACATCACCTCGTTGCTGAACGAGCTTAACTCGTTGAAGACGCTGTTCGATTCCATCCAGAAGATGGGCGACGATTTCAACAATCTCAAGAACGCGTCCGTCGATGCACAAACAGCAGTGCTGAATCTGGCTGGTGGTGTGGACTCTTTCAACACGAGCGCAACGTACTTCTATCAGCATTTCACGTCAGCAGCCCAGCAGGCCGATGACGCGTCGAAGTCCGTGACGGACCAGTTGGCTGCGCTCGGCTATAGCGGCATTCACACGCGGGATCAGTTCCGTGACCTTGTCGAGTCGCTGGACCTGTCGACGACTGCGGGACAGCAGGCCTATGTGTCGCTGCTTGCGCTGGCGCCTGCGTTTGACAATGTCGTCAGTTCATACGAGTCCGCGGTGGCCTCTGCGTACAGCACCCAGTCGCAGGCGCTGCAATCGTTCAAGGATCAGGTCGACCAGTTTCGCCAGTCGCTGACTACTGGCGATCTCTCGACCGCGTCGCCGGAGCAGCAATACGCAGAAACCCGCCAGCGCTTCGAGGATCTGTACGGCAAGGCGATCGGCGGGGACGCCACCGCGCAGGCCGGCCTCACCTCGGCAGCGCAGGATTTCCTCAATGCGTCGAAGGCGTACAACGCGAGCTCTGGCCAGTATCAATCGGATCTCGCCGAAGTCATGCAGTCGATGGACTACGCCAGCTCTTCGGCGGATGCCCAGCTTGATCAGTTGAAAGAGATGGTGAAGGGCATCGTCGACGTGAACACTTCGGTGCAGACCGTGGCCGAAGCGATCGCGAGTCTGCAGGCATGGACGTCTGTCAACGGCTCGCATGCGTCGGGTCTGTACCGTGTGCCGTTCGACGGCTATATCGCCGAACTGCATGCGGGCGAACGGGTGCTCACCGCAAATGAAGCCCGGTCGCTCGATGCGCGATTGCCTGCAATGGAGACGGTCGATTTCACGCGATACCAATCGAGCGCCAACGATCCGCTGCTGCAGGAGTTGAAGGCATTGCGAGAGCAGAACGCGAAGCAGGCGGAGGCGATCGCAAAGCTACTTGCTGCCCAGCTCCAGCAGGCCGATGCCATCGCACGTGACGGGTCAGAGAAGATGGACCAGCAGACTGCGGTGCTGCAACAACAAAGGAGGCCAGGGCAAACATGATCATCGCGCTCGAAGCCGATGCGTTTCACTTGCCGACCGGGCAGGTGCATACGCGTTATTTCTCGGAGGCCGGTTTCATGACGCGGCCTGACGATACGCCACCGAATGTCTATTTCGAGCCTGTCATCAAGACGCCTCCCACGCTCGACCGGCTGCTGTTCGACGGGGCTGCAACGTTCGGTGCGACCCGTGTAACCATTGGCAATGTATTGCTGGTGAACCAGGATGGCCATCTTGACGATCTGGCCACCGACTACGCGTTCTCTGGACGGCGCTTCGTCGTCCGCATGGGCGCACTCGATGTGCCTTACACGCAATGGGCAGTGGTGATGACCGGCACGCTCTCGGACATTTCGGTACAGGACACCGGGCTATCGGTCGTGATCGAGGATAGGCTCGCGGATTTGACGATCGCCAATCGTCCCAAATACCTTGGCAACAACGTGCTGCCAGCCGGTATCGAGGGCACGAAGGATGATTTAAAGGATCAGTTCAAGCCGCGTGTCTATGGGTTGGTGCTGAACGTCTCTCCAAAGTGCGTGAACACGTCGAAGCTGATCTATCAGGTCAGCGACGCGGCGTGTGTCGTGACCGCAGTGCATGACAACGGCGTCGCGCTCGCCCGGGGCGCGGACTATGCCAGTACGGACGACATGCAGGCAACGGCGCCAACGCCTGGGCAATTCCGATGCGCGAACGGCATATTCCGGCTCGGCAGCGCGCCTGCTGGCACGGTGACATGCGACGCGCAGAGCGCGCAAACCAGTGCTGCGGACCTGCTTGTCGCGATTGCGCGCGACGCAGGTGTGCCAGATGCGGACATAGTGATGACGGATGCCGCAGCGCTTGATGCTTTAAACGGGGCAGTGACCGGGACGTGGGCCGATGCGGATGCGACGCCGCAAACACTGATGGACACGATCGCGGGTTCGATCGGCGCGTGGTACGGATTTGATCGGTTAAGCCGCCTGCGAATGGGGCGGCTCGACGCGCCAGCGGGCACATTCGTGGTCACTTGGGGCCAAGAAACACAAATGGCATTGACCGTACGAGCGGCGGGCGTGCCGGCATGGAGCGTCGCAGTGAACTATGCGCGCAACTACACCACGCAGACGGACGTCGCTGCGGCGGCAGCTCGCACGGTAGCGTGGCTTGCGCAGGAATATCGGACGTCGACCGGCGAGAACCCGGCGATCAAGGTGCCTTGGCCACACGCCGACGAACTGAGCTTCGATACAGGGCTCGCTAATGAACTGGACGCCGTTGCGGAATCGCAGCGGCGTCTTGCTTTGTACGGCGTACGGCGTCTAACGCTCGATGTCGACGTGCCTGTGACTGAGCTTGGCGAAGTGGACCTGGGCGACGTCGTGGCGCTCGACACGCCGCGCTTCGGGCTGAGAGGTCGGCTCTTTCGCGTGATCGGCATTAATACTGGTTTCACACACGGGCGTGCGGCGCTCGTGCTGTGGGGCTGATGAACGGTAACAAGGGACAAGCGCATGGCAAAACTCATGCTGGGGTTTCCGAACCAGACGGACGCCGGGGTTCTTTCGGGTGGTGCGTGGCAAGTGTCATTGACGAACTTGCAAGACCCGCGCCTGTCACGTGTAGCGCGCAGCGCGACAGCGGCAATGGCTGATACGCAATTCGACGTGGATCTTAAGGTCTCGCGCAAGGTGTCGATGTTCGCGATGGTCCGCCACAACCTGACGCTCAACGGACGCTATCGGATCCGCGTGTCGCGCGATCCTGACTTCGGAACCTCTGTTTTTGACTCGACACTCAGCTCACCGCTTTATGGCTCCGTGTGGCGGCAGGCATGGCCACGGCTCTACAGCCCGTCGATGCTCGACTGGGAAGACCCGAACTGGTGGGACGGGCGGCTGCCTGAGGATCAGCGCAAGAGCTATCCCGCGCTGATCCTTTGTGTGATAAGGACGCCCGTTTTCGGTCGCTACGTGCGATTCGAATTCTCCGACGAGGGCAATCCGGACGGTTATCTCGAATTCGGTCGCGTGTTCGTGTCGCAGGCATGGTCGCCGACGAATAACGCGAGCTATAACCCCCAGCTCGGCTGGGAGTTCGATACCACGGTGGACAGAGCAATGGACGGGACGCCGTATTTTGAGCGCCGCAACGGCCGGCGCGTGCAGAAATTCTCACTCGACTGGCTCTCGGACGACGAAGCGTATGGCCGGGTGTTCGAGACACAACGGGCAGCAGGCATTGACCAGGAACTGCTGTTTGTGTGGGACAGCGACGACGCGATCAACCTGCTGCGCCACTCGTTTCTCGCCCGCATGCGGCAGATCAATCCGCTTCAGCTTTCGTTCCTCAACAACCATACCAACGCCTTTGAGCTCGAGGAAATTCGATGAGCAAAGTAACTTTCCCCCTGACCGGACACCAGTACTCTGACGACGGCAGTACTGATCGTGACATGCTCGATGGCGGGCATACAGAGTATCTGTTGCCGATGCTGCAGGAAACGGTTGATACCGCTCAGTCAGCGGTCGATGCGAGGGCGTCGGCGTTGGAGTCAGCAAGCCAGGCCAGTGATCATGCGCAGGCGACGGCTCAGGACGCAGTGGTCGTAGCGCAAGATCGTCAGGCCGCTGAAGCCGCAGCTGCGGCGGCTCATGCTGATGCGGCGACTGTCAACATTCCGCTGCTGACCGGCAACGCGGGTCGCATGCTGGGTGTGGCTGAGGACGGGGCATCCATGGTATGGGCCGACATGAGTCCGTACACCCAGGACGCGGATCTGGCCGACCCTGACAAAGGCGTCAAGATGGTCGCGCACGCCGTGGACGATCGAGACCTGGCTGACCCAGAAAAGGGCGTGTCCCTGGTTTCGCACGCTGTGGACGATCGAGTGCTTGTCGCGCAGGCTGGGGCATCGCTCGTCGGCCATAAAGGCCTGGCGGCCGGATCGATTGTACGGACCGTGGCCGACGAGTTGAACGACGGATTCGCCAACCCGAAGCGCTTTGGCGCCAAGGGTAATGGCAGCGCCGATGACAGTGTGGCAATCCAGACCGCGATCGATGTATTGGCGGCAGCTGGTGGCGGGGTGATCCGCTTTCCGAATGGCAACTATTTCTGCAATGTCGTACTCAAGGACGGCGTGCATATCGTCACCGGCGCGGAGCATTTCGGTTACCTGGCTCAGGTAGGTGGCCCGATTGCCGGCGTCACCCTGTCGCAGGCGGCGCCTGGCTTCGTGGTCGACACACCGACGACGCTAAAGCGGGGCGTGCTGAGCGTAAAGGGCATCAACTTCCAGGGTCTGGGTGCTGCCTATGCCGGTGGGGGTGTGCGCTTTCAGGGAACCAGGTGGGGAGCGATCAAGTGCTGCATGGCCAACGGGTTTGCCGATCAGGCGTTCCTGCACTCGAGCGGTTTCGGTGTCGTGTTTGAGGATCTGCTGGCGGTGAACTGCCTGCTGAATACAACGCGTACCGGTGTCAATGGTGTGCTGGAGACCCATGGCACGGATGACTTCCTGCACCGCTGCGAGATCGCCGGCCAGTCACCGGCTGGAGTGACCGATGCGAACATGTATCGTGCTGCAGTGGCCGTCTTCGGGGCGAACAACTTCCTGTCCATGGTGATCGGGGAACAGGGTGACCGGGGCATCTACATCGGACCGCAGTCCGGTGAGGGGCACCGCATGTCGCTCTGCCGCGCGGATAGCAACGGTGGGACGGGTTTCTGGATCGACGGCAACATCATCGCGTCCGTATGCTCGGCATATAACAACAGCCTCGCGGGATCGGGTCTGTATTCCGGCTTTTATGCTAGTGCGACATCGTCCGGTTGCAAATTCTCTGCGTGCCGCTCGGATGGACACGACGCCACGATTCAGCAGAAGTACGGCTACGAGGATTACGTCAATAACTCTACTGCAAACGTGCGTAATAGCTACGTCGATTGCGGTGGGTTCTACAACGCCTTAGGCCTGTACCTAACGCAGGGCTTCCTTGGTTCCGGTGTCATTGCCGCCCCGCTGGCTATCCGCCCCGCTGACGGCACGACCCCAATCGATGTAACCGGAACGAGCCTCGTGGTGCTCTCGGGTTACACCACGGCGACGAACGTGACGAATTTCACGGGTGGCGCCGAGGGCGAAACGATCCGCGTGCTCGGCGATGCACAGGTCACGATCGTGAACGGCTCCGGCATCATCACGCCATCCGGTGCCAATGTCGTGTTGTCTGACAAGACGATGTACAGCTTCACCCAGTACAACGGCGCGTGGTACATGGGATAGGGGGAAGTAATGCGTTCAATCGAAGCGGCAATCATGAAAGCCATTCCGCAAGACAAATGTCTTCACGTCATTCTGGGGGTGCTTATCTTCGCCATCGCGCACTTCGTCACTTGGCAAGTAGGTATTGCCCTCGTGGTGGTGGGTGGAATTCTCAAGGAGGTGATAGATCATTTCACCGGCGGGGATGTATCCGTCTGGGATGTCGTTGCGACGCTGACAGGAGGATTGATCGGGCTCGCCTGTTTCGCCAGATAGTCCGCTGACAAAGTAGATGTTCAAGACCACCTTCGGGTGGTTTTTTTATGGCCGTTCCGATCTCGCATCGGCGCGGCCTTTTTCATTGGGGGCAGCGTTTGAACGAGAACCTTAAATATTCTGACCAGGGCATGTCGCTCACGGAGAACGCGGAGACGCTTGTCCTGTTCGCGTATCCGGATCCAGCGTCGCCGCTCGCAAAAGCCCTGCAGGCGCGGGGGCTGTGGCAGCGGGTGCTCGTTGGCGGAGCAATCCCTCTGGAGCTTGGATCGCTGAACGGTGCCCCGTGGACGGGCGGCTGGGGCCATACCGGCCCGGGCGTCAGGCCCGGCATGGTGATCACGCGCGTCATGGCCGTCGACTGGTTACGGGCGGATGTGTGCGGCGCCGAAGCCGTGGTCAAACGCGACGTCAAAGTTGCTTTGACTCAGGAAGAGTACGACGCGCTCGTTGACCTCGTGTTCAACATCGGCAGCGGCAATTTCGACACGTCGACGCTTTTGCGCAAGCTCAATGCCAGTGATAAGGATGGCGCAATCGCCGAGTTCGCACGCTGGAACCAGGCGGGGGGCAAGGTGCTGGCGGGGTTGGTCAAGCGCCGTGAAGCAGAGCGCGTGCTGTTCCAGCTCGGCGCAAATCACGCGAGGGCTGCAGCATGAAAAACGATGCCTTTGCGAGACTCATCTATGCGTACCTGGCGGTCTATATCGCCGTGTCTGCCTTTACCGCACCCTGCTCGGCGACGTCGGTGATGCTCACGCGCGATGGCTTCTGGGGGTACGCGGTGACGGCGGGAACCGCTGCGCTTGCTGTTGTCGTGGCCGCCGATGTCGCGATCAATGACTGGTTGCCGGAACGATACATCTTCCACTGGGCTCAGGCTTGCCGGCACTGGCTGTTTGCGATCGCGGCGGCCTGTTACGTGACGCCCCTGTTCGCGGCGAGTGCGTACTTCGTCAACGCGGCACAGGTGTTTTTTTACGTGGGCATGGCGCTATTCGGGCTGGTGCTTGGTTATCGGGAAACGCAGGCAAAACGGGGGATAACGTGCGCCGATTGATTCAATGGGGCTGGGGAGCGTGCGCGCTGCTATGGGCAGCAGCGGCGTACGCGATGGTGCGACAGACGGAGACCGTGCTAGCTGATGGCCTGGCAGGTATTCAGGGTGCGTCGCTGGTGCTGGCGATTCTGCTGGCGCTTATTGGCGGGACGGCGAGTACGTTTCAACGGTTCGCGTCAAGCGATCCGCCGGCGCGCTCGGCGGCGATCGAGATCGGCAGCGTGATTACCGCATCGGTCGTTGCCGGGCTGTCCGCTTTCTTTTTTTGCGAGTGGCGAGGGTGCCCAGCGCCGCTCACCGCGCTCGTCATTACGTTGGCGAGCTGGGGTGGAAAGCGCGTGCTGGATCAGGCGCTCGATGCGGGGCTTCGCCGTATTCAAGGAGAAAAACCATGACGGAAATTACCGGTCGCATCGCGGCGGTGGTTGTCGGGCTGATCGCTGTCGTGCTGGCGATTGCGTGTGCTGTGCAGTTCTTGGAGTTGCGCAGCGCACACTCGGACTTCGTGACGGCACAGCAGAAGGCACAGGCAGACGATCAGTCGATCGGCACACTTCGCTCGCAGCTCGCAACGTCACAAGCGGATCTGGCCGCCGCTGCGTCGGGCGTGCAGGCCTGCTCGGCCTCGGTCACGAATGCCGCCTCCGAAGCTTTCGCCGTTCGGGCGGCGGCCGCAGCGGCACAGGCAAAGGCGGCAACACAGGCGCAGTCATATCAGCATCAGATCGACGCACTTTCTCAACGGCTTCAGGATCCATCCAACCACTCGGAGACATGCGATGCGGCATTCGATCGTTTGCGCGGCGCTTTGTAGTGCGCTGCTAGTTGTTCCGGGTTGCGGCTCGACGCCGTCGGCGCCAATCTCGCCGGTTGTCCACACAGAGACCGTTGAGGCAAAAGTGCAGGTGCCAGTGTCGTGCATTGACTCCGTCCCGCCGGCACCGGCCTTCCTGTCGGATGCGGATTTGCTGGCAGCGCCCAACGGCTCGGCGGTCGACCGCATCTGGCGGGACCACTTGCAGCGGCAGAAGCGAGAGGCGGAGTTGAGCGGGCTGCTTGCCGCCTGCGTATCGCACGCGACGGCACAGTAGAAAGCGGCCCATCCTGGCACGGACGGGCCTAAACGTCAGGGGATCAGCCCGAACGAAGGGCGATTGTGAACGAACGCCTGCGCGTCGGCCAGCATGATTCCAACTGAGATCAAGACTCTGAAAAAGTAACTTTTCGCGCACTACGGCGGAAAAGACAGAGCGACCGGGAGCATGTTGACGCATGCTCCCGGTCGCCTTTCCACTGCGACAGCCAGTGAATTAGCCAAGGCCCTGACACCTACCGGTAGGCGGGCCGAATTCTAACCGAAAAAAGAAAAGGCAATTCCAAATATGGCAAACCCTATCGTTCCCTGGATCGGCGGTAAGCGCCGGCTTGCAGACCATCTGATTCCGCGCTTTCCGAAGCATGAGTGCTACGTCGAAGTGTTCGCGGGAGGAGCGGCGCTGTACTTTCTCCGCCCACCGGCTGCGGTCGAAGTCATCAACGATATCAATGGGGACTTGATCAATCTGTATCGGGTCGTGCAGCACCACCTTGAGGAGTTTGTGCGCCAGTTCAAGTGGGCGCTCACGAGCAGGCAGGTGTTCAAATGGTTGCAGGACACGGTCCCGGAAACCCTCACCGATATCCAGCGCGCGGCACGCTTCTATTACCTGCAGCACAACTGTTTTGGCGCGAAGGTGGAGGGGCAATCGTTCGGGACGGCAACCACGACACCGCCGGGGCTGAATCTGCTGCGGCTCGAGGAGACCCTATCGGCTGCGCATCTCCGGCTTTCCAATACGTTCGTCGAGCACCTGGACTGGAAGGCGTGCGTTGACCGGTACGATCGGGCACATACGCTGTTCTATCTGGATCCGCCATATTGGGAGACGGAAGGCTACGGCGTGCCGTTTCCCTACGAGGAGTACGTCGCCATAGCGGCCCGGTTGCGGACTTTGAAGGGCAAAGCGATCATCAGTCTGAACGATCACCCGGCAATCCGTCGCGCCTTTGACGGCTTCCACATTGAGACGGTGGACATCAAGTACACCGTGGGCGGTGGCGGGAGAGAGGCGGCCCGTAAAGAAGTGATTATTTTCAGTTGGGATGATGCGGCACAGCCGGTGGGTCTGTTCTAAGGCGCTGCGTCCTCAGTCTATTCCCTCTGTCCGCGCCGCGCCGTGCATCTGCCTCGAACTTGACCGCGTCCGGATTGCGAGCGCATTCCCAGACGTTTTTTGGTACGGCATCATGCCTCGGCGTGTCGTCGATATCGCCGACGCGTAGCACTTCCTGGGCAAGTCGTATGCGTAGTTGCATGATCGGCGAATCGCGAGTAATCAGCCCGCGGTCGACGGCCTTCGCGATCTGCACCGAATGATCGGCGTGATCGCGCAACTCAAGCAGATGCAGTCTCAAGTATTGAACCTCAACTATCAGCTGCTCGACATCGTGTTCGCCAGCGTGGTAGCGCCACAAGTTGCGCAGCTCGACGAGGGTAGGGGCTGGAAGGGAGGAAGTTTCACACGAACCTCGACAAAGTACTGTATAAAAATACAGTATTCTGTCGGGGTTGTTTTTTTGTTTGACTGCCGGTCGGACAGAAAAGGTAACTATTCGCACGAGAGGGGCAGCGAACCGCTTTTTTCTCGGGAGCCAAGCCCGACCGCACGCCGGCAAAGCAACTTTGGCCGTCCGAATTCGACCCCTTGCCGTCATTGGTCGGTTCGATGCTCCAACGGCTGGTGACCGACTGGAGCGGTCGCACGAAGTGGGCACTCACAGGTAACTATCCAGCTACGTGCTCGCCAAGTCGACATCGGACTGGACACACTGGAGCAATGCGTCAAACAGAAAGACAAATTTCGTCAGAATATGGTCGAATCCGGCTTGATAGTTTTCGTTGTCACTGTTCAGTTTTACGATTACCTTCTTGTACTCAGTGCCTTTGCGGTGTGCAACGCGTGTTGAACGGACAGACTGCACTCCTCGAAGGAACGCTGTCATATCGTCAGCGTGTAGGACATTCAACTTCGAAAACAACCCTTCAAGCCGAACAATTGATTTCGATTCGACATTCCCGTCTCGCAGATAAATCTTCGAGAATTTTCGAACAAGAATAATATTAAGCGCTCGCAAGACGTGAGTGACTTTGGCGCTACTGCTCAAAGAATTTACTCTGCTTGCACGTATGCGGTTTTGAATAGCGGAGAAGAAAACTCGATTGCCTTGAGAGAACAGAGATTGTCCTGTCCGTATTCTCAAGGTTATTCGAACGAATCTAGCGATGCGCGCCGCACGGGAGTCTGCCGAACTACTTGGTCAGTACCGTCGAATGTCCCCTATTTACTCTTTGTGTATAGGTCCCAGAGATACGGCTTGAGTGCGCCGGACGCGAGGACAGCCCGATCGGCGATGTCAGCCGCCCTTTTTACTGGTTCGCTGGCTTTCTTGAACGCCAACCCAGAAGTAGTCTGGAGCGCGCTCTTGAATGACTCACTCCAGGTACTTCCGCTCGCCCACGCAAGGGCGACGTTTAGACTCGTTTTGGAGTCCTCGTCCGGCGCTTTTTCCATGGCGCGAAGCATTTGGGCGGCATGTCCGGACATGAAAGACATACACTCGTCTGCGACGGCGGAAGCCAAGTCCGCGATGTTCTTGGCCGGACCGCTCCGCCCCGCGAGCCCCTGCAGCGCTGTCTGAAAGAATTCGTTCCAATCTTTCCGGTCGACGGCAGCGTATTTCTGTGCACCTCGTTCATTCGGATGCCCGGGATCAGCCACCGCCTTGTTATAGTCGCCGAGCTCATCAGAATCGCGGTCAACGGCTTGAGACGTTTTCGAGAATAGCCGCTGTATGGCAATATTCCCCATTGTCCGCTGCATAGACCGGATCAACGCCACAGTGTCGGAGTTCGCTCCGGCGCTCCGACAGGTCGAACGTTGGGTTCTTGTCGCTTTGGAGTTCGTCAATGCGGACTCTCGGACATGCATCCACTCTCGATTGGACAAGATTCCATCCTCTGCCGCGTTGACAGGAAAGGCCTTCTACTAGAACGTAGAGACTTAGCCTTTCAAATGGCCATCGATTGCGGCGAAATACTGTGCTTTGTCATAACGAGACAGCCGACCGGTGTAAGAGCGAAGGAGTCGTTCGACTGTCCGCCTGCCGGTGACGGCCAATGGCTGCAACTGGCCGAACCCGGTCCGACGCTAAACGGATCATCGATCCGCAGCAGGTCGCCCGGCGTCTGGCTCAGATCGACCCACTGCGGACCGCCGCGACTTCGGAAAGCGGCCAGTCAAAAGTATTCGCAGCGCGCTAAGAGAGTGGAGCGCGCCTCTCCATGAGTCGCAGATACATTGCTGACTATGGAGACGGATGATCGATGAATTGGTATTGTGTTATCGCTTCGCGATATCCAAAAATAGTACCAATAATAATCGCCATAACCACAACGCCCAGAATGATCGGTTTTTTTGAGCGATTCCGAGTTTCGGTGTCAAAGTAAAATATACTAAATGTTGTTACCAACCCCCTGACATGCCAACGTCGCGAGGTATCTCTTTAGACTCATGCCGTGTTGATAAGGCACCCAGTCTTCTCCCTCATTTATTCCAAGATTGAAATCAGTTGGTGTCAAATATTCATAGCAATACCAAGTCACAATCGAAACCAGTGGGACCAGCAGGCCGATAAAAATGTACGCGTATCGATCAACGCGAGGATGAAGAACGCGCATCATAAGCGCTTGGGCGATCTGGGATAGTGAAAATACAGTAAATATTCCAATCGCCGCTACAAGGCTAAACAACGGCGGAGTTAAAATCATCATCGACACGGCGTTACCTTTTGGTCTGTTCGGATTTCCGTGGATAAAATCAATTAACACTAGGGAAGTGATGTTGGAAACGGACAAAATTAAACCGACAAAAACCGCGATCCAGAGTAGGCTTTTGATGAAGGAGTGTTGCGCATTAATTTCTTTTCCGCTCTTTATATTCATGTGTTGGTCGAAGAAATCGAATGTTATTCATTGTGAAAATTAATGTTCCTAAAAGCAAAATGCCAACGTCTCAACCGCATAGGTTGGACATTGCGTGATCGATGCTGCGCCTGAATTGTCGACGATGTAGATCATAATGTCGAACGTCGCCTTCTGGCCGCGTGCCGTCCGATGCAAATTGCATATCTCGTGGTTCGAGCCTGGACGACGGCGGCCGGCAGGATGCGACCCCCAGCCGCCATTCGCCGTTTGAACCTATCTCTGACCGTAGCAAGGGGTTGAGCGGACGCTCATTAGTTAAACGGCGTCCCCCCGACTTTCTTACCTTGTCGGATGGCTCCGCTGCTCTCTTTTCTCGATCCTTGACCGTCACTGCTGATTCCTGATATCGGTCGCGTTGTCTGTCGAGCGTAGCGCCGCGTTGGCCGTGACCAGCAGCCCCGCATCGTGAGCGCGCAGCGCTGTATCGGCTACGTCGAAAGCCTTCTTAAGTTCCTTCTGACCAGGCTTCGTCGCCTTGCCGCTTTCCGAAATCGCTTCAGCTTCCTTTTTCAATCGCTTGACGAGCTTTGCGGCGCACCGGCTGTCGAGCGTCCCTTCGCGGACAAACTCGCTGATCTGTATTGTCAGTGCCGCCAGTGTCGTTTCGGATGTTTCATTTGAATCGCCGCTATCGGCGGAAGAGAATTTCTTGCTCATCAGATTTCTCCCATATGAGCCCATTGGCGCTGACCAGGCTCGAAGTGGTCGCGCGAAGCTTTCTACCGTAAATAGAAAAGCAATTCGAGCCTGATCGCTACTGTGACGCGCTGCGCGGAAAGGCATCGTCGCGACGTTAAACACCGACCTCGATCACACTACACGGATTTGGCCTTCAACTCGGTACGCTAGCAGGCAACGTTGTTGGCAACCAGTGCTGGACCGGGTGCGGATAGCGAGTTCACGCTCAGGCTGCCGATCATCAGGAAGCACTGCAACGCTTGCGACCGGGCATGACAGGCAGAGTGCGCTCCGAGTCGCCCGGATTGGGTCGACGCGCCTTGTAGCGCCCGCGTGGCTCGCCGCAGCGGCCACGCCGACTCCCGGCCGGAGATTTAGGGCACTGCCACGGTCTCGCGTTGGCCGCGAACTATAATGTAAGAGGGGGTTACCAGGCACGGTGTTCGGGCAGAGACTGCCGCATGTTGCGATGCAGCGGTACGCTCGCCGAACCGCCTGAGGCGTTCATCGACTATCCAAATTGAGTGTCACGAACCCGTCGGCGAAAGCGGCGCGATTCTGGACAGGGCGCACGGGAGTGGCAAATGTTGGACGAGCGTCATCAAAGCGGAAATCACCTGCTCACGGTGCTGCCCGAAGGAGAGTGGGCGCGCGTGGCCCCGCATCTGATCCTGGTCGATATGCCGCTTGGCCAGGTCGTGTACGAATCGGGTGACCATCTCAAACACGTCTATTTCCCAACGACATCGATCGTTTCACTGCTGTATGTCATGGAGGATGGCGCGTCCGCCGAAATTGCGATTGTGGGCAACGAAGGGCTGATCGGCATTGCCCTCTTCATGGGGGGTGAAACAACACCGAGCCGGGCGGTCGTGCAAAGCGCCGGGCAGGCGTATCGACTGGATGCTCACATCCTGAAAGAGGAATTCCATCGTGCCGGCCCGGTGCAGCGCCTACTGCTGCGCTATACCCAGGCGTTGATTACGCAGATGGCCCAGACCGCCGTTTGCAATCGACACCATTCGATCGACCAGCAGTTGTGCAGATGGCTGTTGCTCAGCATCGACCGCCTTTCGTCCAACGAATTGAAGATGACCCAGGAACTGATCGCGAACATGCTGGGCGTGCGGCGATCCGGGGTAACCGAGGCAGCGCTGAAACTGCAGGATGCGGGGTTGATTCGTTACGCGCACGGCCACATCGAGGTGCTGGACAGACCCGGCCTCGAAAAGCGCGTGTGCGAGTGTTACGGCGTGGTGAAGCGGGAATTCGACCGCCTGTTGCCCGATCTGAAAGCGCTGTAAAGAGCACTGATGGACATCGCCACCCTGAACGGCATCCGCGTGCCAAAGCGGAGTTGCATATCAACCCACGACGGCACGTCGTAACGCCGGTTGAATTGCGCCTTGAAGCAGTGCCGTATAGCTATCGACGTACCCCTGCGCCATCGTCTTCGAGCTGAAGCGGCGTTCGAACTGGGCACGGATTTCAGTGCGCGATAGTTCATCCAGGCGCCGCAGGGCGCCCACCGCGCCCTGCACGTCTTCGCAGATGTAGCCGGTCAGGCCGTGATCGATCACTTCAGGCACAGAACCGCGATTGAATGCGATCACCGGAGTGCCGCAGGCCATCGCTTCGATCATTACAAGGCCAAACGGTTCTGGCCAGTCAATCGGGAATAGCAGCGCCTTGGCGCCTGACAGGAACGCCGGCTTCTGCGCCTCACTAATTTCGCCGACGAACTCTACACGCGGCTGGGAAAGCAGCGGCTGGATCGTAGTCGTGAAATACACGCTGTCGGCCTTGTCCACCTTGGCGGCGATCCTCAACGGTAAACCGCTTTGCACGGCAATCCTGATGGCGGTGTCCACTCCTTTCTCCTGACTTATTCGCCCCAGAAAGGCCAGGTATTCCGGCTCTTTGTCGGGTTGCGGCGTCAGCAGATTTTTCGGCAGACCGTGATAGATCGTGTCCAGCCAGTTCGCTTGCGGCAACGGTAAGCGTTGTGAATTCGAGATCGAAATCACCGGCACCTTCGGAAACGTGTTGAAAACGGGCTGCAATTCCGGCAGGTCGAGGCGGCCGTGAAGTGTGGTCACGAACGGCACGCCGAGCTGCGAGAACAGCGAGAACGGCAGATAGTCAAGATGAGCGTGCAGCACGTCGAATTCGTGGGCAACCTCGCGCACCTTTTCCAGTAACAGCATATGTGGTGCGACAGCGTCGCGGATCGCCGGATCGAGCCTTAAGGCGTGCGGCCACACCGCTTCGAGCGTGGCCTTCGTGTGCGAATCCCCGCTCGCGAACAGGGTCACGTCGTGTCCCAGGTCGACGAGCGCGTCGGTTAGATAGGAAACCACGCGTTCAGTGCCACCGTAAAATTGCGGAGGTACGGCTTCGTGCAACGGCGCAATTTGTGCGATTCGCATGAATAACTCTCTCTGGAAAGCCTTTCAAATGATGCGTGTTGCCGCGGTCCTTAAGTTCCCCCCCATAGACGGTGGCAACGCGCTGCGCGTAGCTGATGACCGACCAGCGGCAGGTGCCGTGACGTCCAGTGTTCTGCCACAGCGGCGATTTGCTGAGTTGCGCCAGACCGGCTGCCCGCGAATGCGTGCTTCACGAAAGCGACCAAGGAATAACTGGTACGCACAGGGTGCAAAACTAGGTTCACACGTGCGATACCGATGTGTCTGTACGGTAGCGGTCCGGCGCGCAGCGGAAAGCTATGGCGGATCGAGTGTCTACCTGAATGTCCGGTACCTGGGCGCGGGGCTGACGTTGGAACGTCCCTGTGAAAGCGTAGGCCAACGTCCGTAGATGGCCGATGTTGTTGAAAAAGTCGCCATTGGTCTCTCTTGCGAAGTTTTCAGGGGTCTTCATACCCTTAACCGATCTTCGCGAGCGGCTTGCAGGGCGATCTGAGAGGTCGATTTTTGCGCGCGCGAACGGAAAAAATCACGAAGCGACTTTTTCAACAACATCGGCCGATTGCTGTCTCATGCAAACGGCATGGGCTCCACGAATCTCATACGGTCGCGACCGGCAGTAGGCGACCGATACTGTTGAAAAAGTCGCTATATGGCTTTTGCAAACGGCAAGCTAAGAAATCGACCTCTCAGATCGGCCCACAAACCGCTCGCGAGCGTCGATCAAGGGTAAGAAGACCGATGCAAACCTCCCGAGAGAGACGGTCAGCGACTTTTTCAACAGTATCGACCCGTTGCAGCCCTTCAGCTAGTTTCTGGGAATGGCACTATCGCGCTCTAAAGCGGTCGCTGTGGATCGCTCCGAAGCGGGGCTACTGCCGGTCTTCGTGCCGACTTCGCGCCGATCCGTGGAGGAATATGCCGAATCTGATGGGCCGGGGCGTCAAGGCGACGCTTCGTGCGGAGCCAAAGTCGATTATGCTCAGCCAGCAATTTCGCTGGTGAGACTCACAACAGTTTCATAACGTGTCTTCCCATTGACTGACCCGAAGATGTGCGGACGTCAAAGCGGGTCGAGCCAAAGCTTCCATCTCAATTTTTAGTTTTTCAGTCCCGCGCCGGATCCAGCCTTTCACCGTACCAAGCGGCGCGCCCATTGATACAGCCACTTCGCTATATGTAAAGTCGCAAAAATATGCAAGCGTAATCGCACGCCGCTGATTTGTCTCGAGTTGCCCCAGGCAGGCAGACAGTTGCTGGGCCATCTGATTTGACAGCACATGTTCGGACGGTTCGGGCGCGCTGGTCGTCAGGCAATCGTCCAGCGCTTCGTTCCAGGCGATCTCAGCACACGCGCCGAACGCTCTCCGTTGCCGCAGATGATCGAGCGCACGGTTGCGAACAATCACTGCCATCCACGCCATAGGGGGCGATACGGTCTGGCTGTAACCCGTGGCGAATCTCCAGATATTGATAAACGCTTCCTGCAACACCTCTTCGGCCCATTCCCGCCGTCCCACCGTGTGTATAGCCAAGCCGTAGAGCCGCAGTGAGGTGAGGTCATAGAGCTGGCGCAACGCCGTGGCGTCACGGACCGCAATTCGCCCGAGAAGATGCGCGAGCGTGTCTTCAATCGGATCATTGGAAAGTTGCGTGGTCATCAGATCGCTCGCATAGAACAGGCACAATCCCGCCGTCTGGGCACTGTCCCACTGCGATGCCGCGATCTAAGAGGTGGCTTCCGGTCCTTCCTGCTGAGTATCGTGAGCGGGCACTCGCAAGACGCAGCGCATACAGCATGCCCATTTCTTCGTAACAAATGTCGACATGCGGCCTACCGGCGGATGTGCGTCGGTCACCCACAACGCAATCGCATGCAGACAATTCGAAGCCAATCGGAACGCTGCGTGCGAAGAGCGATACAACCTTGCGCCAAGCTTCGACGACAGGGCTGGCAAGAATCTGGTCACGTAACACCGTGCTCCAGGCATTGCGCAGGCTGCATCACGTGCAACTCATTGACGTACTGGTGGGCAACGGCGATCCATCGCCGCTCACAGTCGGCGCCAGCGGCGTCAATTTGCTCAACGAAAAGCCTCACCGGTTCGAAAGTGGCGGGTCAACCTAGCCCCAAGCGCTGGCAGTTTTACCGGTTTTACAAAATGATGATTGAAGCCCGCCCGGACTGACGCGGCCCGGTCAGACGGCAACCAAAGCGCGGTAACCGCTATCAGCAGCGTAGCAACTCCGGGTTGCAAGCGCCGAATCTCTTTGGCTACCGCACACCCGTCCATCCCGGGCATCTGGATGTCAAGAACGACTGCGTGCGGATGCCACGCGCGGTATTCCCGCAGTGCGTGTGGTCCGTCGGCCGCCGTTCGAATTTCGTAGCCGCAGGTTTCAAAGAACAGTAAGTATGCAGCTAGCAGATTCGGGTCGTCGTCCGCGATTAGCAGGCGCGGAAAGATAGCGGTCGGCATCAAGTTCTCCCTGTGTGGGACATTGGATGCGCAATTAGCGAACCTGGGGAGTTAATGTATCAGTTTGCACATAGCCTCGGATTCCGCAAAAATACCTTGTGCATCCTTGCACGGCCTTTCAGGGACAGATATGCGGCTGGCTGACTTCATCCTCAACGACATGGAGACGATTCTGGCGGAATGGGAGTCCTTCGCCGAAACGCTACTGCCTGCGGCGGAAAATCTTGGATCACCGGCTTTGCGGGACCACGCGCAGCAGATTCTGAAGAGCGTGGCAAAAGACCTGGCGACCCATCAGAGCCGGGAGGCCGGGATAAAAAAATCCACCGGGCAGTCGTCAACGCCGGCTGGGGCACCAGAAACAGCGGCACAAACGCATGCTGTTCTGCGGGCACGGGGCGGCTTCGACATCAATCAACTGATTGCCGAGTATCGGGCGCTGCGCGCAAGCGTCCTCCGCCTATGGTTGGACAGGTATCAGCTAGATACCGGCCATCTGGAGGACATTCTCCGCTTCAACGAGGCCATCGATCAGGCCGTCGCCGAATCGGTAGGCATTTTCACTGCTCAGGTAGATCAGGCGCGGAACCTGTTGCTCGGCATGCTGGGGCACGACATGCGAAGTCCGTTGCAGACGATCCAGATCACCGCGTCGTATCTGGTGGCCTTGAGCGCTGGAGAGACGGTGTCCGGGGCTGCATCCCGGTTGATCAGAAGTGGCGCTCGCATGCAGGCGTTACTGGACGACATGCTTGACTTCAATCGAACCCGGCTCGGTCTGGACATCAATATCGCGCCGAGTGACATCGATCTGGAGAAGGTGCTTGCGGATGAACTGGACCAGCTGCGAGTCGTGCATCCAGACCGAAAGGTCGATCTGGAGGTTGTCGGCGACTGCCAAGGGGTCTGGGATGGCCGTCGTCTTCAGCAGTTGCTAGGTAATCTTGTTCTGAATGCGATCAAATACGGAACGCCGGACGAACTGGTGCGTGTGCATGTCACCTGCGATGACGCGCAAGTCAGTCTGGAGGTAAAGAATAGCGGACCCGTCATTGCGAGTTCAAATCTCAGGCGCATCTTCGATCCTCTCCAGCGTGGCCCGCACCCGTCAGCCGGAAAAGGTGACAGCAGTCTGGGGCTCGGATTGTATATCGCACGCGGAATTGCCAAGGCCCATGGAGGCGAGATCGAGGCGCGCTCTGACGAGACGGAAACGGTTTTTGCCGTGCGTTTGCCTCGTCGCAAGCAGACCGCCGGAAATCACGGGTGACAGGTCACTGCCACGCGAGCGACCGCAGTCGCGGGTGCAGCGGTCATACGACATGCGCATGCGGATGTCTCAATATGGCCGATAGTTGCTGGATGAGCGGGCGAGCCGGGGGTGCGGAATACTCCGCCGATCGCTAAAAGGGGAATTTTGTTTGCTACAGATCTGCTACAGCAGGGGTAGCCATCCATATCTGACAGGCCTTGCGCCTGTCATTCCACCCCCTGAACTACAGGGAGATGGATATTTGCAATGGGACGACCGAGCCCTTGCTGGTATTGGCTCTAGCCTTATCCCGTGGGCGTTTCCGGCTTTTCTGCTTCTTCCTAAATGAAGCACCGTGACAGCCTGTGAACCCAGTTTATCGCAGTCTTTGCTGCACTTTCGCTGCTAAGTGACCCTGTAGCGACGAACCGCGGCCTGGCACTGCAATAGTTTCGGAACGAGGTAAAACATGGCTTCAGTCTGCCAGTCGGCAGTCGCTGGCGTGCCCAAGTACGCGAGCGAGGGCAGAGTATAACAAAAAGCGATTAAAACCAGAGACGCCGCAAAAGCCCGGACGCCGGCGAACGAGGTCGAGATCGACAGCGGCCAGACGGCCGTTGACGGCACCGCCATCGACGTCGGCCTGCTCGTGATGAAAGTACCGCGAAGCCCGCCGAATCAGCCTACACATCGCCAGCAAATCAACGCGGACGACATCCCGCAGCGCCCACACGATGCGTCCGAAACTAACGCAGCAGCAAATCTGACGACGCAGCGCATCGTCAAATCTGCGCAGGACCAAAGAAAGTCAGCAGCACATCACGGATCGTCTAATCTGCGCCCTAAAGACGCTTCCCGATCGCGAACTCGAACTCTCCGACCTCCCGAGCAATCCACTCCCACATCGCCACTCAGAAGCGGTTTCTATAGGAGACCGCGACGGTATGGCCGCGCGTATCGCGACTGAGGGTGATGGCCCAGTTGGTCAGCAAAGCCCCCGACAACGCGCCCGCTATATCCGCGACCAGATCCTTGTAGGAAAAGCCGCTGGTACGGCAGGTGCCGTCGATGCCTTCCTTGATCAAGCCAGGTATCGTGCCGATAAGTGTGCCGTAAATGACGGGATGCTCGGTGTCGCGTGTCAGGTAAGCACCGAGCGCGCCGAAGGGTGCGGAGACCGCGAAATGTTTTAGCTTGTCGCTTTGAAACCAGCCGTCCGATGTTTGTAAGCGGTATCCGCCGTGTCCGCCATCGCAGTCCACCTCGGCGTACGCCGCAGTACTTGCCGCAAGCAGCATCGCGAGCGCGATGCCGTGTCTCCATATCGTTATCATGTGTTACTCCCCGTTTGTTTTTCGACTTGGTTTTTTATGGGGACGCGCGCCGGGCCGGAACCCGTACTGCGTCGTCACCTAGTCTTGTGTTCTACGGGGACGACACACAGCGCAATGTGCGCTGCGCCGCGCAGAGTCGGGCGATGGCGGAATCAGCACAGGCTTCGGGGTGAGACCTGGCGCGACCGGACAAGTGTTGGCCGCTGGGCGGGTTGTCGCTCCGGCATCCTTGACTGGCAGAACAGTCATGGCGCGTTTGGAGAAGTCGATTGACTGGTGTTCCAGGGAGGGAAATTTCGGCTACAACAGAGACAGACCGCCGCGATGCCGCAATAAAGCGGTCCCACAAAGCAAACGGCCCAGCAGTCAACGCCTGCTGGGCCGCACGAACCGCCAGCGCGCGCAACGAACTAACGCAGCGCGCCGACAATCCGGTAAATCCGCCTCAGAACTCCACCACCGCAAACTCAGCCTTGCCCACGTCGCACAGCGGGCAGCGCCAGTCTTCGGGAATCGCGGCGAAGCGCGTGCCCGGCGCGATGCCTTCCTCGGGCAGGCCTTCTTCCTCGTTGTAGATCCAGCCGCAAATCAGGCAGACCCAGCTCTTATATTCAGTCACTTCAATTACTTCGCTCACGACGCACTCTTCTCTAGTTCAATGCAAAATCCGCTCAGTCTGCCCCTTTTTTGGGCACGGCGGCGACCCGCAATATTACCGGAATTTGTCAATCCGACAGAAAACTGCCGATGTGGCAACGCCACAAAGCGCCCGCGCCAACTCCGAACCCACTTGACGGACCGCGTCACACACAGCGTGTATGCTCTGATCCGCAGCTGATCTTTTGGACCGGCGCGCCGGGGCGCCGGGCATGAACTGCGACGATCGGCCTCAGGCCACTGAGGCGCCGTCGTTGCCGGCATGGCCCGCGCATGACTCTCGTTTCCCAAAAAGGAGAAAAACGATGTTCAAAAACAAATGGTTGGTCGGTGCGGCATTGGCCGGATTGCTCGCCGTATCCGGCGCGGCGCAGGCCGCAAGCGTGTCGTTCGTGCAGCCGGCGGACGGCGCCACCGTCAGCAATCCCGTGCACGTGGTGTTCGGCGTCGACGGCATGAAGATCGCGCCGGCCGGCACGATGACGGAAGGCACGGGCCATCATCATCTGCTGGTGGACGGTAAGCCGCTGCCCAAGGGCGAGGTCATTCCCGCGAACGACAAGTCGCTGCACTTCGGCAAGGGCCAGACCGAAACCGATCTGACGCTGCCGCCGGGCGATCACACGCTGACGCTGCAATTCGGCGACGGCGCGCATCGTTCGTATGGTCCAGAAATGAGCAAGACCATCACGGTGCATGTGAAGTAACCCGCCGCACGAGACAGCCGGGCGCGTGCAAACGCCGTCCGGCGTCTTCATCATGCGCACCGGGCTTGTCCGCGTCCGGCAAGCCGGCCATTTGGCCTATCTCTTCCGGCATACAGGCACCCGCCCGTGCGCCCGGTACAATGGGTAGTTCCGACTCATCGCTGTCTTCTCCAATTCTCCATGTCGCTTTACACCATTACCGGGGCCCAACTGGCGTTCGGTCACGTCGCGTTGCTCGATCACGCGGATTTCTCTCTCGAAGCGGGCGAACGCGTCGGCCTGATCGGCCGCAACGGCGCGGGCAAGTCGTCGCTGCTGAAGATCGTCGCCGATCTGACCAAGCCTGACGACGGCCTCGTCACGCGCCAGCAGAGTCTGAGCACGGTCTACGTGCCGCAGGAGCCGGAGTTCGATACGGACGACACGGTGTTCGACGCGGTCGCCGCCGGTCTCACGCACGCCCGCGCGCTGCTGGACGAATACGACGCGGTCGCCAACCAGCTCGCCGACGAGCCGGAAGGCGCCGAGCACGACGCGCTGATGTCGCGCATGAACACGCTGCAATCGTCGCTGGACCATTCGGACGCCTGGAACTGGAGCACGCGCGTGGCTACCACGCTGCAACAGATCGGTCTGAATGGCGAGGCGCGGGTGGGCTCGCTGTCGGGCGGCATGCAAAAGCGCGTCGCGCTGGCGCGCGCGCTGGTCGTGCAGCCCGACGTGCTGTTGCTCGACGAGCCGACCAACCACCTCGACTTCGACGGCATCCGCTGGCTCGAAGACCTGCTGGTCTCGCTGCGCGCGGGCCTGCTCTTCATTACCCACGATCGCGCGTTTCTCGATCGCGTCGCCACGCGCATCGTCGAACTGGATCGCGGGCGTCTGCTGTCGTATCCGGGCAATTTCAGCGCTTACCAGACCAGGAAGGCGCAGCAGCTCGAAATCGAGCAAGTGGAAGCCGCCAAGTTCGACAAGCTGCTCGCGCAGGAAGAAGTGTGGATTCGCAAGGGCGTCGAGGCGCGCCGTACGCGCAGCGTCGGCCGGATCGCACGGCTCGTGGAGATGCGCAACGAGCGCGCGGACCGCCGCAACGTGCTGGGCAACGTCAAGCTCGACGTCGGCCAGGGCGAAAAGTCCGGCAAGATCGTCGCCGAATTGACCGATGTGACCAAGCGCTATGGAGCGCGCACGGTGGTCGATACTTTCACGGCCACGGTCATGCGCGGCGACAAGATCGGCTTTGTCGGTCCGAACGGCGCGGGCAAGACCACGCTGCTCAAGATGATCCTCGGCGAATTGGCGCCGGACGAAGGCACGGTGCGCATCGGTACGAATCTGCAGGTCGCGTATTTCGATCAGATGCGCGCGCAGCTCGATCTGGAAAAGAGCCTCGCCGACACGATCAGCCCTGGCAGCGAGTGGGTCGAAGTGAACGGCCAGAAGAAGCACGTCATGAGCTACCTCGGCGACTTCCTGTTCGCGCCGGAACGCGCGCGTTCGCCGGTCAAGTCGCTGTCGGGTGGTGAGCGCAACCGTCTGTTGCTCGCGCGTCTGTTCGCGCGTCCGGCCAACGTGCTGGTGCTCGACGAGCCGACCAACGACCTCGACATTCCCACGCTCGAACTGCTCGAAGAACTGCTCACGGAATACGACGGCACGGTGCTGCTGGTCAGCCACGATCGCGCGTTCCTCGACAACGTGGCGACCTCGGTGATCGCGGCGGAAGGCGGTGGCAAGTGGCGCGAGTATGTCGGCGGCTTCACCGATTGGCAGATCCAGCGCGACCGTTCGCAGCAAATGGCGCTGGAGGCGCAGAAAGAAGCCGGCAAGGACCCAGGCAAAGATGCAGCAGCGGCCAAAGACAGTTCCGCGGGCCGCAATACGCAGCGCGCCGCGAAGCTGTCGTTCAAGGAGCAGCGCGAACTGGAGGCGCTGCCGGAAAAGATCGCCGCGCTCGAAGCCGAGCAGAAAACGATTGGCGCACAACTCGAAGACGGTTCCCTGTTCGCCAAAGACGCGCAGGAAGGCACGCGTTTGACGGAGCGCTATGCCGCGATCGACGAAGAACTGCTGGTCGCGCTGGAACGCTGGGACGAGCTGGAAAAGCGGCGCAAGTGAGATGGGCGCGCGGCGCGGGAACGGGCCGCGTCACCACCGTCCCTTATCCGGACGGCCAATCCCGCGCGTCGTGAATTGCCGCCCGTATCGAAATCAGTAAAATACCCCGCGAACAGGCTTCCCCGGCGTTCGCACCAGCGTCGACGTTGCCCGGCCCGGCTGATGGGCGGGTTTCGAGCCGCCGTCGAGCGCGCCAACGGGAAGCCACGCGACAAAACAGCTTGCCCGCGCCGCGGGCACCCACCTAACCCCGTTGTTTCGTTTCGCTTTTTTTGAAAACTCAACGCATTGTCCACGGACCTGTCCACAGGACCTGTGGACAACGATGAACCGACGCATCCGAGTCAACCATGTCTACGAAAAAGCCAAACGCCGCGTATAGCGAAGCGTCGATCAAGGTGTTGAAGGGCCTGGAGCCGGTCAAGCAACGCCCCGGGATGTACACCCGCACCGAGAATCCGCTGCACATCATTCAGGAAGTCATCGACAACGCGTCGGACGAGGCCCTCGGCGGCCACGGCCGGCAAATCACCGTGACGCTGCACGCGGACCATTCGGTCTCCGTCGAAGACGACGGCCGCGGCATCCCGTTCGGTCTGCATCCGGAAGAAGGCGTGCCGGTCGTCGAGATCGTTTTCACGCGCCTGCACGCGGGCGGCAAGTTCGACAAAGCCGCCGGCGGCGCGTACACGTTCTCGGGCGGCCTGCATGGCGTCGGCGTGTCCGTTACCAACGCGCTGTCCACGCGCCTCGACGTCACCGTGTGGCGCGACGGCAAGATCGCCGAACTGAGTTTCGCCAATGGCGATGTCGCCAAGGATCTCGAAATTCGCGCCGCCGCGAAAGGCGACAAGAAATCGGGCACGCGCGTCACCGCGTGGGCCAATCCGAAATACTTCGATTCGCCGAACCTGCCGCTCGGCGAACTGCAACGTCTGCTGCGCTCGAAAGCGGTGCTGCTGCCGGGCGTCGAAGTCACGCTGATCAACGAGAAAACCGGCGAACAGCAAACCTGGAAATATGAAGACGGTCTGCGCGGCTATCTGCTCGAAGGCATGAACGGCAGCGATCTGCTGATTCCGCTGTTCGAGGGCGAGCGCTATGCCGAAAACTCGCGCGCGAGCGAAGAGACCTTCGCCGAAGGGGAGGGCGCCGCGTGGGTCGTCGCGTGGAGCGAGGAAGGTACGCTCATGCGCGAGTCGTACGTCAACCTGATTCCGACGCCCGCGGGCGGCACGCACGAATCCGGTTTGCGCGACGGTCTGTATCAGGCGGTGAAAAGCTTTGTCGAGTTGCACAACCTGCAGCCGAAGGGCGTCAAACTTTTGGCGGAAGACGTGTTCGCGCGCGTGTCATTCGTGCTGTCGGCGAAGGTGCTCGATCCGCAATTCCAAGGGCAGATCAAGGAACGTTTGAATAGCCGCGACGCGGTCAAGCTGGTGTCGTCGTTCGCGCGGCCGGCGCTGGAATTGTGGCTGAATCAGCACGTCGAGCTCGGCAAGAAACTCGCCGACCTCGTCATCAAGCAGGCGCAGGCGCGCACGCGTGCCGGGCAGAAGGTCGAGAAGCGCAAGAGTTCGGGCGTCGCGGTGTTGCCGGGCAAGCTGACCGATTGCGAATCGACGGAAATCGGCCGCAACGAACTGTTTCTTGTCGAGGGTGACTCGGCGGGCGGCTCCGCGAAAATGGGCCGCGACAAGGAATACCAGGCCATCCTGCCGCTGCGCGGCAAGGTGCTGAACACGTGGGAAACCGAACGTGACCGCCTGTTCGCCAACAACGAGGTGCACGACATTTCGGTGGCGATCGGCGTCGATCCGCACAGTCCGGACGACAAGGTCGATCTGTCGAATTTGCGCTACGGCAAGATCTGCATTCTGTCGGACGCGGACGTCGACGGCTCGCACATTCAGGTGCTATTGCTCACGCTGTTCTTCAAGCATTTCCCGCAACTGATCGAACGTGGGCACGTGTGCGTGGCGCGTCCGCCGCTGTTCCGGGTCGACGCGCCCGCGCGCGGCAAGAAGCCGGCGCAGAAGCTGTACGCGCTCGACGAAGGCGAACTCGAAGCGATTCTCGACAAGCTGCGCAAGGACGGCGTGCGCGACACGCAATGGTCCATCAGCCGCTTCAAGGGCCTCGGCGAAATGAGCGCGGAACAGTTGTGGGACACCACGATGAACCCCGACACGCGGCGCCTCTCCCCGGTGGCGCTCGGCGAACTCGACTACGACGCCACGGTCGCGCGCATGACGATGCTGATGGGCAAGGGCGAAGCGGCGTCGCGCCGCAGCTGGCTGGAAGAAAAGGGCAACGAAGTGGAAGCGGATATCTGAGCGAGCGGTTCTGACCGCGCTCTGACTTCGCCTGAAAACTTCACGCCAAACACGGATACGGAATCTAGATGGACGACGATAACACTCTCGACCTTTTCACCGAGCCGCCGCCCCCGGAGGGCGACTTTCTCACGCTCGGCAATTACGCGGAACGCGCGTACCTCGACTATGCGGTGAGCGTGGTCAAGGGCCGCGCGCTGCCGGATGTGTGCGACGGCCAGAAGCCGGTGCAGCGCCGCATCCTGTTCGCGATGAACGACATGGGTCTGTCCGACAACGCGAAACCGGTCAAGTCGGCGCGCGTGGTCGGCGACGTGCTCGGTAAGTATCACCCGCACGGCGACCAGTCCGCGTACGACGCGCTGGTGCGTCTCGCGCAAGACTTTTCGATGCGCTATCCGCTGATCGACGGCCAGGGCAATTTTGGTTCGCGCGACGGCGACGGCGCGGCGGCAATGCGGTACACGGAAGCGCGCCTTACGCCGATCGCCAAATTGCTGCTCGATGAAATCGGCCAGGGCACGGTCGATTTCATGAAAAACTACGACGGCGAATTCGACGAGCCGAGGCTGCTGCCCGCGCGCTTGCCGTTCGTGTTGCTGAACGGCGCATCGGGTATTGCGGTCGGATTGGCCACGGAAATCCCATCGCACAATCTGCGCGAAGTGGTGGCGGCGACAGTCGCGATGATCCGCAATCCGAAGATCGAACACGCGGAATTGATGCAGCACATCGCCGGGCCGGATTTCCCGGGCGGCGCTCAGATCATTTCGAGCGATGCCGAGATTTCCGCCGCGTACGAAAGCGGCCGCGGCAGCCTGAAGGTGCGGGCCCGCTGGAAGATCGAGGAACTCGCGCGTGGTCAGTGGCAACTGGTGATCACCGAATTGCCGCCGAACACCGCGGCGCAGAAGGTGCTCGAAGAAATCGAAGAGCAGACCAACCCGAAGATCAAGCTCGGCAAGAAGGCGCTCACTCCCGAGCAATTGCAAACCAAGCAGACCATGCTGGCGTTGCTGGATGCCGTGCGCGACGAGTCTGGCCGCGACGCGCCCGTGCGACTCGTGTTCGAGCCGAAGTCGAGCCGCATCGACCAGACCGATTTCGTCAACACGCTGCTTGCGCATACGAGCCTCGAATCGAATGCGTCGCTCAATATGGTCATGGTCGGTGGTGACGGCCGGCCGCGTCAGAAGGGCTTGGGCGAAATCCTGCACGAGTGGATCGCGTTCCGCTTCGCCACGGTAACGCGCCGCACGCGGCATCGTTTGTCGAAGGTGGACGATCGGATTCACATCCTCGAAGGCCGGATGATCGTCTTTTTGAATATCGACGAAGTCATCCGCATCATTCGCGAATCGGACGAACCGAAGGTCGCGTTGATGGCCGCGTTCGGTTTGTCCGATCGGCAGACCGAGGACATTCTTGAAATCCGGCTGCGTCAGTTGGCGCGGCTCGAGAAGATCAAGATCGAGAAGGAACTGGCCGAACTTAAAGACGAGAAGGCCAAGCTGGAAGAACTGCTCGGCAGCGAATCGGCAATGAAGCGTCTGCTCATCAAGGAAATCGAAGGCGACGCCAAGCAGTACGGCGACGAGCGCCGCACGCTGATCCAGCAGGAAAAGCGCGCGACGTTCGAAACGCGTGTGGTCGACGAACCGGTGACGGTCGTGGTGTCGCAGAAGGGTTGGGTGCGCGCGCTGAAGGGCCACGGGCTCGACGTGGCGGGCTTCACGTTCAAGGCCGGCGACGGACTGTATGCGGCGTTCCAGTGCCGCACGCCTGACACGCTGGTCGCGTGGGGCAGCAACGGCCGCGTCTACTCGGTCGCGGTGGCGACGCTGCCGGGCGGCCGCGGTGACGGCGTGCCGGTCACGTCGCTGATCGAACTGGAGTCGGGCAGTCATCTGATGCATTACTACGCGGCGTCCGCGGATCAGGCGTTGCTGCTTGCTTCGAGCAACGGCTTCGGCTTCGTCGCCAAGGTCGGCGATATGGTGAGCCGCGTGAAGGCAGGCAAGTCGTTCATGACGATCGACGCCGGCGCCGCGCCGCTCGCGCCGATGCCGATGCTGCCGGACGCGACGCACATTGCGTGTCTTTCCTCGGGCGGCCGTCTGCTGGTGTTCGGCCTCGACGAGATGAAGACGCTCTCGGGCGGCGGCCGCGGCGTCACGCTGATGGGGCTCGACGACACGGAAACGCTCGCGCAGGCGCTCTCTATCAACAACGCGGGTGTCGTGTTGATCGGCACGCGCCGTGGCGGCCGTGTCGATGAAGAAAAGGTGAGCGGTGCAGCGCTCGCGCCGCATATCGGCAAGCGGGCGCGCAAGGGCCGCGCGCCTGAGAGCAAGATGAAGCTCGAAAGTATGCGTCCGGTGCTGGCCGTTTAACAAAGCTTGACGTGGGGACACGGCAAGCGTCTGCTAGCATGCGAGGCGCTTGTCGTGCGTAGTCGGAGTACCAAATCGGGGAGCAGCATCGCCATTACGATGGACATGCTGCGATAACAACTACAAAAACGGCGCGAAAGCCACGAGTGTCATGGAACTGCGTGCATAGTGCGTGGTCGAATGCGCTCAATAGCCGCTTGCTAATAGCACTCGTCATAAGCGGCGTGGCGTCGTCGGGAGAGGAAAACAACATGAACAAGGCTATCGAACTCGCGCTCTTTCTCCATCTGCTCGCGGTTGCAGTGTGGGTAGGTGGGATGGTGTTCGCGCATTTCTGTCTGCGTCCGGCAATCGCCGACCTCTCGCCTCAATTACGCTTGCCGTTGTGGGAATCGGTGTTCGGCCGCTTCTTCAATTGGGTCGCCGCCTCGGTGCTGGTGATTCTCCTCACCGGCGGATTCCTGCTAATGCAATTCGGCGGCGGGCATGCCGCCTGGCCGCTGCATGCCATGGCCGGCCTCGGCATCGTGATGATGCTGATCTTCGGGCATATCCGCTTTGCCGTGTTCCCGCGCATCCGCCGCGCGGTGCAGGCGCAAAAATGGCCGGATGGCGCGCGCGCCGTCGGCACGATCCGTCGTCTGGTACTGATCAATATCGTGCTCGGCGTGGTGACGATCGGCGTCGCGGTGCTGTCGCGCGGTTTTTGAGGCGTCTAGATCAGCGCGCCATACGCGAGCCACAGCCCGCACACCACTGCTACCGTCCCGTACACCACGTACACCGGCACCTTCAGCTTGGCGAAGCACATGGCGGAGAACAGCGCGGTTAGCAGATAAATTGGTTTGAACGGCACATGCGCGGCAATGCGTAACACGGCCACCGCGAGAAACGCGGTGGTGACGGCGCGCAGGATCCGCATACCGTGCTCGAAGCGCGGATTGGCCTTCAACTGATGCAGATGCCGCTGCGCCAGCACGACGAGGCACCCCGACGGCACGAACAGCGCGAGCGTGGCAATCAGCGCGCCCACCCAGCCATCCACCAGATAGCCGAAGAACGGCACCACGTTCAATAGCGGTCCGGGCGACAGCGGCGACAGCGAAAACGCCAGCGTGAAGTCGTTATCGGAGACGCCGATCGCCGGCGTGACGAACAGCGTCTTGAGCACCGGCAACGCCGAGAAGCCGCCGCCGAACAACGTCATGCCGGCACCCGCAAGCCGCGGCCACAACAGCGCGAGCTCATAGCGATGCGGCAACGGCATCGCGAACAACGCAAGAAACACGCTCAGGGCGGTCAGCGTCTGCCAGTCGCCGCGCGCGAATGACACGACGACGCGCGAATTGCGTACCGGGCTCACGAACCAGCCAGTGCCGAAGGCCGCCCCGAGCATGACGACATAAGCGGCCGGACTGCGCGCATAGAACAGCGCGATGCAACCCAGCACCGCCGCGATCCATTCGAGTTTGCCGCGCACTAGCGCACGCGTCTGTTTGTACCAGGTGATCGCGATCAGTGTGGCCAGCACGACACTGAAGTGATTGAGCAAGGTCTGCGAGGCGGCGGCGCGCACGAACGGCGTGCGGTAGAAGATCGCGAACAGCGTCATCAGCATGAAGAAGGGCAGGACGCTGGCAATGCCCGCGACCCAGGCGCCGGCGCGTCCGCGCAGCGCATGCCCGAGTTGCACGGCGACGTTGCAGCCCACCGGTCCGGGCACCATCCAGGCGAGCGCGATCAGATCGGAGAAAGCGACGCGCGAGAGGCGTCCTTCACGCTCGACATAATGGTTTTCAAGTTGCGCCATGAGCGCGAGGCCGCCCCATGACAACGCGGACAGGCCGAACACGACCCGGAACAGCGTCCATAGCGGTTCCCGTTCGCCTCGTCTGGCAGCATCCTGGCTCGTGATCATCTGCATGGCGCCAAGAGCGCCCGGTACGCGGGCGCTCGTCCTTTGAGATCATCGTTTAGTGGTCTGACGCGGCCGGCGGGCGGCATCGCGCTGTCATGCGGTACAGCGAGAATGTAGCCGGTTTTGCGGCGCTGCGGGTAGATGACCTGTGACGACCCGCAACGGGCGCCGTGCTCAGGTGTTGGTGCTGGATACGCTGCTGGTGCTGTCGGCTTCGTGCGCGGTGCGGCGGCCCGTCATGCCGCAGACGCCGAAGCGTTCCAGCAGCGCCGGAATCGCGTCCACCGGCACCGGACGCGAGAACAGGAAGCCTTGCGCCTCGATATGGCCGAGCGCGGCGAGCCACGCGATCTGCTCTTCGGTCTCCGTGCCTTCGACGACCACCGTGAGCCCGAGCGAACGCGCCAGATTGACGATCGCGGTGACCATCACGCAGACGCTGCGGTCGCCCGGAATTGCCTGGATGAACGAACGGTCCACCTTCAGCGTGTCCACCGAGAAGCGGTTCAGATAAGACAGCGACGAATAGCCGGTGCCGAAATCGTCGAGCGCGATGCGCACGCCGAGACGCTTCAACGCGAAGATCTTCTCCGAAACGAGTTCGGGATATTCCATCATCGCCGTTTCGGTGATTTCGAGCTCGAGGCGGCGCGCGGAGATGCCGCTTTCCTCGATGGCGTGCGAGATCGTTTCGTACAGGTCGCCGCGCCAGAATTGCACCGCCGAGATGTTCACCGCGAGCGACAGCGTGTCGTAGCCCTGTTGCTGCCACAGCGCGAGTTGCCGGCACGCGGTCTCGATCACGAAGTCGCCGATCGGCACGATCAGGCCGGTCGACTCGGCAACCGGAATGAACTCGTTGGCCGGAATCAAACCGTGCTGCGGATGATTCCAGCGCACCAGCGCCTCGAAGCCGGTAATGCAGCGGCGCGTCAGATCGATCTTCGGCTGATAGGCGAGGAACAGTTGCCCTTCGGCGAGCGCCACGCGCAACTGCTGTTCCCACTTCATCAAATGATCCGCGCGATGCGACAGTTGCGGCGAATAGAACTGATAGCAGTTCTTGCCCGCGTCCTTCGCGCTGTACATGGCGAGGTCGGCTTTTTTCAGCAGGTCGATCTCGCTTTCGTTGGCGACCGAGTAGAGCGCGATGCCGATGCTCGCATGCAGCACGAACGAACTGCCGCGCACTTCGAACGGCTTGGCGAACGCTTCGGCCGCGGCTTCGGCGAGCGCGACGGCGCGCTTCTCGACGTCGTCGCCCTTGATCACAACGACGAACTCATCGCCGCCGATGCGGCTCAACGCGCCGCCTTCGCCGACCGCGGTGGCGAGCCGCGAGGCCGTCATTTGCAGCACGATGTCGCCGGCGTTGTGGCCGAGCGTGTCGTTGACGGTCTTGAAGTTGTCGAGGTCGATAAAGAGAATTGCGAGGCGGCCGAGGTTGGCCTGCTGCGCCACGTCGTGCCGCAGGGTCTGCAGCGTCGCGTAGCGATTGCGCAAACCAGTGAGCAGGTCGTATTCGACCAGATGCGTCATCTCGCGCTCGCGGCCGAGCAGTTTGCCGATCAGGCCGGTGGCCACGGCGAAGAAACTCAGCATGGCGAGCGAGATGAAACCCGCCATCATCAGATAGACGTTGCGCGTGTGGTTGTAGTCGGCGAATTCTTCGGCTTGCGAGAGACCCACCAGCACGCCGAGTGGATAACCGTCGATATGCCGGTACGACACGATGCGCGTGACGTTGTCGATCGAATCGACGTAAGTGCCCGACACATGCTCCGAGGTCGGATACGAACCGCTCGCCGAGAATACGCCGTTGGCGGTTTCGGTGCTGCCGGTGCGCCGCGCGAGCACGGTGCCGTTGTCCGAGATCACCGCGATCACGCCTTCGCGGCCGATCGCCGCGTTGTTGTAGAAGTCGGTGGTGAAATAGCTGGGATCTTCCGAGACCACCACGACGCCCGCGAACGAGCCGTCCGGATGATTCAGACGCCGCGTCATCTGCAAGGTCCAGTGGCCGGACACGCGGCCGAGCACGGGCTTGCTGATATACAACTGGTCGTCGTTCTCGTGTTCGTGGACCTTGAAGTGTTCGCGGTCGGACAGATCGATGCGCTTGGGATTGAGTTCGGCGGTGTTGGCGATCAACGTGCCGTGTTCGTCGATCAAGGACACCTGCACCAGCGTCTCGCTTTGCACGACGCCTTTTTCCACCGTGCTCGCGAGATCAAAATGATTCGGCGTTTTCTCGAACTCGAATTTGACGAAGCGGGTGATCTGATCGACCTGGTGAATCGCTTTGACCGTGTGCTGCTCCAGCGCCGCCGAGAGAATTGCAGCAGAGGCCATGGCCTCACGATACGTGGCTTCTTTCTCGACCGACAGACGCGCGAAGATCACTGTCCAAAGCAGGATCAGGACCAATACGCCTAGCGCGGGAATCGCGAGCAACGCGCGTCGGCGCGACACTGCGGGATCGCGGCGGGTTTTGGCTTCGCGCTGGTCGGAGAAGCGGGATTGACTCATCGGGCGGCCCGTGCCTGGGTGCCGGCCGGTTGCAAACGAGCGAGCGTCGACTGCGCTGATTTCATGGGTGGCTGCATGGTGACCAAGGTGCCGGAACTGCTGCGCAGAAGAAATAAGCGTGGCGCCGTGCCTGACCATCCGCAGGTCATCGGGTACGTCTTGATATTACTTAATGCCACTGGATTAAGGAAGAGGCCGGGCATCGGGTATACGAGGGCGCGGCAAGACGCCCGGCGCGGTGAATTTGGCATCCTGTGTGGCCGCCCTTGAGGCCGCCGCTTCGCGGTCATATTCGAGTATTTCATCGGGAATCGGCGCTCAGGCGTGCCAGCATTCAGGTGTGCCAGGCCTTTCACAGGCCTCTTCCGATGCAAGGCGCATTTAATAGTGCAAACGATGCGGCGTTTTGTGGTCAAGCGCGGCCAGGGAGGGCGAACCCTATGCCGCTTCCGGTTGCGTGCCCGACGCATGAGCGAGGCAAGGGGCGTGCCGGTCAGGGCAAGCGAAACGTGCCGTCGACAATCGTCACCGACGAGCCGCCAATCCATGTCTTGCTGCGTGCGTCGTCGTAGTGCACGGAGACATGGCCGGCTCGGCCCAGCGCGGTGCCTTGACGGGCTGAATAGTGCGTGCCCGGGCGCAACTGCTGGGCGCTCAGAAGACCTGCAAGCGCGGCATTGGCGCTGCCTGTCACCGGATCTTCACCGACGCCGAAACTGCCGCCGGCCATCAGGCAGCGCACCTCGAAGGTGGCCGGGCCGCCGGCCTCGTGCGGACCGTAGACCGCGAGGCCATGCGTACCCACCGAATGCACGATGTCGGCGAGCGCGGTGGCATCGGGTGCTAGCGCGAGGCATTCACGCGCCGAATTGACGCGCACCACGAGCCACGGCGCACCATTGTCGACCGCGCAGGGTGTCGCACTGAAATCGATCGCGTTGCTACGTAAAGCCGTAGACAGCGCCGCATAGCGATCCTCGGCAAGCGGCGTGACGCGCGCGGGCGGCGCGGCGAAGCCCCACGCGCCGTCCGATCCCGGCAGCGCCTCGAGTTCGACGAGTCCCACGCCGCATTGCTGCACGAGCTTGCCGGCCTGCTTCGGCTGATAGTCGCTTTCGAGCAGCGCGTGCGCGGTGCCGAGCGTCGGATGACCCGCGAACGGCATTTCACCACGCGTACTGAAGATGCGCACACGATAGTCGGCGGCGGGGTCGGTCGGCTTCAACAGGAAAGTCGTTTCGGACAGATTGGTCCAGCGAGCGATGGCCTGCATCTGATTCGCATCGAGTGCGTCGGCATCGAACACGACGGCAAGCGGATTGCCTTTGAACGGCACCGACGTGAACACGTCGACTTGTTTGAAACGGACAGTGTGGGCAGGCATGGGGCGCGGTCCAGCGAATCAAACGAATGGATAGGGTTGGCGGATTCTATCCGTTGACGACGGAACGATCTACCTCTCCACAAATGCAAAACGCGCCGCGGGTGGCTGACACCTCGCGACGCGTTCCTGTCTCACTGCGCCGGACGAACCGGCGGCTTCGAGTGCGTTACTGCGTTACTCGACTTCGGCGATCATCTCGATCTCGACGCACGCGCCGAGAGGAATCTGCGCGACGCCGAATGCCGAACGCGCATGCTTGCCGCGTTCGCCGAACACGTCGGCGACCAGGTCGGACGCGCCGTTGGTGACCAGATGCTGTTCGGTGAACTCGAGCGTCGAGTTGACGAGACTCATCAGCTTGACGATGCGCGTGACGCGGTTCAGATCGCCGACGTGCGCGTGCAGCGTGGCGAGCAGGTCGATGGCGATCGAGCGTGCGGCGGCTTTGCCTTCCTCGGTGGTGAGGGTGGCGCCGAGCTTGCCGGTCCACACCTTGCCGTCCTTCTTGGCGATATGTCCGGAGAGATACACCGTGTTGCCGCTTTGCGCGCTCATCACATACGCGGCAGCCGGCGCACCGGCGGTCGGCAGTTCGATGCCCAGTTCCTCGAGCTTGTCGTACACATTCGTTTGAGCCATGGTGTGTCCTTCGTCAGTAGTGGAATTCGGTGGATGCGGGCCGGGCGAGAATCGTGCAAACCGCGCGCAAGAAACACACAAACAGCGCGCGGCAGCGTTCAGATTTTCGCGCGAATCAGCGCGCCGAGACGCGACACGCCTTCGTCGATTTTGGCCGGCGGCACCGTCACGAACGACAGGCGCAGCGTGTTGTGTTGCGCTTCGTTCGCGAAGAACGGACCGCCCGGCACGAACGCGACGTTCTGCGCGACAGCTTCTTCCAGCAACTGCATGCTGTCGATCTGCGCGGGCAGATTCACCCACACGAACATGCCGCCTTCCGGACGGTTCCAGCTTACGCCTTCCGGCATGTAGCGTTCGAGCGAGGCCAGCATGGCCGCGCATTGATCGCGATACAGTTCGCGGATAGTCGGCACGTGCGTGTCGAGGAAGCCGTCCTTGATCACTTCGTACACGATGCGCTGCGTGAAGCTCGGCGTGTGCAGATCGGTGGCTTGCTTGGCTTGCACGAGTTTAAAGATCAACTCTTCCGGCGCGATGATGTAGCCGACCCGCAGGCCCGGCGCCAGCACCTTCGAGAACGAACCGAGATGGACGATGTGGTCCGGCGACATCGACAGCATGGTGGGCAGCGGTTCGCCCGCGTAGTCGAGCGCGCCGTACGGATCGTCTTCGATCACCGGGAACGGCGCGGTCTTCGCGAATTCGGCGAGCGCGCGGCGGCGTTCGATCGGCAGGCGGCGGCCCGTCGGATTCTGGAAGTTGGGTTGCGCGTACAACAGGCGGGCGCCGGCCGTCAGGTCGGGCGTGAGGCTTTCGGGAACGAGGCCGTGTTCGTCGGTCGGCACTTGCACGTAACGCGGCTCGTACATCGAGAACGATTGCAGCGCGCCGAGGTAGGTCGGCGTTTCGACCAGCACCGGGCTGTCCGGGCACACCAGCACCTTGCCGAGGAGGTCGAGCGCCTGTTGCGAGCCGGTGGTGATCAGCACCTGAGTCGGACGGATCTGCGCGCCGTTCACCGAATAGCGCTTGGCGATCCATTCACGCAGCGGCAGAAAACCTTCGGTCGCGCTGTATTGCAGCGCGGCGGCGGGTTCGTCGCGCAGAATGCGGTCCGATGCCGCGCGCATGCGTTCGGCCGGGAAGGTAGCCGGCGAGGGCAGGCCGCCCGCGAACGAAATGACTTCGGGCCGCTCCGTGACCTTCAGAATCTCGCGAATCGCCGAGCTCGTGAGCTTGCGTGCACGTTCGGACAATTGCCACGTGGGGGCTTTCAAGTCGCTTTGGTTCATGGTCTCCTCTGCTGGTACTGGAACCGGTCAAACTTCAATTATCGCGCGAGTCGGCGACCCGCGCGCGCTGCTTATTTAAGGGTCCGTAGACCGTCGGGCGTTTCAAACTCGGCGATGAGCGCCGGCGCGCCTTCCGTGGGCTGCAACTCGATCAGATGCGTCGCGCCGAGCCAGCGAAGTTGCGCCGCCACCGTGTCGGCTTGCCGATGTGCGCCTTTCAACGCTTTCAGCGAAATCTCCGTTTCCGGCAGGGCCGTCGACGGATGCTTCGTCGTGTCCCACTGAATCAGCGAGGGCAGCACGCCGTCGCCGATGCCTTGCCAGGTGGGGAACGCGCCGTCGTCGGGCACGGTCAGGCCCCACGTGAAATCGCCGCGTGTCATCGGCACGACGGGAGGAATGCGCTGCGGATACTGCGCTTGCCACGTCGGCAGGTGTTTCGGCCGTTCGACCCGGGCGGCCCAGTGCGACAGATACGGCCCGTTTTCGAGCCGTGCGTGTGTTGCCGGGTCGTCGAGCGCGAACAGGCGGGGGCGCGGCGCGCTGCCGTCGGCCGGCGACGCGGCCTGCGGATCGATCGCGATCACTTCCAGATACACGCCGCCCCATAGACTCAGCAGGCGGTTATGCGTGCGCATCAGCGGATGCGCGCCGCCGCCGGCCGGTGCGACGCCGAGCGTATCGGCGACGTACTGCGTGCCCTCGTCGAGGGTGCGGGCGGAAATCACGAGGTGATCGAGGCGGAGCGGATGAGCAGTCATGACGGATCGGGGAAACGGTTTCTGCGGTAAACCGGAGCGTGCCGGGTGTCGCGGCAACGCTGCCGGGGCCGTAAGCATAACCGTTTGCCGGATCGGCGGGCCATGCGGATGGTGTTCGGCAGGGTTTTGCCGGAGCGCGCGTGGGGCGTCGTGAGGCTTGCAGTGCCGCCATTCCATCCTTTACTTATCTCAAATGTAGCGACGCCGACCGGCACAGTAACGGTACAATCGATTCGATACTGTTCGGTACAGTTGGAGCCCAGTCATGTCCGTCCCGCTTGCCCAGATTCCCACCCCGCACGACACGGCGTCGCTGACGCTGGTCGAGCAGCTCGTCCAGTGGGCGCGCCGCCGCATCGAGGAGCGCGTGTTCCGCCCCGGCATGCGCATGCCGTCGATTCGCAAGCTGGCGCTCGACAAGGGCGTGTCGCGCTTCACGGTGGTCGAGGCGTACGAACGGCTGGTGGCGCAGGGTTTTCTGGAGTCGCGGCGCGGCTCCGGGTTCTATGTGCGCGAACGGCTGGGCGGCGCGGCTAGCACCACTGCCGAGATTCATCCGCTGACCGCGGCGGCGCCGGCGCCTGCCACGATCGACGTGGTCTGGCTGCTGCGCAACATGCTGCATACCGGCGCGCGTCCCGAGCGCAGTCCCGGCCTCGGTTATCTGCCGGCGCGCTGGCTCGACGGCGACCTGATCACCAACGCGCTGCGCACGCTCGGCCGGCAAAGCGGCGCGCAAATGCTCGGCATCGGAACACCGCTGGGTTTTTTGCCGTTGCGCCAGCAGTTGCAGACGCGGCTCGAAGAACTGGAGATTGGTGCATCGCCGGATCAGATCGTGATGGTGTCTGGCATCACGCAGGCCATCGATCTGATCTCGCGCATTTACGTGAAGCCGGGCGATGCGGTGATCGTCGGCGATCCGGCGTGGTTTCAGATGTTTGGGCGGTTCGCGTCGCAGGGCGCGCGGCTGGTGGGCATGCCGTACACGCCGGACGGGCCGGATCTCGACGCGCTCGAGTCGCTCGTAGCGACGTGGCGGCCGAAAATGCTGGTGATCAATTCGGTGCTGCAGAACCCGACCGGCACGTCGCTCACGGCGGCCCAGGCGTTCCGCATTCTGCGTCTCGCTGAAGCGTACGATTTCATCGTCGTCGAAGATGATATTTACGGCGATCTGTGTCCTCCGAGCTATCCGGGCACGCGGCTCGCGAGCCTCGACCAGTTGAAACGCGTGATCTACCTAGGCAGTTTTTCGAAAACGCTCGCGCCGAATCTGCGGGTCGGTTTCATTGCGTGCGCGCCTGAAGTGGCGACCGCGGTTAGCGACCAGAAAATGCTGGTTGGCATGACGAGCCCGGAACTGAACGAGCGTGTGCTGTACAAGATTCTGACCGAAGGTCACTACCGGCGGCATGTCGAACGGCTGCGCGTGCGGCTCGACGGCGTGCGCGAGAAATCCGTGCGGATGCTGGAGAAGACCGGCCTCAAGCTGTTCCTGACGCCCATGGCCGGCATGTTTTTGTGGGCCGACACGGGCGTCGACGCCGACGCGCTGGCGGCCGCCGGCCACGAAGCCGGTTTTCTACTGACGCCCGGCAGCCTGTTTTCACCGCAGCAGTCGTCGACCACCTGGATGCGCTTTAATATTTCCAATTGCGGCGATCCGGAGCTGGCCACCTTCTTGTGCCGTTATCTCGACAGCGTGGCGCGCCGCGCCTCTTGAAACCGCGCCGGCTTGCCCCCAATTACGCGGACAATCCGGCGGCCGGCGTTTCAGCGACTGACGCTTCGCCCCGGTAGCAGCCCACCAGCGGTACGCCGACGGCAAGCCGATGTCGCCGGTGAACCGCAACGAACGGCGCCGCGTCCGATTTGAACCCCCATTCGCAACAGAGAGGAAGTCCGACCATGGCACAAGAAACCATGAGCTTTCAGGCAGAAGTGAAACAGCTTCTGCACCTGATGATCCATTCGCTGTACAGCAACAAGGAAATTTTCCTGCGCGAGCTGATTTCGAACGCGTCCGACGCGGCCGACAAGCTGCGCTTCGAAGCGATCGAAAACAGTGCGTTGTACGAAAACGATCCGAATCTGCGGATTCGCGTGTCGTACGACAAGACCGCGCGCACCATCACGCTCGACGACAACGGCATCGGCATGAGCCGTGACGAAGCGATCTCCAACCTCGGCACGATCGCGCGCTCGGGCACCAAGGAATTCTTCGGCAAGCTCTCCGGCGACCAGCAGAAAGATGCGGCGCTGATCGGCCAGTTCGGCGTGGGCTTCTATTCGGGCTTCATCGTCGCGGACAAGATCACGGTCGAAACGCGCCGCGCCGGTTTGCCGGCCTCGGAAGGCGTGCGCTGGGAAAGCGCGGGCGAAGGCGATTTCGCCGTCGAGCAGATCGAACGCGCCGCGCGCGGCACGACCATCACGCTGCATCTGCGTGCGGATGAAGACGACCTGCTGTCGTCGCATCGTCTGAAAGCGATCATTCAGAAGTACTCCGACCACGTCGCGCTGCCGATCCTGATGCAAAAGGAAGAGTGGGACGCGGAAAAGAGCGAGATGGTCACGAAGGACGAGGACGAGACGGTCAATCAGGCCAGCGCGCTGTGGACGCGCTCGAAGAACGACATTACCGACGAGCAGTACAAGCAGTTCTATCAGCACCTCTCGCACGACCATCAGGATCCGCTCACGTGGACGCATAACCGCGTCGAAGGCCGCAGCGAGTACACGCAATTGCTGTACGTGCCGACCCACGCGCCGTTCGACATGTTCAACCGCGATCATCGCGGCGGCCTGAAGCTGTACGTGAAACGCGTGTTCATCATGGACGACGCCGAGCAACTGCTGCCCGCGTATCTGCGCTTCGTGAAGGGCGTGGTCGATTCGGCGGATCTGCCGCTGAACGTGTCGCGCGAAATTCTGCAGGAAAGCCGCGACGTGAAGGCGATCCGCGAAGGCGTGACCAAGCGTTCGCTGTCCATGCTCGAAGAGTTGGCCAACTCGGACAACGAGGCGGACAAGGAAAAGTACGCGGGCTTCTGGAAGGAATTCGGCCAGGTGCTGAAGGAAGGCATCGGCGAAGACTTTGCCAATCGCGATCGGATCGCGAAGCTCGTGCGCTTTGCGTCGACGCATACGGAGACACCGGAGCAGACCGTGTCGCTGGCCGACTACGTGGCGCGCATGAAGCCCGAGCAGACCAAGATCTACTACGTGACCGCCGACACCTGGCAGGCCGCGACCCACAGCCCGCACCTCGAAGTGTTCCGCAAGAAAGGCGTGGAAGTGCTGCTGCTGACCGACCGCGTGGATGAGTGGATTCTGTCGTTCCTGAACGAGTTCGAAGGCAAGCCGCTGCAAAGCGTGGCGCGTGGCGATCTCGATCTGGGCGCGCTGAACGACGAAGAAAAACAGGCGCAGGAGAAAGTTGGCGAAGAGTTCAAGCCGCTTGTCGAGAAGATGAAGGAAGCGCTGAAGGACAAGGCCAAGGACGTGCGTCTCACGTTCCGCCTGACCGATTCGCCGTCCTGCCTCGTTGCCGACGACGGCGAAATGAGCGGCTATCTGCAACGCATGCTGAAGGCCGCGGGGCAGGAAGCGCCGTCGTTCCATCCGATTCTCGAAGTGAATCCTGAGCACGCGCTGGTGAAGGGTTTGCACGCGGACAGCGCGAACTTCGACGACTGGTGCCATCTGTTGTTCGATCAGGCGTTGCTCGCTGAAGGAGGCGCGCTGGACGATCCGGCGAGCTTCGTGAAGCGCACCAATGCGCTCTTGCTGGCGCGCGCGAACTGAGTATGTGCCGAGCTTGAATCCGCGGCCTTGCGTTGAAGCCGGGGTTTAAAAATGCGCTGCCTTGGGGCAGCGCATTTTTTTTCCCGGCGGACGCGCCGGAGCGAAACGCAGTTGAGTCTACTTCTGGCGCCTCTGACCGAACGCTTAACGCGCGGGCGCCGGCCCATCCAGATGACGCACTTGCGTGAGGACGCAACCGGCCAATTCCTTCGCCTCATGACACGAAACATGATCGGCCAGCACTTTCGCGGCGAGGCTGCCGATGGCCTTGCTGGTCTGTTTCGACGTGTGATGTTGCGCCAGCGCCGAGCCCGCGAGTTCCTTCTCCAGTTGCGCGATACCCGCGCGCCGTAAAACGACCGCAGCCAGATGAGCGATGCGGTCGGACGTTTCCTTCAATTTTCCAGTATTCAAACGTTGCTCCATGCTGTGGTTGATCGATTTGATCGACTAACAGGTGTTACTCGTAGTCGACTGGGATTAATTATGGTTAACTAACTAAATAGAATCAATGGCATTAAATTGAGATTGATTTATGAGATGTAAAAGCGCGGTTTTGTCTTATGCTCGCGCGAATTTTATTCGAAGGCTTGAAGGATTATTTCTAATCTCTAAGCATTGAAAGCACCGAGTCCTATTTTTGTGATTACGCCTTCGCGCATGACAACAACAACGCTTCGAATTCCCATGTCCGATTCCGCTCTGGCAGTACCTCTCGATTCCGTTCATCTCCTGTGGTCCATCCTGCGCGGACAAGGTTTCGATGCCGCCGCGCGTCGCGCAGTCGAATTCGCCGTGGCAGGCGCGACGCCGCAGTTGCACGCCGACCTGTGCGCTAGCGCGGGGCGTTTCGAAGAGGCGTATCACAGCGCGTCGCAGGCGCAAGCGTGCGCGAACGGAGCGCGCCATGCGCGGGTCGCGCTGTTCGCCGACGCGCTCGGCTACGCCGGCGCCGCGCAGCGCAACAGCGAGCGGGCGGTGGCCGCTCAGCCGGTCGAAACAACGATCGACTGGGTCGCGTGGCTGATCGACACGTGCGGCGCGCACTCGGCGGCCGCGCGAATCTTGCGTGCCTACGAGCATCGAGCGCCGCAGGACGCGCGCGCGCCGTGGTGGTTGTCGATCGCGTTGGCGGCGCTGCCGGAGACAAGCGCGCGGGACGAGCGTCGCGCGGCGCTGTCGCGCGCGTATGCGCTCGACCCCGCGATCGATCCGGCGTTGCCTTTGCAACTCGTGCTGGCGTTGCGCGAGATGCGCGATTGGTCGATGGTCGAGCGTATCTGCCGCGAATGTCTTGCGCGCAATTCCGCCGATGCGGAGATGGCGTGGCAGCTCAGCCACGCGCAATGGCAGTGCAACGACGCGGCGGCGGCGGAGGCCACCATGCGCGCCGTGGACGCCGTCGCGCCCGGCAATGCGGATGTGCTGGCGGCCATCGGCATGTATCTGAACGAGCAGGCGCGCTACGAGGACAGCGAGGCGGCGCTGCGTGCGGCGCTCGCGATCGATGCGTCAGCGGTGCAGGCAGCGGTCGATCTGGCGGACCTGGAACTGCGGCGCGGCGATTGGTCGAGCGCGTGGCCGCGTTTCGAGGCGCGTCTCGCGCGCGAAGACCGCGAACAGAACAACGTCGTCAGCGTGATGAGGCGCTTGTGCCCGCGCTGGCATGGCGAAGCGCTCGCCGGCAAGACCTTGGTCGTGCACAGCGAGCAGGGCAGCGGCGACGACATCCAGATGGTCCGCTTCGTTCCGGATCTGGCGACACGCGTGCGTGACGAAGGCGGGCGGCTGGTGCTCGCCGTGCGTCGCGCGTTGCAGCCGCTGTTTGCGCGTTTCTACGCGGATTGCGTGTCGATCGAAGCAGGTCCGCTCGGCTCGCCGGATTACGCGTTGCCGCTCATGAGCCTGCCGCTCGCGCTCCGTCTCGAGTCGGAGCAGGTCCGCGGCGCGCCCTACCTGCAGGCCGAGACAACGAAGGCGGCGGCCTGGCGCGAACGGATCAGCGCGTACGCGCCCGATGCGATGTGGCACGTCGGTCTCGTCTGGTCGGGCAGCCCGACGCATCGGCGCGACGCCAAGCGGTCGATTCCGCTTGCGGCGCTGACGCCGCTGCTGGCGCTTCCGGATGTCGTATTCCATCCGCTCACGCCCGGGCGCCACGCCGATGTGACGGCGCTCGCCGCGCAGGGATATCGCCTGTGCGATCTGACCGGCGATTACAAAGACGGCTTCGACGACGTGGCGGCGCATCTCACCGCGCTGGACGCGCTGGTGACGATCGACAGCGCACCGTTGCATCTCGGCGGCGCGTTAGGGCATCGCGTGCTGGCGATGCTCGATCACGTCTCGCACTGGTCGTGGGGCAACGAAGAAGCGCAGCCCTGGTATGACTCGGTCGAGCTGTTCCGGCAGCCGCAGCCTGCGCAATGGGCACCGGTCGTCGAGCGGGTGGTCGCGCGTCTGAAGACGATGATGGCGCCGGACTGGACAGCCTGAGCGGCGCAAGCCACGGCAGGTTGAGTCACTCACGCAACTGATCCACGTCGATGCACGAACCCGATTTCTCTCTCCCCACCAGCGTCTCCGACGATGTCGGCGCGATCACCGCGCACGGCCGACGCCTGCTTCGTCGCGGGGCGCCATCACATGGCGATTGCGGACTATGAGCGAGTCCTCGCGGCACAGCCGCACAACGTGCACGCGCTTCATCATTGCGCGATTTTGTCGCTGACTGAAGACCGGGCGGCCTCACACGCGCCCAGTTTTTTCAGTTGAAGGTGACCGCGAAATGGCCGTCGGTTACTTCTTGCCCATCAACGTATCCATCGTCTCGCCACGCACGACGATCTCGGTGCGACGGTTCAGCGCGCGGCCTTCGGGCGTATCGTTGCTCGCCACCGGATTGTTGTACGCGTTGCCCTTCGTGCGAATACGGTCCATTGCGATGCCGCGCGCCACGAGCGCGTAACCCGCCGCGGTCGCGCGCGCTTCGGACAGTTGCTGGTTGTATTCGAGCGTGCCGACATTGTCGGTGTAGCCCTCGACGACAATCGGTTTCTTGCTGCGCTTGAGCAGCACGGCCGAACGATCGATGACCGCGGCCGTGTCGCTGCGCACGTCGGATTTGTTGAAATCGAACAGGGCGGTTTCGGGCAGCTTGACCGCGACGCCGCCGGCGACCGGCGCCACCTCGATGCCAACGGCCTTGTTCAACGATGTCTCCGTGTCGCGGTTCAGTTGCGCCGCGCAACCTGCCATCAGCAGGACAGAGATGGCGCATGCGGTTGTGCTCAGGATGTTCTTCATCTTCGTGTTTTCTCCTTGATTATTCGTTCACGTGGCGCGCCATTCGATCGCGGGCGGCCGGCTTTGCAAAGCACGGAGGTTTTATCGCGCGACGCGAGCCGCGGAGAATCGGAACTATCTGAAATCGACGCGTCGGTGGAAGTGCATCACGACCGGTGTCAGAGTCGATGGAATCTGCTGAAGGGCAGGGTGTGCGCGTTGACGAATGGTCCGACAGCCGCGCCGTTATAATCCGACACCATGTCTATCCGTTTCGATGCCGCCGACGCCCACTGGCGCGTCGCGCCCTTACCCGGTTTCACCGCCGCCCAGAAAGACTGGCTGACCCGTGGTGGTTCACTGACCGCGCATCTGCGCGCGCTCGGCGCGGTCGCGGTGCGCGTGACGCGCGAAGGCGTCGCGCTGCCGTGGGCCGACGAGAGCGCCGCGCTCGGCCTCGTGTCGCGTGCGCCGGTGTGGGTTCGGGAAGTCGTGCTGTCGGTCGATGGCGTGCCGTTTGTTGCCGCGCATAGCATCGCAGCGCTCGCCGCGAGCGCGGGCGTGTGGCAGGCCATACGGCGCTTACGCACGCGGCCGCTGGCCGAACTGCTGTATAGCGATAGCAGCGTGGCGCGTTCGTCGCTGGTGAGCCGCAGGTTGACCGCGCGGCATCCGCTCTATCGGCTGGCTGCGCGTGAGATTGAAGGGTTGCCGCCGCACGCGTTGGTCGCGCGCCGCTCCGTTTTCGAGCGCCACGGCGCGCCGCTGATGGTCACCGAATGCATGTTGCCGGCGTTATGGACGCATCTGGCGACCTTGTCCGGCGCGAGCAGATCGGACGAGTGGCTGGCGCATCCGCGGGTGCGCGAACATGGCCGTCCGCTCGAGCACACCGCATCGCGCGCGCATCCCGCGACGCGCGCGTCCGACGAACGGAGCCGCTGATGCTGCGCGGCTTTCCTCCGGTCGCCGCCGCGGATACACATACGCTGATTCTCGGCAGCTTTCCCGGCGAGGCGTCGCTCGCCGCGACGCAGTACTACGCGCATCCACGCAACCAGTTCTGGCGCCTGCTCGGCATCGTGCTCGACGAGCCGCTCGCCGAGCTCACGTACGAGGAGCGTCTGCGCCGCGTGCTCGCGCACGGCATCGGCGTGTGGGACGTGCTCGCCGCCTGCACACGCGAAGGCAGCCTCGACGCGGCGATCCGCAATGCCAGCCCCAATGATTTCGCTTCGTTGCGCGCCCACGCGCCGAAGCTCGCGAAAGTCTGCTTCAACGGCAAGACGGCGGGCCGTTTTGCGCCGGTGATCGGTGCGGCGGGCTACGCCACCCTCGTATTGCCTTCGTCGAGTCCGGCGAATGCTATGCTCTCATTCGACCAAAAATTGCGTCTTTGGCGCGACATCCTTACATGACGAAATTGATCAAGCGCGCTTCCGCCGAAGCGCGTGCCTTCCGCAACCGCGATGCTGACGTCGCCGGTGGGAAACAAAAAACGCAGAAAACGCAGAACGCCACGCGCAACAAAACGCGCGTCTTGCGCGACGACGATCTGCACGACGCGCCGCAAATCGAAGCGCCGCGCAAGCCGCGTTTCGCGCCGGTGACGTTCTCGGAAGAGGGCGGCGTGCGCTTTCTGCATTTCGGCACGGAGTGGGTGCAAGGCGCAATGCGTCTGCGCAAGCCGGACCACATCGAACTCGAATACGCGCAGCAGATGATGGCCTGGCTGCTGTTCATCGAAACGCCCAAGCGTATCGTCCAGCTCGGTCTGGGCGCCGCGGCGCTGACCAAGTTCGCGTACCGCTTCCTGAAGCGCGCGAAGGTCGAGGCGGTCGAAGTGAATCCGGCGGTCGTGGTGGCCGCGCGCACGATGTTCGAACTGCCGCACGACGACGCCCGTCTGACGGTACACGAAACCGATGCGTGGGACTTCGTCAACGACGGCGCCAATCATGGCACGATCGGCGCGTTGCAGATCGACGTCTATGACGCGACGGCGCGCGGTCCGGTGCTCGACAGCGTCGGCTTCTATCGTGCGGCGCGCGCGTGCCTGACCGACGCGGGCGTGGTGACGGTGAACCTGTTCGGCGATCACCCGAGCTTCGTGCGCAACATGAAGCGTCTGAACGAAGCCTTCGACGGCCGCGTGGTCGCGCTGCCGGAAGTGCACGACGGCAACCGCATCGCGATCGCGTTCTCGGGTCCGGCGCTCGAGGTGCCGTTCACGGCGCTGCAAGCGCGCGCCAAGCTGATCGAAGCGGAACTCGGTCTGCCCGCGCGTAAGTGGATCAAGGGTCTGCAGGAATCGACCGGGCAGACCGGCGCCTCGTTCTCGGTCTGATTGCAACGACCTATGCGGTCGGGCCGCGCAAGCCGGTCCGATCCAAAGCAGTGCATGGACCGAATGACCCGGCTCATGCGCCGCGCGCCGTTGCGCCCACGCGACGTTCGCCGCCTTCATCCATCGCGCATTGAACAGCCGGTCCTCTTCTTCGCGAAGCGGGCCGGCCTGTCAGACCCAAGCCGCACGGCCTGATGCGCCTGGCCGCAGCGCTTCAACTCCTCTTGCTGAAATACCGTCGCGCCGACCCTGAAAGCACGGTCGTGCTGGGGTCGGCCCTGCTTGACCGCGCTCTCGCCGCTCCTATACTCTTTCGAAGCTTTCGGGGAGCCCGTGGGCATTCGCGGGGCCACCCCTCGCAGCGGGATCCACCACCCGTCAAACACGGGCCAACATTTCAATAATAGGGAAGAGGAGACGTCATGGCTCACGACGCCGACGCGAACAAGGCCAGCAAGCACTGGCTCTGGTTGCTGCTGTTGCCCTGGATCGCGATGATCTGGGTGCCGTCATATAACAAGGTCGAACCGGTGCTGTTCGACTTTCCATTTTTCTACTGGTATCAGCTCCTGTGGGTGCTGATCAGCGCAGTCATCACAGCGCTCGTGTACTTCAAGACCAAGGCGCGCTCCAGCGGCCGTACGCAGGGGGGCGCACGATAATGAACGCCACAGCAACTTTCGTCTTCGTTCTGTTTTTCATCGGCGTCACGATTCTCGGCTTTGTCGCGGCGCATTGGCGGCGCGGTGATCTCGCACATCTGGAAGAGTGGGGCCTCGGCGGCCGGCGCTTCGGCACCATCGTCACGTGGTTCCTGCTGGGCGGCGACCTGTACACCGCGTACACCTTCATCGCCGTGCCGGCGCTGGTGTTCGGTGCGGGCGCAACCGGTTTCTTCGCGTTGCCATACACGATCCTGATCTATCCGTTCGCGTTCGTGGTGTTCCCGAAGCTGTGGAGTATCGCCAAACGTCAGGGCTACGTGACGTCGGCGGACTTCGTTTCGGCGCGCTATGGCAGCCGTATGCTCGCTCTGGCGATCGCCGTGACCGGCATCGTCGCGACCATGCCGTACATCGCGCTGCAACTGGTCGGTATCGAAGTGGTGATCGGCGCGCTCGGTTTCGACACCAAGGGCTTTGTCGGCGATCTGCCGCTGATCATCGCGTTCGCGATTCTGGCGGCGTACACGTACACCTCGGGTCTGCGTGCGCCGGCCATGATCGCGGTGGTCAAGGACGTCCTGATCTATATCGTGATCTTCGCCGCGATCATCGTGATTCCGCCGCAACTGGGCGGCTTCGGCCACATCTTCAGCGTGGTGCCGCCGGCCAAGCTGCTGCTCAAGGCGCCGGACGTCTCCAGCCTGAACGGCTACAGCGCGTACGCGACGCTCGCGGTGGGTTCGGCGCTCGCGCTGTTCCTGTACCCCCACTCGATCACGGCGGTGCTGTCGTCGAAGTCGGGTAACACGATCCGCCGCAATATGGCGATGCTGCCGGCCTACTCGCTGGTGCTCGGCCTGCTCGCGCTGCTCGGCTTCATGGCCTTGGCCTCGGGTGTGAAGGACATGCCGGAGTTCGCGCCGTACTTCAAGGCGTTCGGCCCGAACTTCGCGGTACCGGCGCTGTTCCTGCATTACTTCCCGTCGTGGTTCGTCGGCGTGGCGTTCGCGGCGATTGGCATCGGCGCGCTGGTGCCGGCGGCGATCATGTCGATTGCGGCCGCTAACCTGTACACGCGCAACATCCACAAGGAGTTCGTGAATCGCAACATGACGAACGAGCAGGAGACCAATGTCGCGAAGCTGGTCTCGCTGATCGTCAAGGTCGGCGCGGTGGCGTTCATTCTCGGCCTGCCGCTGACGTACGCGATCCAGTTGCAGTTGCTCGGCGGTATCTGGATCATCCAGACCTTGCCGGCGATCGTGCTGGGTCTGTACACGCGCGTGCTCGACTACCGCGGCCTGCTGGCCGGTTGGGCAGTCGGCATCGCAACCGGCACGTGGATGGCGATTTCGCTGAAGCTGGCCGGCTCGATCTTTACGATCCACCTGTTCGGCATAGGGATTCCGGGTTATGCGGCGGTGTGGTCGCTGATCGTGAACCTGGTGGTGGCGGTGGTGGTGAGCCTGCTGGTGCGCGTGGCCGGCATGCAGCGCGCTGAAGACCGTACCCGTCCGGAAGACTATCTGGACGTGGTCGAAAGCTGATCACGGCTGCTTTGCGTCGTGCCGCTTCACGGGGCACGACAGCCTGAAAACCGCAACGCCCGCACACGAAAGTGTGCGGGCGTTTGTCCTGATGAGGCACTCCAGGGCAGGATAGCGGAACCGTCCTTCACCGCATCGAGCGCGCCGCCATGGCTTCTGCCGATTCCCACACCGTGATTCCACGCCGCTCGGCGCTCAGCCGGATGGTCCGCGCGGTTACGTCGCCTTACTACCGCTATCGCCACGCCAAGGTGCTGCACAGTCTGCGCGTCGGGCTGGCCATGCTGGTTTCGATTCTGGCGACCACCGGCATCGACATTCCGCACGGCATCTGGTCGTCGGTCACTTTGCTGGTGGTGATCGGCGGCTTGCAGCATCACGGCAATATCCGCAAGAAGGCGGCGGAGCGGGCGGCGGGCACGCTGCTCGGCGCGTCGATCGGGCTCGCGCTGATCGTGCTGCAGAACCTGACCGACTCGCCGCCGCTCACTTATGTGCTGATGTCGATCGTCGCGGGCATCTGCGCCTGGTTCGCGATCGGCTCGTCAGGCTATATCGGGCTCTTGACGGCGATCACCATGTGCATCGTCGCGGGCCACGGCGACAATCTGATCGACGTCGGCCTGTGGCGCACCGCGAACGTGCTGATCGGCATCGTGATCGCGCTGGCGTTTTCGTTTGCGCTGCCGCTGCATGCCACTTATTCGTGGCGCTATGGGCTCGCGACGAATCTCCGCGAATGCGCGCGCGTCTACACGCGGCTGCTGGAGGGCGAGACGACTAGTGAGGAAGAGCAGGTCAAGCGCTTTCTGGCGATCAACAGGCGGCTCGTGCAATTGCGTTCGCTGATGCCTTCGGTGGCGAAGGAAATCGAGGTGCCGCAGTCGAAGCTCGAAGAGATTCAGCGGCTGCACCGCTCGGTGCTCAGTTCGCTGGAGTTGCTTGCCACCGGTCCGCTGATGCACGCCGATGCCACGGCGCGCGCCGCGTACGCCGAGCAATGCGGCGTCGAGGTGCGCACCGTGCGCGCGATTCTGCTGGCGATGGCGCGCGGCCTGCGCTTTGGCCGGGCGACACACTTCGGCATTCCGTCCGCGTCGGCGCTCGCGCAGAGGCACGGCGACGCGGCGCTGAAGCTGCCGCTCGAATTTCAGGGGCCGTACTGGCTCGGACAGCGGCTTGCCGAACAGGTGGACCGGCTGCGCGAGCGGTTGCTGGAAACCGAGCCGAACTGGAACATCGAACGGCGATCGCGGACTTTGTTGAAGGCTTGAGTGGGTCGCTCCGACTGCCTGGGCGGCGCAGCGGTCTGACCGACGCCAAGCGCGCCAAGCGCGGCAACCACCGCGAGCGAGCGCGCTCATTGTGGTCCGCTGCGCCGTCGCGCTCAACCTTCCGGCACTGTCACCATCCACATGAGACCGAAGCGGTCGACCACCATGCCAAAGCCTTTGCTCCAGAACGTCGGCTGAAACGGCAGCGTCACCTGGCCGCCGTCGGCAAGCGCATTGAAGTACTGTTCGGCCGACGCGGCGTCGTCGGCGGTCAGCGAGAGACTGAAGCCGTTCATCGTGGCGGCGGGGTCACAATGGCCGTCGGAGGCCATCCAGTCGGTCGAACCCATGCGCACATTGGCGTGCATGATCTTTTCTTCGAGACCGGGGCGCGGCTGGTTTTGCGGATCGGGCGGCGCTTCCTTGTAGCGCATCTTGAAGGTCACCTGAGCGCCGAGTTTCGCGCAGTAATAGTCGAGCGCTTCTTCGCAACGTCCGTTAAAAAATACGTAAGGTTGAACCAGCATGATCGTCTCCAAAGGGTGAGCGACGCGGATATCTCCCGAGAAAGACAACGGAAGGGCTAATGGTTAGATGAAGTACCGCGACGGCGCGCGCAGCGCCGCTGGAGGAATGACGGCTGTGTCACCAACGCGGAGTGTGCGAGGAGACAGATTCCAGATGCACCACTACCGCGACTGCGCGGGGGGGCCGCTTATGAGCTGGCGGTGCAAAGCGGCTTTCTTTGCCTACTTTCTTTGCCGCGGCAAAGAAAGTAGGTGCTGCCCCGCACAGGGGCGACGCTAATAGACCACCGTGAAACGCCCTTGCAGAAGATTGTAGTCACCCATCAGGCGGCAATTGTGACTAAATATCGTAAGCGCGACGTTGCCCGACGCAGTTCAAACGCAACCGAAAACCGCAACCCCCGCAGGTCGGTAAACGGCACACGGCCTTGAACCGTGAAGTCCAAGGCCGCGTGTTTTGTACGCCAAATTTAGGCGGCACGAGCAACCCTTACCGCAACGCTTCGATCAACTTTTCCAGCTTGACCGCGTCCGCAGCAAACGCGCGAATCCCTTCAGCAAGCTTCTCGGTCGCCATGGCTTCGTCATTGACGAGAAAACGGAACGACGATTCATCAACCGGCACGCGTTCGATATCCGCATCTTTAGCGATATCCGGCGACAGCTTGCGTTCCACCTTTTCAGTGCTGTCCTGCAGCTTTTGCAGCAGATCCGGGCTGATGGTCAGCAGATCGCAGCCGGCCAGTTCCAGAACCTGACCTGGCGTGCGGAAGCTCGCGCCCATCACCTCGGTCTTGTAGCCGAACTTTTTGTAGTACGCATAGATGCGGTGCACCGATTTGACGCCCGGGTCGTTGGCGCCGCCGTCTTTCGCTTCGTCCCATGCGCTGCCGGCGTTCTTCTTGTACCAGTCGTAAATCCGCCCGACGAACGGCGAGATTAGTTGCGCGCCCGCTTCGGCACAGGCGGCCGCCTGGGCGAGCGAGAACAGCAGGGTCATGTTGCAGTGGATGCCTTCCTTCTGCAGCACTTCCGCCGCACGGACGCCTTCCCAGGTGGAAGCCAGCTTGATCAGCACGCGTTCGCGGCCGATGCCGTGCTCCTTGTACAGCGAGATCAGTTCGCGGCCCTTGGCGATCGAAGCTTCCGTGTCGAACGAGAGGCGCGCGTCCACTTCCGTCGATACGCGGCCCGGAATGATCTTGAGAATTTCGGTGCCGAAGGCGATCAGCAACTGGTCGATGACCGCGCCGACCGGCTTCGACGCGTGGGCTTTCACGGTCTTTTCGAGCAGCGGCTTGTAGTCGTCTTTCTGCACCGCTTTCAGAATCAGCGACGGATTGGTGGTCGCGTCCTGCGGCTTGTACTGGGCAAGCTGCTGGAAGTCGCCGGTATCGGCCACGACGGTGGTGTATTGCTTGAGTTGATCGAGTGCGGTTGTCATGTTCGAGCCTTCAGGGCGCGTGCGCGCCGTGGTTCAGGAGAAATGAGGTTGCCACCGGCCTGAAACGCAAACCAGTTCCGGCGGCCGCGGGTCACGCTGCAGCGCTGCCCGCCATCTTGCCGGGGAATTTTGACGGAAAGCGCTGCCGGATGCTTCTATTCTATGGCGGATCGGCTGATGCAGTGTTGACACTTGCCCACGGCGATCCGTTCACACAGATTTCAGGCGGCATTTTCCGCCGACCGATCTAGCGCTGACCGGGTCTGCCGAGCGGTTTTTGCCAACTGATTCTGCCAGCAACAGGCGGCCGGACCCCGAGCCGCTGCCTCGCGCAGCAGGCGCGTCAGGCACGCCACGCGTTCAATATCACTTGCGTCAGCGCGGCTGCCATCCGCCACCAGAACACCGAGCCGCTGCCTCGCGCAGCAGGCGCGTCAGGCACGCCGCGCGTTCAATATCACTTGCGTCAGCGCGGCTGCCACGCGCCACCAGAACACCGAACTGCTGCCTTGCCCGGTAGGCGCATCAAGCCCGCCGCGCGTTCAATACCACTTGCGTCAGCACACCCGCCACCAGCCCCCAGAAAGCCGAGCCGATGGACAGCAAAGTCAGCCCGGACGCCGTCACCATGAACGTGACCAGCGCCGCCTCTCGCTGCTTCAGGTCCTGCATCGCGTTGGCGAGCCCGCTCATGATCGAGCCGAACAACGCCAGCGCCGCGACGGAGACCACCAGCGCCTTCGGCAAGGCCGCGAACAGCGCGGCGATGGTCGCGCCGAAAACCCCGGCGATCAGATAGAAGATGCCGCACCACACCGCGGCCGTGTAGCGCTTGTTGCGGTCTTCGTGCGCTTCGGGGCCGGTGCAGATCGCCGCGATGATCGCCGCAAGATTGATGCCGTGCGAGCCGAACGGCGCGAGCAGCAGCGAGGCGATGCCGGTGGTCGAAATCAGCGGCGCCGAGGGCGTGGTGTAGCCGTCCGCGCGCAGCACGGCAATGCCCGGCACGTTCTGCGACGCCATCGCCACGACGAAAAGCGGAATCCCGATACTGACGCTGGCTGCCACCGAAAACGCCGGCATGGTGAACACCGGATGCGCCAGCGCGACGTGAAAGTGGCTGAAGTCGAGCAGTCCGAGCCCGCCTGCGGCCGCCGTGCCGACGATCAGCGTCGTGACGATCGCGTAGCGCGGCGCGAGCCGTTTGACGATCAGATAGGTGAAGAACATGGTCAGCACGAGCGCGGTCTGGAATTGCGCGGCGCGGAATATCTCAATGCCGATCTCGAACAGGATGCCCGCCAGCAAAGCCGAGGCGATGCCCGCCGGAATCTTCTTCATCAGCGTGTCGAACCAGCCGGTCAGGCCGACTAGCGTAAGCAGCAGCGCGCAGACGATAAACGCGCCGATCGCCTCCGCATACGCCACATGCGGCAGCGAGGACACCAGCAGCGCCGCGCCGGGTGTCGACCAGGCGATCACGATCGGCGCGCGAAAGCGCAGCGACAGGCCGATCGTGCAGACGGCCATGCCGATCGACAAGGCCCAGATCCACGACGAAATCTGCGCATCGCTCAGATGCGCGGCCTGGCCCGCCTGGAACATCAGCACGAGCGAACTGGTGTAGCCCGTCATCATCGCGACGAAACCGGCGACGATGGTGGACAGCGACGTATCGGCGAAAGGGTTGAGGCGCCCGGGCGGTGTGACGGCAGGGGACAAATCGGGCGTGGAAGACGGACTCATGCAGATGCTTTCTTATCGTTGAAGGTAAAACTTGACCCGGCTATTTGCTCAGCGTGCGCATGGCCGTCTCGAGGCCGGCGAGCGTGAGCGGGTACATGCGGTGGCCGAGCACTTCGCGGATCGCGCTGACCGACTGCCGGTACGCCCACAGGCCTTCCGGTTCGGGATTGAGCCACGCGTGGTGCGGGAAATGATCGGCGAGGCGGCGCAGCCATACGGCGCCGGCTTCGGCGTTGTTGTACTCCACCGAGCCGCCCGGCTGCAGCACTTCGTATGGGCTCATGGTCGCGTCGCCGACGAAGATCAGCTTGTAGTCGGACGTGAATTTGTGCAGCACGTCCCACGTCGGCATGCGCTCGGCGTGACGGCGGCGGTTGTTCTTCCACAGAAAGTCGTACACGCAGTTGTGGAAGTAGTAGAACTCCAGGTGCTTGAACTCGGCCTTGGCGGCGGAGAACAACTCTTCGGTGCGCTTGATGTGATCGTCCATCGAGCCGCCCACGTCGAGCAGCATCAGCACTTTCACCTTGTTGTGCCGCTCGGGCACCATCTTCAGGTCGAGCCAGCCGGCGTTCGCGGCGGTGCTGCGGATCGTGTCGGGCAGATCGAGCTCTTCGGCGGCACCTTCGCGAGCGAACCGGCGCAAGCGGCGCAGCGCGATCTTGATGTTGCGTGTGCCGATTTCCACCTGATCGTCGTAGTCGCGATAGGCGCGCGCTTCCCAGACCTTGACGGCGGTGCGGTTGCCCGCCGCATCGCCGCCGATGCGCACGCCTTCCGGGTTGTAGCCGCCATTGCCGAACGGCGACGTGCCGCCCGTGCCGATCCACTTGTTGCCGCCTTCGTGGCGCTCCTTCTGTTCGTCGAACAGTTCCTTCAGGCGCTCCATGAGCTTGTCGAGGCCGCCCATCGCCTCGATCTGCGCTTTTTCTTCCGGCGACAGATCGCGTTGCAGCTTCTTCTTCAGCCAGTCGAGCGGGATGTCGAAGGCGAGTTCCGAGGCTTGCGCGACGCCTTTGAAATACGCGCCGAACGCCTGGTCGAACTTGTCGAAATACTGCTCGTCCTTGACCAGCGTGATGCGTGCCAGATAGTAGAACTCGTCGAGCGACGGCGCGATCACGTTGGCCTTGAGCGCTTCGAGCAGCGTCAGGTATTCCTTCACCGACACCGGCAGTTTGGCGGCGCGCAGCGAGTAGAAGAAGTCGATCAGCATGCTGGGTCCTCTGCGGCGGCGGGTGGTCGGGGCGGCGCGCTTCTCAGTGGCGGCCTCGCGACCATCCGGCTCTCAGTCAAGATCAATACGCGTTCATTGAACGCTCAATCAACGGTTATTGCGGTTCATGAAGATCAGCCGCTCGAACAGGTTCACGTCCTGCTCGTTCTTCAGGAGCGCGCCATGCAGCGGCGGAATGATCTGCTTCTGGTCGGACGAGCGCAGCGCTTCGGGAGGAATGTCTTCGGCGAGCAGCAGCTTGAGCCAGTCGAGCAGTTCCGAGGTGGACGGCTTCTTCTTCAATCCGGCGACGTTGCGCAGTTCGAAAAAGCTCTGCATGGCGGCGGCCAACAATTCCTTCTTGATGCCCGGATAGTGCACCTCGACGATCTGCTGCATGGTGACCGGATCGGGGAACTTGATGTAGTGGAAGAAGCAGCGGCGCAGGAACGCGTCCGGCAACTCCTTCTCGTTGTTCGACGTGATGATCACGAGCGGGCGCTGCTTCGCGCGGATCAGCTCATGCGTCTCGTACACGTAGAACTCCATGCGATCGAGTTCGCGCAGCAGGTCGTTCGGGAATTCGATGTCGGCCTTGTCGATCTCGTCGATCAGCAGCACGGTTTGCTCGTCCGACTCGAACGCCTGCCACAGCACGCCCTTGACGATGTAGTTGCCGATGTCCTTGACGCGCTCGTCGCCGAGTTGCGAATCGCGCAGGCGCGACACCGCGTCGTACTCGTACAGACCCTGCTGCGCCTTGGTGGTGGACTTGATGTGCCACTGCAGCAGCGGCATGCCGAGCGCGGCGGCGACCTCTTCGGCGAGCATGGTTTTGCCCGTGCCGGGTTCGCCCTTGATCAACAACGGGCGCTTCAGCGTCATCGCGGCGTTGACCGCGAGCTTGAGGTCGTCGGTGGCGACGTACTGCGATGAGCCTTCGAAACGCATGGCAAGATGCTCTTTTTCGGGAAAAAACCCAGTATAAGTCAGAAGACCTGTTGGCCTGAAACCGCCTCGCGTAAGGTGTCATCCGCGGTGCCGTGGCGTGAAGCGAGTGCGCACGCGGCGTCCGCGAGCGGACCGAACGCTCGCCCGGCGGGTCCGGTGGGCGGGCGAGCCGGGCGAGAGCGGGCTGAATGCGGCGTCGGTTGCCGTGCTGGCCGCTGTGTCGAACCGGCGCGAGTCGGTGCGAGTTGGCGCGAGCGGCCCGCATGCGACGGCGGCCGCCTTGCCTTGCGAATCCGGCGCGGCGGAGCAAAGCGGCGCTAGCCGTGGCTTTGCGGCGGCCGGATGCGCCGCGGCCCCGCGCGGTGGACGTTCGGCGCGGCGGCGCGGTACAATTAGCCCGATTTTTTTGGCCTGCGTGGCTACCCTATAAGAATAACGGCGCGGGCCGTTGCCTTTTGGTCGCCCGTTTCCCCTCAAGCCAGGTTACATGCTATGAATAAATTCGTTGGCAAAAACGTCGTGATCGCAGCGCTGTCGGTGCTCGCGGGCTATACGGCCGGTGCGCAGGCAGCGGATGTCGTCGGCAACGCGAAGGCGGGCCAAGGCAAGGTCGCGATGTGTATTGGCTGCCACGGCATCCCTGAATACCGCACGGCTTACCCTGAGGTCTACCGCGTGCCAATGCTCGGCGGGCAGAACCAGGCGTACCTCGAGAACGCCCTGCATGGCTACAAGAAGGGCGACCGCCATTTCGAAACAATGCGCGCCATCACCGCGTCGCTGTCGGATCAGGACATCGCCGACATCGCTGCCTACTACGCCGCGCAAAATGCCTCTTCGAAGAGCAATCCCGACAAGTGACCTGCGGCTCGTCCATCCAGTCACTCGGCTAATAAATTCGCGGGATAGGAGAATTCATGAATAAGCCCCAACAGGCACTCCACACGGTGTTCAAGGCTGCATGCGCGTCGGCGGCAGTGATCGGTCTGGTTGCAGCGAACCTCGCGCACGCCGCCGACGCCGGCAACGGCAAGGTGCTGGCCGACAGCCACAACTGCGCGGCTTGCCACGGCGTGAAGCTGAACAACCCGGTGAGCCCGGAATATCCGAAGCTCGCCGGCCAGCATTCCGATTACGTCTACTGGGCGCTGCGCCAATACCAGATGGGCAACGGCAACCCGCACTTGGGCCGCAACAACGCGATCATGCAGGCGCAGGTTCAAAGCCTGTCGCCCAGCGACATGAAAGACATCGCCGCCTATATCGAATCGCTAGACGGCGCTCTGGTGCAGAAGAAGTAAGCGCGTGGCGTGAGTTCGCGCTGCTTTCGGATTGAACAACACCCCGCTTCGGCGGGGTGTTGTGCTTTTAGGGCCGCGGTTTTGGCCCGCTCGCCCGTGTTCGCCTGACGCCGGTCTCAGTCGCGCGTGGCGCGCCGCTCGATGCGTTGCAGATACGCGTCCGTGTCCGGCGGCGTGCCGGTGCGCTGCGCTTCCCAGATGGTTTCGCCGAGGCAGTCCATGATCGCGTGCTGCGCGTCGTGGGTCGAGCCGAGGCGTGCGGCGAGCCGCTCATGCGCCGCGCGAATGCCGGGCGGCTGGTCGATCGACAACTGTTCGGTGATCGCGAGATGCATCGACAGATGCAGAAACGGGTTGGTCTGGCCGCGTTCGGGCGAGTAGTCCTGAACCTGGGCGGCGTCGCCGTCGGTCAGGTCGGCGTGGTATTCGGGGTGCTCGACGATCCAGTCGGCGGCAATTGCCTCCAGCGGCGTCAGAATTTCGCCTTTGCGCTGCTTGCGCCAGGTGTCGGTGAAGAAGAGACGGACTTCGTCGCGGCTGGGATTGAACATCGTAAGACCGGTGCGTTGAGTGGGGCGTGGGACGTATGCCTGTGAAGCGTCAGCCTGTGAAGCGGACGAGCGGACAAGGCAGCGCGTCATTTTACGCCGGGGCGGCGCGGGCTGCAGGCGGCGCTCCGGCGTTGAATGAGGTGCCGGTTGCGCTTACAGATCCGGCGGCGGCGTTTTCGGCCGGAACTCGCACAGCGGCTCGATCACGCAATGCCAGCATTCAGGCCGGCGTGCCTTGCACACATAACGGCCGTGCAGGATCAACCAGTGGTGCGCGTCCTGCTTGAACTCGGCGGGCGTGAATTTCTCCAACGCCGCTTCGACCGCGCGAACGTCCTTGCCGGGCGCAAGACCAGTTCGATTCGCAACCCGAAAGATGTGCGTGTCGACCGCGATGGTCGGATGACCGAACGCCGTGTTCAGAATCACATTGGCCGTTTTCCGGCCGACGCCCGGCAGGCTTTCGAGCGCTTCGCGATCCTCGGGCACTTCGCCGCCGTACTGGTCGAGCAGAATGCGGCAAGTCGCGATGACGTTCTTCGCCTTGGTGCGATAGAGGCCGATGGTCTTGATGTAGCCGGTCACGCCTTCTTCGCCGAGATCAAAAACCTTCTGCGGCGTGTTCGCGACCGGGAACATCTTGCGCATGGCCTTGTTGACTGACACGTCGGTGGCCTGCGCCGACAGCAACACGGCGATCAGCAGTTCGAACGGAGTGGTGTACTCGAGTTCGGTTGTCGGATGAGGATTGAGACTCTGAAGCGTCTCGTAGATGGCGCGGCGTTTGTTCGCGTTCATGCTCGGCGTGACGATGCGGTTAGCGCTTATCGGACGACGTGCCGGTGTCGTCCGCGGCGAGGCCGAGACGGCGGCGGCGTGCTTCGGCGGCGTCGATCTGCGCCTGCACATCCGCGCTCACCCGTTCGGTGTTCAGCGGGCCTTGGCCCTTGACGGCCAGTTCTTCTTTCTTCTTGCGAGCACGTTCGAGCGCGGCCTGGATGATCGCGCGTTTCCTGGCTTCGGCGTCGTCCGCGGCGGGTGCAGCCGATGGCGCCGCGGCGTTGGCCGCAGTTGTTTCGGTAACCTGAGCAGTGGGAGCGCTGCCGGCGCGCCGCGCTGCAGCACGTGCTTCGGCAGCCTCGCGCTCGCGTGCGAGACGCGCTTCGCGCCGGTCATGGCGTGCGCGCGCGGCGTCGGCCTGAGCCTGGCTCCACGCGTCCCAACCGGTCGCTTCACCCGTGACCGGCGGCAAGGCGATGCAGTCGACGGGGCAGGGCGGCACGCACAGGTCGCAACCGGTGCAGCGTTCGACGATCACCGTATGCATCTGTTTCGGTGCGCCAACTATTGCATCGACCGGACAGGCCTGCATGCACAACGTGCAACCGATGCAAACTTGTTCGTCGATAACCGCCACCGGACGCGGCCGTTCGACGCCGTTGGCGGAATTGAGCGGAATCACCGGCTTGCCGAGCAACGCGGCGAGCCGCGCGATGCCTTCGGCGCCGCCCGGCGGGCACTGGTTGTAATTGGCCTCGCCGCTTGCGACGGCTTCGGCATAGGGACGGCATGCGGGGTAACCGCACTTGGTGCATTGCGTCTGGGGGAGCAGATCTTCGATGCGGTCTGCGAGTGTTCTGGTATCTGTCACGGTCACGGCGTGGGGCTCTGACGTGGGGCGCTGACTGGTGCTTTAGCTTGCGGCCGCACGGCTTGAACTAAATAGCACATTATCGCCGATTTCCCCAATTGCCATCCGCAATCCATGTGCCATAATCGAAGCGCTTTTTTCGAAAGACCGCAGAAGGGTATTCCCCCAACCAGCCCGTTCAGTGCTGTCGGTGCAAGGCCCGAGGAGAGGCCGGCGGCGCGATCCGGATAACGCGGCTCACGAAGACGATGCCACCATGAATCAGCCGAAAATCAAAAGAGATCCTGAAGGCACACGGCGCCGCATTCTGCTTGCGGCGGCCGAAGAGTTTGCAAATGGTGGGCTATTCGGCGCGCGCGTCGATCAGATCGCCCGCCGCGCAGAAACGAATGAGCGCATGCTTTATTACTACTTCGGTAGCAAGGAGCAGCTTTTTACCGCGGTACTCGAGCACGCGTTCAGCGCGCTCAACGAAGCGGAGCGCACGCTCGAACTCAATGGCATCGCCCCGGTCGAGGCCATCACGCGTCTCGCGCATTTTGTTTGGGATTACTACCGCGATCATCCCGAGTTGCTGCGTCTCATCAATAACGAGAATCTGCACGAAGCACGCTATATGCAGAAGTCGACGCGCATCCGCGAAATGATCTCGCCGATCGTCGCCACGCTCGGCGGCATTCTTGAGCGCGGTCAACGCGCGGGGCTGTTTCGCACCAACGTCGATCCGCTGCGCTTCTATGTCACGCTGTCCGGCATGGGCTACTACATCGTGTCGAACCGCTTCACGCTCGAAGCCACCCTCGGCCGCGATTTCAGCAGCGCGAGCGAGCGCAGTGAAGTCATTCAGATGAACACCGAGTTGCTGCTCGCCTATCTGTTGCGGAAGTAACCTCGCGTCACGCGCTGCGCACTGAGGCTTCGGGATCCTCATAAACGACAACGGCCTCCGAAGAGGCCGTTGTTTATCGACTATGCGTGCGAAGCTCAGGCTTCGACTTTTTCCTTCGCTACCTTCGGCGCCTTGTTGTGCTCGAGGATGAAGTCGCGCAACTGCGGGTAGATGATGGTGCGCCAGCGGCGTCCCGAGAAAATGCCGTAGTGCCCGCACTTTTCCGCGGTGAAGTGACGCTTGTTCTCTTCCGGAATGCCCGTGCACAGATCGTGTGCGGCATAGGTCTGGCCGTCGCCGGAGATATCGTCCAGTTCGCCTTCGATCGTGAAGAGTGCGGTCTTCGTGATGTCCTGCGGTTTCACCCGTTCGCCGGAAACGTCCCACGTGCCTTCGGCAAGGCTGAATTCCTGGAACACCACGCGGATCGTGTCGAGGTAATAGTCCGCGTCCATGTCGAGCACGGCGTTGTACTCGTCGTAGAAGCGGCGGTGCGCTTCCGCGTCGTCTTCGTCGCCGCGCAGCAGGCTCTGGTAGTAATCCCAGTGCGACGCAGCGTGACGTTCCGGATTCATGGCCACAAAACCGGTGTGCTGCAAAAAGCCCGGGTAAACCTTACGGCCCACGCCTGGATAGTTCGGCGGTACCGTGAAGATCACGTTGTTGTCGAACCACTCGTACGAGTGCTGCGTGGCGAGCGAGTTGACCGAAGTCGGGCTCTTGCGCGCGTCGATCGGGCCACCCATCATGGTCATGGTGCGCGGCGTGTCTTCGCCACGGCTCGCCAGCAGCGAGATGGCGGCGAGCACCGGCACGGTCGGCTGACACACCGAGATCACGTGCAGATTCTTCGCGCCGATGTGACGGATGAATTCCTGAATGTAGGCGACGTAGTCGTCCAGACGAAACTCGCCGGCTTCGAGCGGCACCATGCGTGCGTCGATCCAGTCGGTCAGGTACACCTTGTGGTCCTGGAGCAGCGTTTTCACGGTGTCGCGCAGCAGGGTGGCGTGGTGTCCTGACAACGGTGCGCACACCAGCACGATCGGCTCATCTTTCAATTGGATGACAGCGTCGCTGTCGTCCGCGAAACGCTTGAAGCGCATCAGGCGGCAAAACGGCTTCTCGATGATCGTCTGCTCAATAATCGGGATGTTATGACCGTCTTTGACAATCTGGTGAAGATTAAACTCAGGCTTTTCGTAATCTTTACCAAGCCGGTAGAGCAGTTCGTAACCGGCCGAAAGGCGCGTGGCGCCGGGCACGTAGGCCAGAGGGCTGGCGGGATTCGCGAAGGATTTCGACGCGGCCTGGGCCCAGGCAGTGAGGGGGCTCAACATCGCCCGCTGGAATTCGTGCAGTTGGTAGAGCATCGGTGCTCCGTTCTAAGCGGTTCGCATGGGGCTTCGCAAACACGCGTATAGCGCTGCGGCAGGCCATTCTGGTTGTGGGCACATTGTTTTTTCGGCCAACAGTCTAGTCGATCATATCGAACAACGTGTATTTGTGCAATGCAGCATTTTACGGGCGGCTAACCCGCAAAGTGTTATTAAATCATGCTACTGGCGATGTTGCCGCGCCGCTATCGGGGGTTGCAGCAGCATCAAGTTCCGTTACTCCGGTGCCGTTATGGGGCGGTTGCCCGGTCGCCTGCGCCATGGCCTGTTCATGTTTCATCAGGTTCAGGCCGGTGTGTACGAGCGCCACGTGCGAAAACGCCTGCGGAAAATTGCCGACGAGACGCTTCGCAGCGGGATCGTACTCCTCCGCGAGCAAACCGACATCGTTGCAGAGCGCGAGCAGCCGTTCGTACATCGCGATGGCTTCGTCGAGGCGGCCTTGCAGCGCCAGGTTGTCCACCATCCAGAACGAACACGCTAGAAACGTGCCTTCTCCCGGCGGCAGGCCGTCGTCGTATTCAGTCGTGCGATAGCGCATCACGAAGCCGTCGTGCATCAGGTCGCGTTCGATCGCCGCCACGGTGCCCTTGACGCGCGGATCGTTCGGCGGCAGGAAGGCGATCAGCGGCATCAGCAGCACGCTCGCATCGAGCTGGTCGGTGCCGTAGCACTGCGAGAACGCGTTGAGCGCGGGATTCCAGGCCTTCTCGCAGACTTCCGCGTGGATTTGCGCGCGGGTGGCGCGCCATTCGTCGAGCGGGCCGTCGAGCTTGAACATTTCCGCCGACTTGATGGCGCGGTCATAAGCGACCCACGCCATTACCTTCGAGAAGGTGAAATGCTGCCGGCCGCCGCGCGTTTCCCAGATGCCTTCGTCGGGCTCCTGCCAGATTGTGTCGAGATGGGAGAGCAACGCGCGCTGCACGTTCCACGCGGTGTCGTCCGCCTGCAGGCCGCCGACGCGCGCCAGATGCAGCGCGTTCATCACTTCGCCATAGACGTCGAGCTGGCGCTGGCCGACCGCGTTGTTGCCGATGCGCACCGGTTTCGCGTCCTGATAGCCCGGCAGCCAGTCGATTTCGAATTCGGGCAGACGCCGCTCGCCCGCAATGCCGTACATGATCTGCAACTGATCCGGCGCACCGGCCGTCACGCGGCCGAGCCAGGAGCGCCACGCGCGTGCTTCGTCGTAGTAGCCGCCGCGCATCATCGCGAGCAGCGTGATAGTGGCGTCGCGCAGCCAGCAGTAACGGTAGTCCCAGTTGCGCGTGCCGCCGAGCTGTTCCGGCAGTGAAGTAGTGGGCGCGGCGACGATGCCGCCGGTCGGTTCGTAAGCGAGCGCCTTCAGCGTGATCAGCGAACGGCGGATCGGTTCGGCCCAGCGTCCCTCGACCGTGCCGCGCGCCGACCATTCGAGCCAGTGATTCTCGGTTCGCGCAAGCGAGGTGTGCGGATCGCGCGCCGGCGGGATTCGCAGGTGCGAGGGTGCATAAGCAAGCGAGAACGGCACGCGCTCGCCTTCGCTGACGGTGAATTCGGCGACCGTCTTCATGTCTTCGCCACGCAGTTTGACCGGCGTGCGCAACACGGCGGTGTCCGGTCCGACGATCGCCTTGATGCCGCTGTCGTGTGTCAGGCGGTCGACCCACGGAACCGAGAAACCATAATCGAAGCGCAGCACCAGCTCCATCTTCATGGGCACCGTGCCGCGTCTGCCGACCACGAGCCGCACCATTTCCGACCAGCCATTACCCGGCGGCATGAAATCGATCAGCGTGACGGCGCCCTCGGGCGTCTCGAAGTCGGTTTCGAGGATCAGCGTTTCGCCGCGATAACGGCGGGTGATAGTCGGCGGCGTGTCCGAGACCGGCGAGATCAGCCAGCGGCCGTTGTCGGGCGTACCGAGCAGGGCGGCGAAACAGGCGCCGGAATCGAAGCGCGGCCAGCAGAGCCAGTCGACGGATCCATCGCGGGAGACGAGCGCGGCCGTGTGGCCGTCGCCGATGAGCGCATAGTCTTCGATGAGTGCGGGCATAGGGGAGCGAGTCAATGTTGCGTGCGGCGAGCGGTGCCGCGCGTGGTGTCGTTGAAATGTCGTTGCCTTTACCCGACTAGCGCGATGCGCTTTGGTTCATCACGCGACGCAAAAACGCGAGTTGGTAATTGTCAAATCAATGCCTACAATCAAATTTCATGCCGACGCCCGGAGCTTTCCGGATTATGAACCGGCCCCGCCCATGGCGCATACACACGCCGTTTCCGAGGACCAAAGCTATGCTGAACCCGTCGAAATCTGATTGCATCACGATTCTCTCGGCCGCCAGCGAACTTGCCGACGATTCAATGTTGCCGCTCGATCATGGCCGGCTAGGCCTGAGCCGCAATGGCCTGCTGACCGCCGCTGCGTTTCTGGTCGAACGGGCCTGCTTCCGGCGTTATCAGGCAGGCGACGGTCATTATGCCGTCGGTGCTCTGTCGCTGCAGGGACGGCTGCGCCTGGATCAGCTTTCGAACGGCTGACGGGCGCCGCTTCACGCACACCGGATGGTCGATGCGTCGCACTGAGCGCGAACTCATCACACTTCCGGCGAGGGTGCGCCGCTTCGCCGCGCCGTCCGTTTTTATCGCTTGCCTCAAAGCTTCACGGCCATCGGCGCGTGAAGCTTCAGCACGTCTTATGCCCTGCCTCGATGCAAGGTGCCGCCGGGCCGGCGCTGCGCCCGGTCGTGTTTCATGCTTGCGTAACCCTTGCGTAAGCGATTGCCGCCGCCGCTCAGAAGTGCGTCGACCCCACGCCGAAGATCCCAATGATGCCGATGATGATCAGATAGAGCGCGACGATGTAGTTCAACAGGCGCGGCATGATGAGAATCAGAATACCGGCGATCAACGAAACCAGCGGGCCCAGGCTGAGTGTGACGTTCATGAAGACTCCGTAGTGTGAGACGCGATTGAAAAAACGCCCCGTCAGGCGGGACAATTGCTACTCATGCTGCCGATTGCCGCCTGACCGGATGCCGGCCAACGGATTCGCTGCATGATCCGACACAACGCTTTTATACTTCTTTCGATAAGAACAGCGCTCGACCGATTGCGCGGCAGACCAGCGACACCATGACAACCGATTGAACCAGATAACCGATGTCCGAGGAGGTCATATGCTTCGTCGTCACCGAGCCGCCGCGATGCGTGCCGTTGCAGATTCCCACTTGCCTTCTGCTGCTGATTCCACTTCATGGCGCGTAACGCATGCTCCATTGCGCTCCGCCCGCTCGATAATAAAAGGTTTCGTGCTCATGGTCTCGATTGTTGCTTCGCATGCGTTTGCGCAAGACGCCGGCCCGGCTCCCGCCGACGGCGTCTATGACATGCTGGTCGGCACCTATACCGGCCCAAAGAGCGAAGGCCTGTACGTCTATCGCTTCGACACGAAGACGGGTGAAGCGACACGCGTCTCGGTCGCGCAGACGGTCAATCCGTCCTACCTCGTGGTAAGCCGCGACCGACGCTTCCTCTACGCGGTCAACGAAATGCCCGGCGACAACGGCCCGGCCACCCAGCGCGGCGGCATCAGCGCGTTTCGTTTCGACGCCGCCAGCGGCCAGTTGACGTTCCTCAACAAGGTCTCTTCGGACGGCAATGATCCGTGCTATCTGAGCCTGTCGCCGGACGGCAAATATCTGCTGACCGCGAACTACTCGGTGGCGGCCGATCCGGGCGGCAGCTTCGCGGTGTTTCCGTTGCAGGCCGACGGCCAGCTCGGCGCGTCGGTGCTCACGGTGCATCACGAAGGCGGCGGTCCGGTGAAGGGCCGTCAGGACAACTCGCACGTTCACTCCACCGTGTTCTCGCCGGACGGCCACTATCTGTTCGCGCAGGATCTCGGCGCGGACAAGCTGTACTCGTACCGCTACACGCCTGACGGCAGCCGCGGCCTGTTCGGCCCGACCGACTGGCGCTACAACCAGGAGAAAGCCGGCTCGGGTCCGCGCCATCTGGTGTTCGGCGCCGAGGGCAAACATGCGTATCTGACAAGCGAAATGGCCGCCACGGTCAGTACGTTCAACTACAACGACGGCAAGCTTACGCAGGTGCAAACGCTGCCGCTGACCGAGCCTGGCTTCAAGGGCGCGGTGGGCGCGGCGGCGATTCATCTGTCGCCGGACGGGCGCTTTCTGTATGCGACCAATCGCGGCGACGCGAACGACATCGTGATCTTTTCGGTCGATCCCACCAACGGGCACCTGAAGAAGGTCGGTCATCAATCGAGCATGGGCAAGTCGCCGCGTGAATTCGCGATCGACCCGACCGGCAACTGGTTGATCGTCGGCAATCAGAATAGCGATACCGTGTATGTGTTCAAGCGCGATCAGCAGAGCGGTTTGCTCGAAGCGAATCCGAAGCGGTTCGAGATCGGCTCGCCGGTGGATTTCAAGCTGGTCTCGCCGTCGTAACAGGAGATTGCCGGCGATGTGCGACGCGCGATGCAAGACGAGGCGCGCGATGTGATGGCGCCGCGCGCCGGATGAAAAACGGGCCGCTTCTATGCAGCGGCCCGTTGTTTTGCGGCTAGGTTTTTGCGCTTGAGACTTGCGCGTGGAGAGCGCCGGCAATCATCGGGACTCACCGCCGCTCACCACCACCGCTCCCTGTTCATTCCGCCGGCCCGGGCGCGAGCACTTCGCGGCTGCCGTTGATGCCCATCGCCGATACGAGGCCCGCGGTTTCCATCTGCTCGACGAGCCGCGCCGCGCGGTTATAACCGATGCGCAACTGCCGCTGCACCGACGAGATCGACGCGCGCCGCGTGCGCACCACGAAGGCGACCGCTTCGTCGTAGAGCGGATCGGCTTCCGCATCCGGCGATTCGCCGAACAGGTCCTGCGCCGCGCCGCCGTCGGTGGCCGGGCCGTCGAGAATGCCTTCCTCGTACTGCGGCTCGCCGAACTGCTTCAGATACTCGACGATCCGATGCACTTCCTCGTCGGCGACGAACGCGCCGTGCACGCGTTGCGGATAGCCCGTGCCGGGCGGCAGGAACAGCATGTCGCCCTGGCCGAGCAGCGACTCGGCGCCCATCTGATCGAGAATCGTGCGCGAGTCGATCTTCGACGACACCTGGAACGCCACGCGCGTCGGAATGTTCGCCTTGATGAGGCCGGTGATCACGTCCACCGAAGGACGCTGCGTCGCCAGAATCAGATGGATGCCGGCGGCGCGCGCTTTCTGCGCGAGGCGCGCGATCAGTTCTTCGATCTTCTTGCCGGCCACCATCATCAGGTCGGCGAGTTCGTCGATCACGACCACGATCAGCGGCAGCGGCGCGAGCGGTTCGGGCGCTTCCGGCGTCAGCGAGAACGGGTTGCCGAGCTTCTTGCCCTTGGCTTCGGTGTCGCGGATTTTCTGGTTGAAGCCGGGCAGGTTGCGCACGCCGACCGCGGACATCAGGCGATAGCGCTTTTCCATTTCGCCGACACACCAGTTGAGCGCGTTGGCCGCCAGCTTCATGTCGGTGACGACGGGCGCAAGCAGATGCGGAATGCCTTCGTAGACCGACAGTTCCAGCATCTTCGGGTCGATCATGATGAGGCGGACTTCTTCGGGCGTCGCCTTGTAGAGCAGTGAGCAGATCATCGCGTTGATCGCCACCGACTTGCCCGAACCGGTCGTGCCGGCGACCAGCATGTGCGGCGCCTTCGCCAGATCGGCGACCACCGGATGGCCGGTGATGTCCTTGCCCATGGCGAGCGTCAATTGCGAATGCGAGTTCTGATAGACGCTGGCTTCGAGGATTTCGGACAGGCGGATGGTCTGGCGCTTGGCGTTCGGCAATTCAAGGCCCATGCAGGTCTTGCCGGGAATCGTCTCGACCACGCGGATGGACGTGAGCCCGAGGCCGCGCGACAGATCCTTCATCAGGCCGACGATCTGACTGCCGCGCACGCCGAGCGCCGGCTCGACTTCGAAGCGCGTGATGACCGGGCCGGCCGACGCGCCGACGACGGTGACCGGCACCTTGAATTCCTGCAGACGCTGTTCGATCAGCAGGCCGGTTTCGATGAGCTTTTCTTCGGAGACCGGTTCGACGTCGATGTCTGCGGGCGCAAGCAGATCGAGCGTGGGCAATTCGACCATCGATGCCGCGGGCGCGCGGAACTCGAAGCCGTTGGCGGGGCTGTGGCCGCGCAGGGGTGGGCGTGGTTGGGGGGCGGGTTCGGTGGGCTCTGTGGGTTCTGCGGCCTCCGCGGATGGGGCCGAGGTTGTGAATGGTGCCGCGAGCGGTGCCGATGTTGCCGACGCTAGCGGTGGGATGGCGGCTTCGTTCGGCCGTTCTTCAACGGCGAAAGATTCGTCGTCAGCGACATCAGATGTCACGGGCGCAGTCTGAACCGCGAAGCCCGGAAAGCGAACCACGTTCGATGTTTGCTGCGCGAGGTTTTGCGGCGGCATCGCGGTGGGCAGGTTCGAAGCGTGCGCGTTAGCCGACGAGTCCGAGGTATGCGGTGTGATGCTTTGCGGCACCACTGCGGTGGTTATGTTCGCCGCGTGCGCGGTGGCCGACGTCTCCGAGACGTGCGGCGCGACATGCTGCGGCGGCATTGCGGCGGTCATGTTTGCAGCGTGCGCGGCGGTCGACGAGTCCGATGCTTCAGATGCGTCCGACAGGGCAGGGACGTTCACCGTTTCGGTTTCGACGGGCGTGACGGACTCGCCAGCGTGCGCGATGCTCAGCGATGGCGTGGCGTCATGCATCGGGCCGGCTCCGCTCGACACGACGACGCGGCCGACAGCCGGCGCACTCGATGACGAAGCCGCGTGTTGCGCCAGCACCGCATCGAGTTCGGCTTCCCAAGGCGCGAGCGTTTTGTCGATCACGACTTCAGCAGCCGACGCAGGCGCGGCGGGTTGCGGCTCGACAAACGGTGCGGGTTCTTCCACGTGTTCGGCAATTGCTGGCGCAGTGGTCTGCTCGGCGACGCGCGATGCGATGACTTCCGAATGGTGCGCAGGCTGGCTGAGCGCGTGTGCCTTTTCAACGCTCGGGCTCGCGTGATGGTCGGCGTGAGTTGTCGATGCCGTCGAGTCGTCTTCGAACGGCGGTTCATCCTCGTGCGCTTCGCTTGCTTGCAACTGCGCAGCGAAAACCTGGAACGGCGTCGGCGTGGCGGCCGGCGGCACATACTGCGATGCAGGTGCAGGTGCAGGTGCAGGTGCAGGTGCAGGTGCAGGTGCAGATGCAGGTGCAGGTGCAGGTGCAGGTGCAGGCGTAGCAACCGGCGCGTGCTTAACCGCTGGCGCCGCCGTCAACGGCGGTTGAATAATCGGCGGCTCGATCGGCCACTGCACGACAGGCTCGTGGCTGACTTCGGGCGGCAGTTCGAACGCCGCTTTTATGCGCGGCGCATCGGTGGGCGCTTTTGTCGCGTGATCAACCGGCGCGTTGTCGGCAACTTCCAGCGATGGTCCATGCGCATCCGGCGTCAAAGCCGGTTCGGCCGCATCCGCTTGCGGCACATCCACACTCGACTGCTCAGGCTCGAACGACGGCGCCGCGTTCGGCGCACTCGTCACCTTTGCGTTTTCCGAGCCGGTACTGCGTGCAAGGCTGACACCCGCAAGATCGGTCCAGCGTGCGGCGTTTTCCGCGATGCTGCGAAGTGTCTCCTGGACGCTGGCAGGCGGCGTGACTTTCTGCGTCGCCGGCATCGGCCGCGTGTAGCTCGGTGCCGGACGGCTCGCTGCTCGCGTCGGCGTGATGTCGTTCGAATGCGGGGCAGGCGAGAAAGCTTGCCGGGGCGCTGGCGTGCGATTGACGGAGGCTGCCGGGACCGCGGTGCCTTGGGCCATCGTCGAAGGACGGCCCGCGCCACTCGTTGCATTTCCAACTAAACCCGCGGCCGCATGAGGGCTCGCGCTGGCCGACACGGCACGCGCCGTCGCCGTGGTGTGCGCGGCAGCCTGAGTCACCTTAGCCGCTGCACCCGCAGCGAAAGCGCCCCCGGCCACCAAACCCGCGCCGGCTCCCGCCGACCCCGCCGGCCGCTGCTCGCCGGCCGAACGACGTCCAACCTGCGATGCGCCAACGCGAGTGGAAGCACCAGAAGCACCAGAAGCACCAGACACCCTCGACCCTGCTGCCGAACCGGAGATTGATCCCGCCATCGATCCCGCTGCCGGCGCAGCCGCGCGCGGCCCGGACTCGCGCAACCAGCCGGCCGGCGCAACGGGCTCCGCCGGCATCCACGCGGCTTTGTCTGTTTTGAGAGGTTGCGTCTGCATCGGCACATGCCTCTGCGGTGTCGTCGCGGCGCCCGTGCGCAGCACCGGCTCGGCCTGCGTCGCGTGGGTTCTCGGCGTGACCGTGCCCGCGCGCCAGCTCGCCGCAGCGCCACGCGCCGCCGCATCCTTGCCCGCCACGCTTGCCGCAGCGCCAGCCGCGGCCGCATCGCGTCCACGCGCCGGCGGACGCCAGACCGTCGGGCGCGCATAACGACCATTGGTTTTAGGCGCCATCGTATTGGTGGCCGGCGAAACATGCGACGGCAAACCATCATCGACGCTGCGATGACGGCGCGCTTCCTCGTCGCGTTTGGCGAGGCCACGCGACAGGCCGAGGCCGAACGCGCCGTCCGCCCAGGCGGCGAAATCGCGCCAGCGGAAGTCGATCAGCCACGGCAGGCTGATGAAAAGCAGCGCGAGCGCCGCCAGGGGCGTGCCGATATGCCCGAGCAGATGGCCGAAGCCCGTGGCCAGCACATGGCCGAAGCCGTTCACGCCGGCCACGCCGATCAGCGACGCCTCGAGTGTGCAGCTCGCCACCAGCACGCAGACGAAGCCGAGCCACAGCCGGATCGTGCCGGGGCCGCGCAGACCCGCGCCGCCCGGCAGAGCCGACTTCACGAGACGCCACAAAAGAGGAATGAACCAGACGGCTGACCCGCCGAACCAGCCGAAAACTACCGTGTGCATACTAGACATCAACGAATGACGGACGCGCAAAAACGCAATCCGTCGAGTTTAAACCGGCGAAGCCCGATGCTTCGAAGGCAGACGCAAGTATGCTTGCGTCCAATTGGAAAACAGACCGGCGCGCGGCCTGCCGTCGGTGAAAAACAACGGCTGTCGGAACAGCCTTCACCCGTCATGCAGACCGTCCGGATCGCGACGCTGCGCTTTGCAGCCCGCGTCGCTGATTAGCGCGCCAGGGCATCGAAGGGACGATCCGCGGCTCGTTCATTTCGTGCTGCTGTCGAAGGTCAGCGTGTCGCCGTTGTCGAGCACCAGTTGCATCTGCTGCGGCGCGCGCATCTGCACGCCGGTGCGGTCGATGTGCGCGAGCGCATTGAGATACGCGCCTTCGATCTGTCCGCCCGGCGTCATGCACGCCATGCGCGTGCCGCCCAGCGTGCCGAAGCTCAGCTTGCCGTCTTTCAGCGCATATGAGCCCATATAGCGGTTGCAGCCGGAAAAGCCGCTGGCGTGGCGTTGGCCGGTCGAGGCGGAGAGCGTCAGCGTGATCGGCGTGCCCTGGTCGGCGGCCGGGATCGCGCGCGCCGTGCCGTCGGCCTGTTTCCAGGCGCTCAGCACCCAACTGGTGTCGTCGAGCAGTTGCGCGGCGGCGGGATTGAATGGATCGGGCGCGGCGGCTTCCGCGTCGGGATGTTTCGGGATCGCACAGGCGCTCAACAGCGCGGCGACGCTCAACGCGGCGAGGGCGGTGCGCAGATACGGGGTGAAGCGCGCAACACGTCGCGCGGAGGAGCTTTGGAGCATGGCGTCGTTCCTCTTCAAACTGGCGAAGGCGTAAGGGTAACGCACTAAGCTCGCCGCACGCGAGAGCAAAGGCACGCGAAAGCGCTGATTCGGAGCGCCGCGGCGCCCTTGCGCGCCGCCTTCGTGCCACGCCGTTGCCCTTCACGCGCGAATCATGGTGCGGCCGCCGCGAGCAAGGCGCGGCGAGGGGCCCGCATGTTAACATCGTGCTCTATCCAATCCCACCCTCATCCGACTTTTATCTGGAGACCTCATGCAGATCGGCCAACGGATCGGCACGCCCCTTTCTGAATCCGCCACGCGCGTCATGCTGCTCGGCGCCGGCGAGCTCGGCAAGGAAGTGATCATCGCGCTGCAGCGGCTGGGCGTCGAAGTGATCGCCGTCGACCGTTATCCGAATGCGCCGGGCCACCAGGTGGCGCACCGCGCGCACGTGATCGACATGACCGACCGCGCCGCGTTGCGCGCGTTGGTCGAACAGGAGCGGCCGCATCTGATCGTCCCCGAGATCGAAGCGATCGCCACCGACGCGCTCGCCGCCATCGAAAGCGACGGTCTCGCCGAAGTGATCCCGACCGCGCGCGCCACGCAGCTCACCATGAACCGCGAAGGCATCCGCCGCCTCGCCGCTGAGGAACTCGGCTTGCCGACCTCGCCGTACGCATTTGCCGATTCGCTCGACGAACTGCGCGCGGGCATCGCCAAAGTCGGCTATCCGTGCGTGTTGAAGCCGGTCATGTCGTCGTCGGGCAAAGGGCAGTCGGTGCTCCGCAGCGACGCGGACGTCGAACCCGCATGGCAATACGCGCTGGCTGGCGGCCGCGTGAATCATGGCCGCGTGATCGTCGAAGGCTTTATCGACTTCGAGTACGAAATCACCCAGTTGACCGTACGCGCCATCGACCCGGCGAGCGGTGAAGTCAGCACGTATTTCTGCGACCCGATCGGCCACGTGCAGGTGGCGGGCGACTACGTCGAATCGTGGCAGCCGCAGCCCATGAGCACGCTCGCGCTCGAACGTTCGCGCGAGGTTGCGCACAAGGTGACGGCCGCGCTCGGCGGGCGAGGTCTCTTTGGCGTGGAACTTTTCGTGCGCGGCGATGACGTATGGTTTTCGGAAGTGAGTCCGCGTCCGCACGACACGGGTCTCGTCACGCTGTGCTCGCAGCGCTTTTCGGAATTCGAATTGCACGCGCGCGCGATCCTCGGTTTGCCGGTGGATACGTCGCTGCGGGCGCCGGGTGCGTCTGCGGTGATTTATGGCGGGCTCGACGAAACGGGGATTGCGTTCGAGGGCGTCGCCGCGGCGTTGGCGGTGCCGAACGCGGACCTGCGTTTGTTCGGCAAGCCGGAGAGTTTCGTCAAGCGCCGCATGGGCGTGGCGCTCGCCACCGGCGAGAATACCGACGAAGCACGTTCGCGCGCGAAGCAGGCCGCGGCTGCGGTGCGGCCGGTGTCGGCGAAGTAAGTGACGGCGCAACGCACCGCGAATCGTAGCTGTAGCCGCAGCGATTCGCCGTGCGCCGCCCGACCCGCGTGCCCGGCACCATCGCCGCGCGCGCAATCTGGATGATTGGGCTCGTCGAGCTCATCGGAGTAGAGGTACGTATGGCGCTGGAAATCCGCGACACCACGCGGCGCAGTTGGACTGGCCGTCTCGGCGCACTCGGCGTGCTGCTCGCGCTGTGCGCCGGGTTGACGGGATGCGGCCTCGCGGCTGCGCCGTGCCGGGTCGCGTCGGCAGGCTTGAAGATCGTGCCGCTGGTCGGGCATGTCGCCGCCGCGCCGACCGACGCGTGCGCCGACGTGATCGATCCATAACCGATCCGTCGTCCGTCTTTTCGCGGCACCCTTAGGCGCAATGTGCCCCGGCGCGCCGCCCCTTTTCGATTTGCCGCAACGATCGAGGCATCTCATGAAGAAATGGCTTGTTGCAGTCACCACGGCGGCGGGTCTCGCGGCGCTATACGGCCAGGCGTGGGCCGCGCCGTTGCAGTTCTCCGAGATTCAGACCAAAAACCGTCAGACGCACAAATACACCTGTGCGACCGGCAAGATCCTGCACGTCACTTACTGGAACACGGCGAACGGCCAAAGCTTCGCGCTCGTGCCGGTGAAGGGCAAGCAACTGCTGTTCGTCAACACGCTGTCGGCGTCCGGCGCGAAATATCAGGCCGGCAGCTACACGTGGTGGACCAAGGGCCCGCGCGCTGACCTGTATGACGCAATGGCCGGCGAAAACGCGCCACCCATGCTCTCCGACTGCATCACTATCAATCGCTGAGTGCGATGCGGCGGTTTTCCTTCCCATGCCGCGGCTTGCCTTGTCCGCATTGCCCGCCAGCGCACACCGTTTCCATTCGAGTAGTAAGCTGTGCCGCATGGCATTGCCGCCGTGCCGCCGCATCATGCCATCGTAGTCACGCCGGGCACTGTCGGCGTGGTCGGCGTCGTTTTCGATCGTCCGTTTCCGGGCCCCAGCGATGGGGTCGCGGCCCGCGTCCGTATCATCAAGCGAGACCCTCAATGAAAGCATCGGACCTGTTCGTCAAATCGCTGGAAGCCGAAGGTGTCGAGTACGTGTTCGGCATTCCCGGTGAAGAAAATCTCGATCTGCTCGAATCGCTGCGCCGCTCGAAAATCCGTCTGATCCTCACGCGTCACGAACAGGCGGCCGGTTTCATGGCCGCCACGTACGGCCGTCTCACCGGTCGCACCGGCGTGTGTCTGGCCACCCTCGGGCCGGGCGCGACCAACTTCGTGACCGCCGCGGCGTACTCGCAACTCGGCGGCATGCCGATGCTGATGGTCACCGGGCAAAAGCCGATCAAGTCGAGCAAGCAGGGGCATTTCCAGATCGTCGACGTGGTGCGCATGATGGAGCCGCTCACCAAGTACACACGCCAGATCGTGTCGATCGCCAATATTCCGGCGATGGTGCGCGAGGCGGTTCGTCAGGCGGAAGAAGAGCGGCCGGGCGCCACGCACCTCGAATTGCCCGAAGACGTCGCACATGAAGAGGGCGACGGCAAGCCGATTCCGAAGAGCTTCAGCCGCCGTCCCGTCGCCGAGGAAAAAGCCGTGGCGCGCGCGGTCGAGGCGATCACCAGCGCGAAGCATCCGCTCTTGATGATCGGCGCGGGCGGCAATCGCAAGACCACCACCAAGATGCTGCGCGAATTCGTCGACCAGATCGGCATTCCGTTCTTCACGACGCAGATGGGCAAAGGCGTGATCGACGAATCGCATCCCATGTGGCTCGGCAACGCGACGCTCTCCGATGGCGACTTCGTGCACCGCGCGATCGACCACGCGGACTGCATCATCAATGTCGGTCACGACGTGATCGAGAAGCCGCCGTTTTTCATGCGCAGCGGCGACGCGGGCGAGAAAACGGTGATTCACGTCAATTTCCTCGGCGCGGAAGTCGATACCGTGTACTTCCCGCAGATCGAAGTGGTCGGCGATATCGCGAACGCGGTGTGGCAACTCAAGGAAAGTCTCAAGGAGCGCCAGAAGCATTGGGACTTCACGCGCTTCAAGGAGATCAAGGAGCACTTCGAGGCGCATCTGGCCAAAGGCCAGCACGACGACCGTTTTCCCATGTATCCGGTGCGCGTCGTCAACGACGTGTACGAGACCACGCCGGTCGACGGCATCGTGTGTCTGGACAACGGCATGTACAAGATCTGGTTCGCCCGCTATTACCGCGCGCACGAACCGAATTCGCTGCTGCTCGACAACGCGCTGGCGTCGATGGGCGCGGGGTTGCCGTCCGCGATCGCCACCAAGATCGTGCACCCGGACCGCAAGGTCATGGCCGTGTGCGGCGACGGCGGCTTCATGATGAATTCGCAGGAACTCGAAACGGCGGTGCGTCTAAAGCTGGATCTGGTGGTGCTGATTGTGCGCGACGACGCGTTTGGCATGATCCGCTGGAAGCAGGAAAACATGAACTTCCCGGACTACGGCATGACGCTGAGCAATCCGGATTTCGTCGATTACGCGAACAGCTACGGGGCAAAAGGGCACCGCGTCGAATCGGCGGCGGAATTCGCGCCGTTGCTGCGCGAATGTTTCACGACGCCCGGCGTGCATGTGATCGATCTGCCGATCGACTATTCGGACAACGAGCGCGTGCTGAATCGGGAAATCAAGCGGCTTTCGGCGCAACTGTAACGGCGGGTGAGTGGAAGAGGAGCGGCTCTTGCGGGCAGCTTTTCCATTGTCACATTGTCAGGCATCGGATCAAGGAGACGCGTCATGTTGCAGAAGACTTACCCGTACTACCTGGCCAACGTTGCGGTGGCCGCCAACACCGACCTCGAAGTCACCGATAAATTCAGCGGCGAAGTCGCCACCCGCGTCGCGATGGCCGACGCCGCCGCGATCGACAAAGCGATCGGCTACGCCGTCGACGCCATGCCTGCCATGCGCGCCTTTCCCCCGTTCAAGCGCCAGGCGGTGCTTGAACATTGCGTGAAGCGCTTTCGCGAGCGCTACGACGAACTGGCGCTCGCGCTGTGCATCGAAGCCGGCAAGCCGATCAACGACTCGAAAGGCGAAGTCACGCGCCTGATCGATACGTTCAAGGTGGCGGCGGAGGAGTCGGTGCGCATCGACGGTGAGATCGTCAACCTGGAGATTGCACCGCGCGCCAAGGGCTATCACGGCTACGTGAAGCGTGTGCCGATCGGCCCGTGTTCGTTCATTTCGCCGTTCAATTTTCCGTTGAACCTGACCGCGCATAAGGTCGCGCCGGCCATCGCGGCGGGCGTGCCGTTCGTGTTGAAGCCGGCGAGCCGCACGCCGGTCGGCGCGCTCATCATGGGCGAGATTCTGGCGGAGACCGACCTGCCGAAAGGCGCATTCTCAATTCTTCCCGCGCATCGCGACGGCGCCGATCTGTTTACCACCGACGAGCGCTTCAAATTGCTGTCTTTCACTGGCTCGCCCGCGGTGGGCTGGGACCTGAAGAAGAAAGCCGGCAAAAAGAAGGTGATTCTGGAGTTGGGTGGCAACGCGGCCGCGATTGTCGACGGCGATCAGGGCGAGAAGCTCGACTATGTGGTCGATCGGCTGGCGTTCGGCGCGTTCTATCAATCGGGGCAGAGCTGTATCGGCGTGCAGCGGATTCTGGTCCATGCAAACATCTATGATGCGCTGCGCGAGAAGTTGATCGCCAAGACGAAGACGCTGGTGATGGGCGATCCGAAAGACGAAAAGACCTTCGTCGGGCCGATGATCTCGGAATCGGAGTCCAAACGCCTCGCCGGCTGGATGGAAAGCGCGGTGCAGGCGGGCGCGAAAATCGTCGCGGGCGGCAAGGTCGACGGCGCGATGTTCGAGGCCACGCTGCTCGAAGGCGTGAAACGCGACACCGATCTGTATCGCAAGGAAGCCTTCGGGCCGGTGGCGATTCTTGAGCGCTTCGACGATTTCGGCGCCGCGCTCGCGACTGTCAACGACAGCGATTTCGGGCTGCAAGCGGGCGTGTTCACGGATTCGCTCGCGCACGCGCATCGCGCGTGGGACGAACTCGACGTGGGCGGCGTGGTGGTCAACGACGTGCCGTCGTTCCGGGTCGACAACATGCCGTATGGCGGCGTAAAGGATTCCGGGCTGGGGCGTGAAGGCGTGCGCTACGCGATCGAGGACATGACTGAACTGCGGTTGATGGTGATGCGCGAGACGTGGTGAATCGGTGCGGCGGGTGATGGGCGGCAGGGCCGCTCGCATGGCCGAGGCCGCGTTGCGGGCTGATCGCGGCGGCGCGGAAAGCCACACGCTGTCACGCAACTGTCGTCTCCACGCACTACGCTGCGAGCGAGGCACGCCGGTGCTTTGGCACGATTTGCCGGAGCGTGTGCGCAGAGTCGGCGGCCGGTTTTCGCGGGCGTAAGCAGAAAGCCGGCACATGCGCCATGAGTGTTTTTGCTGAAGTGCTACAATACCGGCCTTTCCGGCGGGTGTTTCCGCCGGCCGGAGCCGGCCGCATTTTTTCCCGCCGTACCAACAGGTCCAACGGGTCCCGTGCGGAACGCCGTGGCTCCGCCTTCATCACAATGCCCTTTGCGGTTCCGACCGCTGCCGCGCGCACGCGCCAAGCGCATTTTTAGCGAAAGCCACCATGTCCGACACAGCCGTCACGCCCAGCACTGCGACTTTTGATCAATTCGGCCTCGCGCCCGACATCCTGAAAGCCGTCAAAGAGTCGGGCTACACCGTCCCTACGCCGATCCAGGAGCAGGCGATCCCTGTCGTGCTGGCCGGCCGTGACATGATGGGCGCCGCGCAAACCGGCACCGGCAAGACCGCGAGCTTCTCGCTGCCGATCATCCAGCGCCTGCTGCCGCAAGCCAGCACGAGCGCGTCGCCCGCCCGCCATCCGGTGCGCGCGCTGATCCTCACGCCGACCCGCGAACTGGCCGACCAGGTCGCCGCGAACGTGCAGTCGTATGCGAAGCACACCGCGCTGCGCAGCGCGGTGGTGTTCGGCGGCGTGGATATGAATCCGCAATCCGAGCAACTGCGCCGCGGCGTCGAGATTCTGATCGCCACGCCGGGCCGTCTGCTCGATCACGTGCAACAGAAAACGGCCAATCTCGGCCAGGTGCAGATCCTCGTGCTCGACGAAGCCGACCGGATGCTCGACATGGGCTTCCTGCCGGATCTGCAGCGCATCCTGAACCTGCTGCCGAAAGAACGTCAGACGCTGCTGTTTTCGGCCACGTTCTCGGGCGAAATCAAGAAGCTGGCCGCCACGTATCTGCGCAATCCGCAGACCATCGAAGTCGCGCGCAGCAACTCGACCGCGACCAACGTGACGCAGGTCGTCTACGAAGTCGCCGAAGGCGACAAGACCGGCGCGGTGGTGCAACTGATTCGCGAGCGCAGCCTCAAGCAGGTCCTCGTGTTCTGCAACAGCAAGATCGGCGCGAGCCGTCTGGCGCGCAGCCTCGAGCGCGACGGCGTGATTGCGACCGCGATTCACGGCGACCGCACGCAGAACGAGCGGATGCAGGCGCTCGACGCGTTCAAGCGCGGCGAGATCGAGGCGCTGGTGGCGACGGATGTCGCCGCGCGGGGCCTCGACATCGCCGAACTGCCGACGGTGATCAACTTCGATCTGCCGTTCAATGCGGAAGACTACGTGCACCGGATCGGCCGCACCGGCCGTGCGGGTGCTTCGGGCGATGCGTTGTCGCTGTGCAGCCCGAACGAGCGCAAGCAGCTGGCCGATATCGAGAAGCTGATCAAGCGTCCTCTGGACGTGCAACGTCTGACGGTAGAAGCACCGGTGCGGCATCACCATGAAGAGCGCGCGCCGCGCCGCGAGCGTAGCAGCGAGGGCCGTGAGGATCGCGGCAGCCGTCGTCGCACGGGTGCGTCGTCGTCGGGTTCGTTCGACCGGCCGCATCATCATCGCGCGCAGCCCGTGGATGATTTCTTCCTGAAGCCTTATGAGCCGTCGCCTTCTTCGGTCCGCAAGATCGAGGAAGCGGCTGCTTCGGCCGCGCCGCAAAAGGCGGCATCCAAGCAGCCGCTGGCAGCGTTGCTGGGTGGGTTTGGGATGCCGAGGAAGTCGTCCTCGTCTTCCTGATTGGTGGTTCGCAGATGCGGCTCGGTTTATCTCGCGGGCCGGACTCGGCCGCCAGCGGGGCGCCGTCTGAAGCTCGGCAAAATTTGGGCGCTTCATAAACTCGCCCCGCACCGCGCAAGCGCGCGGGTTGCCGCAGCCAGTCTGCGAAATGCACGCCGCGCACGGTGAAATCATTTTCAGACGCGAATCGCGTTCACGCTGCTGATAAGCCCATCCGTTTTGCCCATGCCACCGTGGCGGCAGCATAAAAACCGTCTAGCGTCGTATGGGCCGCAGCGCTTTCCAGGTTGAGCCCGAGATGCCGTGCCGCCGCGCTCAGCGCTTCAAGCGGCTGGTCGCTATCCAGTGCTGTGGCTCCGTTCTGCTTGCTGAGTTTTTCGCCCTCTTCATTCGTGGCGACGGGCACATGCAAATATTCAGGCGTCGGCACGCCCAGACAGCGCTGCAAATAGATCTGCCGTGCCGTTGAATCCATCAAATCCGCGCCGCGCACGATGTGCGTGATGCCGGCGTCCGCGTCGTCGACGACCACGGCCAGTTGATACGCCCATTGGTCGTCCGCACGCTTCAGAACGAAATCGCCGACTTCCGTGGCCAGATTCTGTGTTTGCTTGCCCTGCCAGCGGTCCTCGAACGTGATGACCGCGCTGTCGCCATCGGGCACGCGCAGGCGCCATGCACGCGCCGGTTTGCCGTGCAGGCCGTCGCGGCAGGTGCCGGGATACGCGAGGGTCGTATTGCGCGCGTGCGCGTTGAGCAGCGAGTCGGCGATTTCCTTGCGCGTGCAGCCGCACGGATAAATCACCCCGGTCACTTTCAATTGTTCCAGCGCTTCCTGATAGCGCGCCGTCCGCGTGCTTTGCCAGACGGGCGGCTCGTCCGCATGCATGCTGAAGCGTTCGAGGGTGGCGAGGATGTCTTCCGCGGCGCCCGGCACGGTGCGCGGGCCATCGACGTCTTCAACGCGAACGAGCCATGCGCCGTGATGCGCACGCGCGTCCAGCCAGCTTGCGAGCGCGCTGACCAGCGAGCCGAAGTGCAATGGCCCGGTGGGTGAGGGCGCGAAACGTCCGCGGTAGGTCATGGTTGCGTGGTGGCGTTGTGCGCCGCCACCATCACGCGGCGCGTGCCGCCTTGCTGTCCGGATGGCATTCCGGACACGTCTTGCCGGCCACGTACAGCGGCGATTCTTGCGCTTCCGGCGCGACCACCGCGCGGCAGCCGAAGCATTGCGTGGTCTTGCTAGGCTCGAGTTGCGGATTGAGCGCGGTACGGTAGTCGAACACGAAGCAGTCGCCGTGATAATGCGCGCCGCCCACTTCCTCGAAGTACTTCAGAATGCCGCCTTCGAGCTGGTACACGTTTTCGATGCCGACTTCCTTCATGTGGATCGCGGCTTTCTCGCAACGAATCCCGCCCGTGCAGAACGACACCACCGTCTTGCCTTCCAGGTCGGCGCGATTGTGCTCGATCACTTCGGGAAACTCGCTGAATTTCGTAATGCGGTAGTCGAGCGCGTTGTCGAACGTGCCGACGTCCACTTCGAACGCGTTGCGCGTGTCGAGCATCACGACAGGGCGCCCTTGGTCGTCGTGACCGCGGTCCAGCCAGTTTTTCAGCGTGGGCGCGTCGACAAACGGCGCGCGGCCGAGCTCCGGACGGATGGCCGGCTTTTTCATCGTGATGATCTCGCGCTTGAGCTTGACCAGCATACGGGTGAACGGCTGCTTGTCCGACAGGCTTTCCTTGAACTGCAGATTCACGAACTTGCCTTCGAACAGCGCGTCGTGGCGGATGTAGGCGATGAAAGCGTCGGTGCTCTCGCGCGTGCCGGCGACGAACAGATTGATGCCTTCCGGCGCCAGCAGAATGGTGCCCTTCAGGCCGAGCGCGTTGCAACGTTCCGTGACAAACGGGCGCCATGCGGCGGTGTCTTCGATAGTCGCGAATTGATACGAAGAGAGATTGACGATACTCATGTGTGTCCAGCGGTAAGAAGTGACCGGCCTCGCGGAAAACGGGGCGCATTGGGCTGCCCGCCTTCAAACGCCATTCGGCGCGGCCACGTCGAATAGGGCGAAACCCGCATTATCTCTCAACCCGGCGCTTTCCCCGACTCGGCCGAATGGCCAACGGGTTGCGGTAGCGCAAATCGTTTGTCAACTTGCTGTCGATTCGCTTCGTCCGACCGGACGTCGGCATGGTCCGCCGCTTCAGGAGCGCCTGTGCACGCGGCTCCCGCGTGCGCGTCCTAAGCCGATCGGCTAACGCGCGGTTTTGGCCTGAAAACTCCGGAAGGGTGGAGTTACAATGTCGCCCATGTCAGATCCCCGCTTCGTTCATCTCCGCGTTCACTCCGAATTCTCGATTGCCGACGGCATCGTGCGCCTTGACGACATCGTCAAGGCCGCGGCCAAAGACGGTCAGGGCGCGCTCGCCCTCACCGATCTCGGCAACGCATTCGGCCTCGTCCGTTTCTACAAGGAAGCCCGCGGCAAAGGGGTCAAACCCATTGCCGGCTGCGACGTCTGGATCACCAATCCGGACGACCGCGACAAGCCTTCCCGTTTGCTGCTGCTCGTCAAAGACCGGCGCGGCTATCTGAACCTGTGCGAACTGCTCAGCAAGGCATCGCTCACGAATCAGTATCGCGGTCGCGCGGAGGTCGAAGCCGGCTGGCTCGAATCCGGTCTCGGCGAAGGCTTGCTCGCATTGTCAGGCGCGCAGCAGGGCGACATCGGCCTCGCGCTCGCGGCGGGTAACGAAGAAGCGGCCAAGCGCAACGCGTTGCACTGGGCGAAGGTGTTCCCTGGCGGCTTCTATATCGAGTTGCAGCGCAGCGCTCAGCCGGGCGGCGAGCAGTACGTGCAGCAGGCTGTCGCGCTCGCGGCGTCGCTGAAATTGCCGGTGGTCGCCACGCACCCCATGCAGTTCATGACGCCGGACGACTTCACCGCGCACGAAGCGCGCGTGTGCATTTCCGAAGGCGACATTCTGGCGAATCCGCGCCGCTCGAAGCGCTTTACGTCCGAGCAGTACTTCCGCACCCAGGAAGAGATGGCTGCGCTGTTCGCGGACATTCCGTCGGCGCTCGCCAACTCGGTTGAAATCGCCAAGCGTTGCAACCTCACGCTCGAACTCGGCAAGCCCAAGCTGCCGCTGTTCCCGACGCCCGACGGCATGTCGCTCGACGACTACCTCGTGCAGTTGTCGAAAGAGGGCCTCGAAAAGCGTCTCGAGCAGTTGTATCCGGATGCAGCCGAGCGCGAAGCGCAACGTGAAACGTATTACCAGCGCCTCGAATTCGAGTGCGGCACGATCATCAAGATGGGCTTTCCCGGCTACTTCCTGATCGTGGCGGACTTCATTAACTGGGCGAAGAACAACGGCGTGCCGGTCGGTCCGGGCCGGGGCTCGGGCGCGGGTTCGCTGGTCGCTTACGCGCTCGGCGTGACCGACCTTGATCCGCTGCGCTACAACCTGCTGTTCGAGCGTTTCCTGAATCCGGAGCGGGTGTCCATGCCCGACTTCGACATCGACTTCTGCCAGCACGGCCGCGATCGCGTGATCCAGTACGTGAAGGACAAGTACGGTGCGGACGCCGTGTCGCAGATCGCCACCTTCGGCACGATGGCGGCGAAGGCGGCGGTGCGCGACATCGGGCGGGTGCTCGATCTCGGCTACATGTTCACGGACGGCATCGCCAAGCTGATTCCGTTCAAGCCGGGCAAGCACGTCACCATCGCCGACGCGATGAAAGAGGAGCCGCTCCTGCAGGAGCGTTTCGACAACGAAGACGAAGTACATCAGCTGCTTGAACTCGCGCAGCGCGTGGAAGGGCTGACGCGTAACGTCGGCATGCACGCTGGCGGTGTGCTGATCGCGCCCGGCAAGCTGACCGATTTCTGCCCGCTGTACACGCAGGGCGACGAAAGCGGCGTCGTGAGCCAGTACGACAAGGACGACGTCGAAGCTGTCGGCCTCGTGAAGTTCGACTTCTTGGGTCTGACCACGCTGACGATCCTCGACTGGGCCGAGCGCTATATCCGCCGCCTCGATCCGTCGAAGCAGGACTGGTCGCTCGGGCAGGTGCCGCTCGACGACCCGGCGTCGTTCTCGATCCTGAAGAAAGCGAATACGGTCGCCGTGTTCCAGCTGGAAAGCCGCGGCATGCAAGGCATGCTGAAAGATGCGCAGCCTGACCGCTTCGAGGACATCATCGCGCTCGTCGCGCTGTACCGTCCCGGCCCAATGGACCTGATCCCAAGCTTCTGCGCGCGTAAGCATGGCCGCGAAGTGGTCGAGTATCCGGATCCGCGTGTCGAATCTGTTCTGAAAGAGACCTACGGCATCATGGTCTACCAGGAGCAGGTCATGCAGATGGCGCAGATCATCGGCGGCTACTCGCTGGGCGGCGCCGACTTGCTGCGCCGCGCGATGGGTAAGAAGAAGGCCGAGGAAATGGCCGAGCATCGCGAGCTGTTCCGCCAGGGCGCCGCGATAAATGGCCTGACCGCCGAGAAAGCGGACGAAATCTTCGACTTGATGGAGAAGTTCGCGGGCTACGGCTTCAACAAGTCGCACGCGGCGGCGTATGCGCTGCTCGCGTATTACACCGCGTGGCTGAAGGCGCACCATCCGGCGGAATTCATGGCGGCGAATATGTCGCTCGCCATGGACGACACGGACAAGGTCAAGATCCTGTTCGAAGACTGTCTCACGAACAAGATGGCGGTGCTGCCGCCGGACGTCAATCTGTCCGCGTACCGCTTCGAGCCGGTCGCGGAAGCCGACGGCAAGCGTTCCAGAACCATCCGCTACGGCCTCGGTGCGATCAAGGGCAGCGGTCAGAACGCGATCGAGGAAATCTTGCGCGCGCGTGAAGAAGGTCCGTTCATCGACATCTTCGATTTCTGCAACCGGGTCGACCGCCGCATCGTCAATCGCCGTACGGTCGAAGCTTTGATCCGCGCCGGCGCCTTCGACACCTTGCATGCGAATCGCGCGCAACTGATTGCATCGGTCTCGCTCGCGATGGAAGCCGCCGAGCAGGCTAGTGCCAACGCGTTGCAGGCGGGTCTGTTCGACATGGGTGACGCGCCCTCGCAAGGCCACGAACTCGTCGACGAGCCGGAGTGGGCGGAAAAGAAAAAACTGCAGGAAGAGAAGGCCGCCCTCGGCTTCTACCTGTCGGGCCATCTGTTCGACGCCTACAAGAACGAAGTGCGCCGCTTCGTGCGCCAGAAGATCGGCGAGCTGAAAGAAGGGCGCGACAAGCTGGTCGCGGGTGTGATCGCATCGCTGCGCACGCAGATGACCCAGCGCGGCAAGATGCTGATCGCGCTGCTCGACGACGGCACCGGCCAATGCGAAGTCACGGTGTTCAACGAGACGTTCGAAGCGCACAAGCAGCTGTTCAAGGAAGACGAACTGCTGGTCGTGCAGGGCCAGGCGCGTAACGATGCGTTCACGGGCGGCATTCGTTTCACGGTCGATACGGTCATGGATCTTGGCCGCGCGCGCTGCCGTTACGCGGAAGCGGTCAAGGTGCAGATGAACGGTAATGCGGACGCGCTGGCGTTGCGTCGCGTGCTCGAAGCGCACAGCGCGGGTAAAGACGAACCGCAAGCAGTCGCGGCACCGGCGGCTTCATCGCGTGGTGGCAATGGCGGCGGCCGTAACGGTGGCGGCTATGGCGGAGGTGGCCAGCGTCAGGCGGTACAGATCCCGAACGGGCTTGCCGTGCAGGTGGTCTATCGCAGCCAGAATGCGGAAGGTGAAATGCGTCTGGGCGACGCATGGCGCGTGAAGCCGACCGACGAACTGCTCGCGGCCTTGCGCGGCGAGTTCGCGGGAAGCTCGATCGAGATTGTCTATTGATCGGTGATGCTGCCTGTTCGCCTGGCGCGGCCAGAACTGATTGTGGACGGCGGCGCCGCAGGCCTTGCGGCGCGAGCTTCAGCGAATGATGCCGCGCATGCTCGCCAGCAGATCGGGCTTAAAGCTGATTGCAGGCAGCGGCGCCCAAACCCTGCGGCGCGAGCATGAACGAATGACGCCGCGCATGCCGGTTATCAAGCAGGGATCAATGTCGCGGGCTCCGGATAAACCTGGCGTCACAGCAAGCCCGGCGTTTGGCGCCGTACGTGCCGACACCTACCGCCGCGCCTTCTCCCCCAAACGCGCCAGCTTCAAAAACCGGTAATACACCGTCTCCGCATTGAACACCGCGATCATAAAACCGGCGCGGCCGTCCAGAAAACCGCGGCGCAGCAAGTAAGTCCGCACGAACGCCCAAGCGCCGCGCCCGAGCGCCTTGCCGAAGCTACCGCGCTGACCCGCCGCATGACGTTGTTGAGCGCCCGCTGTCGAATACGCGTCGAGCTTGCGCAACACGCCTTCGAAGTCCTCGTAGGAGTAATGCATCAGCTTGCCGGTGAGGCGCTGCGCCGGCGTGTCGAACACTAGCCGCTCATGCACCAGGTCGTCGGAGAACCGCGCGGCGCCGCGTTTGAAGAGGCGCGGAATCCAGTCCGGATACCAGCCGCTGTGATGAATCCAGTGGCCGCAAAAACTCGACAGCCGGTCGACCGCGTAGACATCGGCGGTGGGGGCCACCAGCGCCGCGCGAATCGCTGCCGCCAGTTCCGGCGAGACGATTTCATCGGCATCGATCGAAAGAATCCAGCTCGTGCTGAGCGCGTCGACCGCGCGATTCTTTTGCGGGCCGAAGCCCGGCCAATCGGTCTGTTCGATCACGCGCGCGCCGTGCGCGCGGGCGATGTCGGCGGTGCCGTCGGTGCTGCCGCCGTCGATCACGACGATCTGATCGGCGAAGGCCACGGCTTGCAGGCATTCAGCCAGCCGCGCCGCCGCGTTTTTGGTGATGATGGCGACGCCGAGGGTGGTTTCTTGCATACCTGAAGTAGCGTGGTGGGCGGAATGACGGAACGAGTCGCGCAAGCGGGATGCGCCAGACGAGTTGCACGAGGAGTATACACAGCCGATTCCCAACCGCCGACGCTCACCCCCAAGCGTTTACAATGCTCTTTTTTGATATTCCGCGCGGCCGGCATTCCGTCCGCCGCGCGGCTGCAGTTCCGCCTTCTCAGAGGATTCCTTGAGCGCGAAGCCAACGTTAAGCAAACCCATCGGTTCAGGCGAGGCGTCGTCGGCCGCCGTCGTCTTTAAACGGCTATGGCCGTATATCCAGCCGCTGATCTGGATTCTCCTCGGCGCAATCGTCGCGATGGCCGTCAGCGCCGCTACCGACGCGGCGATCCCTGCCTTGCTCAAGCCTCTGCTGGACAAGGGCTTCGGCGCGCACGCCAACGACAAGACCAAGTGGTTCGTTCCGGCCGCAGTGATCAGCCTCGCACTGGTTCGCAGCGTGTCGCAATACGCGTCCGGGTATCTGCTTGCCTACGTGACGAACAAGATCCTGCTCGACCTGCGCCTGAAGATGTTCGACCGCATGATCCACACGAGCGTCGCGTTCTTCCAGCGCGAAACCGCGAGTACGGTGATCAATGCGATCGTCTTCGAGGTGAACCAGATTCTCAACGTGCTGCTGAGCGTGCTGGTCACGCTGGTGCGCGATTCGCTCACCGTGGTCTTCCTGCTCGGCTATCTGTTCTATCTGAACTGGCGTCTGACGCTGATCGTCGCGGTGCTGCTGCCGGCCATCGGCTGGCTGGTCGGCAAGATCAACCGCCGCTTGCGCCGTCTGAATCGCGAACATCAACTGCTGACCAATGAGCTTTCGTACATCGTCGAGGAATCGGTGGGCGGCTACAAGGTCGTTAAGGTGCACAACGGCGAGCAGTACGAGATGGAGCGCTTCGAGTCGATGAGCAAGCGTCTGCGCGGCTACGCCATGCGCATGACCGTGTCCGGCGGTCTCGCGCAGCCGTTGACGCAGTTCCTCGCATCGATCGCGCTCGCCATCGTGATTACGATCGCGGTGGTGCAGTCGTCGTCGGATCAGACCACGGTGGGCGGCTTCGTCGCCTTCGTCACGTCGATGCTGCTGATCATCTCGCCGCTCAAGCATCTGATGGATGTGAACCAGCCGCTGCAACGCGGCATGACGGCGTGCGAACTGATCTTCGGTCTGATCGACGAGCCGTCCGAGCCGGAAGGCGGCGGCAAGCCGCTCGAGCGCGCGCGCGGCGAAGTGGAATTCCGCGGCGTCTCGTTCAACTACGGCGCCAACGCCACGCACAACCGCCACACGCTCGATCAAGTGTCGTTCAAGGTCGCGCCGGGCGAAATGGTCGCGCTCGCGGGGCCGTCGGGTAGCGGCAAGACCACGCTGGTGAATCTGCTGCCGCGCTTTTTCGATCCGACCGCCGGCCAGATTCTGGTCGATGGCGTGGCGATCCCCGAATACGATCTGCACGCGCTGCGCAGCCAGATCGCGATGGTGAGCCAGGACGTGGTGCTGTTCAACGACACGGTCGCCAATAACGTCGCTTACGGCCAGACCGCCGATCCCGACAAGGTCAAGGCGGCGCTGCGCGCGGCCAACCTGTGGGACACCGTCGAGGCCATGCCGAAAGGCATCGACACGCTGGTCGGCGACAACGGCTTGATGCTCTCGGGTGGCCAGCGGCAGCGTCTGGCGATCGCGCGCGCGATCTACAAGGACGCGCCGATTTTGATCCTCGACGAGGCGACCTCGGCGCTGGATTCCGAGTCCGAGCGCCACGTGCAGGCCGCGCTGGAAACCTTGATGAAGGGCCGTACGACACTGGTGATCGCGCACCGTCTGTCGACCATCGAGCGCGCCAACCGGATCCTCGTGATGGAAGCGGGGCGGATCGTCGAGAGCGGCAGCCATCGTGAATTGCTGGCGCAAGACGGGCTGTACGCGCATCTGCACCGCATCCAGTTCCAGCAGACCGCGGCCTGAAGCGCACGACACGTCAATCCGCCATTCGGGTCTCCCTTCACGCGGTCCGCTAGCCCGGACCGCGTATGCCTTCCCCCTAACATTTGACGAGGCGCAGGCGCGCGCTGTCTGAATGAAGAAACTTGGACTCTCCAGTAACGCCCTGCAGCACAGCGGCGGGCTCGAGCGCTACGCCATGGATCTGGTGCGTGGCTTCGCCGCGCTCGGCGTCGAGCCGGCTTTCTTCGCGCGCCGTTTCGACGCGTCGTTGCCCGAATTCAAAATGGTCGAGCCGCATCGTATCAACGTCTCGTTCCTGCCGGGCAAGCTGCGCGATCGCTGGTTTTCGTGGCGCTTGCGCGCGGCGCGGCGCGCGGCGCAGGTCGATGTGCTGATCGGCTGCAACCGCGTCGACTCGTCGGAGATGGCGATCTGCGGCGGCACGCATCTTGGTTTTCTTCGGGCGACCGGGCGCGCGCAGAAGCGTTCGGACGGCTGGCAGATTGCGCTCGAGCGCCGCCAGTACGAGCGCTCGAAAGTCGTAGTGGCGCATTCGCAGTTGATGCACGACGAGCTGCGCGAACTGTACGGTGTCGACGAAGCGAAGATCCGCGTGCTGTATCCGCCCGTGGATGGCACACGCTTCGCGCCGACCGACGCCGCCACGCGCGCCGCGTTGCGCCACAAATATGGTTTCGCCGACAACGAAATCGTCCTGCTGTTTCCGTCGAGCAGCCATGAGCGCAAGGGCTTGCCGCTCATCGAAGCCGCGCTGCGTGACACGTCGCTGCCCGTGGTGGTGGCCGTGGCCGGGCGGCCGCCCGCGCGCACATCCGAGCGGCTGCGCTATATCGGCTATGTGAAAGCGCTCGCGGAGTGCTACCAGGCCGCGGACTTCACGATCCTCGCATCGACGTATGAGCCGTTCGGGCTGGTCGGCATCGAATCGGTGATGTGCGGCACGCCGGTTATTTTCCCATCGAGCATCGGCTGCTGCGATGCGATCGCGCCGCACGCGAAATTCGTTTTCGCGCCGGACGACCTCGCCGACCTGCGTGCCACACTCGAACGGGCGGTGGGCGCGCATCGCGACGGCACGCGTCGCGCGCCACCCGAACTTGCCCGCGACGCGGTGCTTTATGACGCAAGCGTGGCCGCTCACGTCAGCGAGTTGTTGACGCTGGCGCGGCAGATCGATGCCGCGCGTTAGGACCCGCCGCACCGTGCCGCGTAAGGCGCGGGCGGCCCTGCTGGCGCGGTTTCGCGTCGTTCGGCCGCAGGGCCACATGTTATAATTTTGAGCTATCAACGCTCGAACTCAATTCGAGCCGAACACCCCATTTATTTCATCGAGCTTTCCATGCCGGCCTGGACAGGCGGCGGGCGAGAGGCGCCGCGTCCCGAGCCGCGCCAGCCCGCCGTGACGGGGCCGTCGCCGCTGCACTGGAGGCCTTCGGGAAGAATACCGCTGGAGATTGTGCATGGCGAACGCGACCTCACGCCGGGTATCGGCGTACAGCAAGATCGCGGCGGGAACCCACGCGCCGATGAGCCTATGAGTCGGCTTGCCGGGCGTCTTCGTATTTTTGCGCGGGCCATCCCGCGACTGCTGATCAAGCCATTGCGCCGCGAGCCACAGCACCCGCGCCGTATCCTGATTGCGCATCATCTATTGCTGGGCGACACGCTGCTGCTCACGCCGTTGCTCGCCAAGCTGCGCGCGCAATACCCCCAGGCGCAGATCGTTCTCGCCTGTCCGAAGGCGATCGTGCCGCTGTACGCCGGCCGGCCTTTCGACGTCACGGCCTTGCCGTTCGATCCGCGTGATTCGAAGTCGGTACGCGACGTTTTGCTTTCCGGACCCTACGACCTCGGCATGGTGCTCGGCGACAATCGTCATAGCTGGCTCGCGTTGGGCGCGGCCTGCCGCTGGATCGTCGGGCACGCGGGCGATCGGCCGGCCTGGAAAAACTGGCCGCTCAACCGCAGCCTGCCGTATCCCGACACGGCGGCGGCCTGGGCCGACCTCGCCACGGAACTGATCGATGGGCCGCCGCCGCGCGCCTACCGCCCCAGCGACTGGAGCGCGCCGCAACACGCGGCGCTGCCCGAGCCGTCGCTGCTGACGAAGCCTTACGTCGTGCTGCATCCGGGCGCGAGCACGAGCGTCAAACGCTGGCCCAACGCGCGCTGGCGCGAGCTTGCGCAACGCGTCGAAGCACTCGGCTATCTGCCGGTATGGACCGGCGGTCCGGGCGAGGCGGAACTGATTCGCGCGATCGACCCGGACCCGCATCATCCGAACCTGGCGGCGCGGCTCGGTCTCGGCGAGTTATGGCATCTGTTTGCCGGCGCGCAAGCCGTGGTTTGTCCTGATACCGGTGTCGCGCATCTGGGGCGTCTGATTGGGGTGCCGACCCTCGCGCTGTTCGGGCCGGGCAACGCGCTGATTCACGGCGCGGGCCGCTACTGGCGCGAGGTGCCCTTCGTGCCGATTACGATCGCCGATATGCCGTGCCGCGATCAGCCTTTTATTTTCCGCCGCGAGGTAGCATGGGTGCGACGCTGTGATCGCAACGAGACGACCTGCGTCGCGTGGCGCGGCGACCATGCCGACTGTATGGGCCGGCTGTCGGTTGAGTCGGTATACAACGCATTGCAAAATGTTCTGGTGAAAGTGTAATGACTCACACGGCTGCGCGAGTGGAGCGCGTGTTCTGGGTTGCCTGTCCGGTCATTCTGTTTGTGGTGATGTTCGGCCACATGACGGCGATCGTCTTCAATGCGCTCGCCCTGATGGCGCTCGGCGTGCTGGCGGCGGCGTTCTCGCCGGACCGGCCGTCGCTGTGGCACTGGCCGCTGGCGCTGCCCATCGCGGGCTGGGCGGCTTGGAGCCTCGCCTCGGTCGCGTGGTCCATGTATCCGATGATCAGTCTGCACGCGTGGTGCGACGAAGTGCTCTATCCGCTGGTGTCGTTCTGGGGCTTCTGGCTATTCGGCACCCAACTGCGGCGGCCCGAGCCTGTGGTGGTCGTCAACTGGATCGCCTGCGTGGCGGTCGCCGTGATCAGCGCGCTCAACTGGGGGCATTTGCAACCGCCCACCGCCAATACCTTCCCAATGCATTTCTATAACCGCGTCGGCCACACCAGCACGCTCGCGGTATTTGCCATTGCGCTGTTCGCGGGCTTCATGCTGCGGCCGCGTTGGCGCGTGATCGGCGCGAGCGGCATCGTGCTGTGCCTCTTCATCGGCCTGGCCACGCTCAACCGGTTCTTCTGGCCGGCGGCCGCCGCGACGCTGCTGGTCGCGCTGGTTCCGCTGTACCGGCGGCGCCTGCCGCTGGCGTTGCTGGTCATTGCCGTGGTGGGCGCGGCCGGCGTCGGCACGCTCGAGCTCAGTTCCCGTCTGCGCACGGCCGCTCTGCCTCCTCCCGTGCAGCAGCCGCACGATCTGGCGATCGACGGTCATCAGGTCTATGTGCCAGGTTCGCTGTCCGCGATCGGCGACACGGTATCAGCCGACACGCGTCCGAAGCTATGGGCGTTTTATGGCCGCGAGGCCGAGCGCCACGCGTGGGTCGGCGTGGGCTTCGGCAAGCCGCTGCCGGGTATCGTCTATCGCAGCGAAATGCCGGCCAGTTTGCTGGCGGTCGAACCGCAAGCGTTGACGCACGCGCACAACCTGTTCATCAACACGTGGTTGCAGACGGGATTCATTGGCGTGGTGCTGCAGACCGTGCTGTTGCTGTGCCTCGTCTTGCGTTTCTGGCGGCTGCGGAGTGTCAAGCCCTGGTTGTGCGCCGCGGGCGTCGCGCTAGTGGCCGGCATGATCGCGAAAAATACGACCGATGACTTCATGTGGCAGACCACCATGCTCGCATTCTGGGCTTTTGCGGGCCTGCTGCTAGGCAGCGCGGAACAAGCTCGTGCGCCAGGCGGAGCGTCGACCGAGACTGCACGTGGGCAATCCACGGTGGCACGCAGTGAACAGCGGCGCGAAGCGCCAACGGCAGAGTTGGGCGAATAACCAAGATGACGAACGTGAACCCACACTTTATTGAAGCTGACCGCACGCCGCTGCGCATCCTGTTTCACATCAACGATTTCGGCAAAGGCGGCACGGAGACCGCGTTGCTATCCTGGCTGAAGACGCTCGACCGGCGCCTGTTCGCGCCAAGCCTGTCGGTGGCGTATCCGACCGACGACCTGGCGTTCTGGCGCGCGCAATCGATTCCCGATGACGTTCCCGTCCACGTTCTCGCCTCGTCGAAATGGATGTACGCGCTGCATCAGGCGGCGCGCCAGCGCAAGCTGGGCGTCGGCGCGAAGTTATTGCACAAGCTGTTGACCTACGGTGCGATCCGGCCGCTGGCGGCGCTGCGTATGCGGCGCCTTGCGAAGCAACACGACCTGGTCTGCGATTTCGATTTTTCGCTGCGCCATATAGCGGGCAGTTGCAATGTGCCCTGGTTCGGCGTGAACCATTTCAGCCTCGCGGCACGGCTCGGCGGCAAGAGCGGGCGGTACATCGCCCGGCGCGTGCGGCACCATGCGCGTTACTCGGCGATCGCCGTGCTGATCCCCGCCATGCTTGACGAGGCGCGGGAACTCTTTTCGACAACCGGCCTGGACATGGACATTGTCGAATTGCCGAATGTGATCGACGTCGACGCGCTGCGGCACGCAGCGCGCGCGGAGATCAAACGTCCGGCTGAGTCATTCATCGTTTCCGTGGCGCGTCTGGACGAAGGTCAGAAGGACCACAAGACCTTGCTGCGAGCCTACGCCCAGTTACGCGAGCGCGGTCGCTGCGAGGCGGCGCTCGTCCTGATTGGCGAGGGGCGGGACCGGCGCGAGCTGGAGCAACTCGCCGACGAACTGGGGATCGGTGCATCGGTGCAGTTTCTTGGCTTCTGTGCCAATCCGCTGCCCTATATCCGGCAGGCAGAAATGCTCGTCTTGAGTAGCCGCTACGAGGGTTGCGCCGTGGTGCTCGGCGAGGCGATGGCGCTCGGCACGCCGGTGCTGTCGGCGGATTGCCCGACCGGTCCGCGAGACATGCTGGAAGGTGGCAAGGCCGGCCTGCTGGTGCCGGTCGGCGACGTGGACGCCATGGCGCTCGCCATCGAGCGCTTGCTGACGGACACCGAGCTACGCCGGAGCGTCGCGCAAGCCGCGCTGCAAAAGGTGGAGACGTTCACGCCGCCACGCGCCAATCAGCGGATGCTGGAGTTGGCGTTGCGCCTGTTGGCGAAGCAGGGCTCGCCGTCGGGCGTGCTGGAGCCTCGCTGAAGCGCAAGCCCGAGATTCACACGCCGCCAGTCACCAGCGGCAACACCGTCAGATCAGGATGCGTGCCTTCCACGATGCTGCGGCCCACGTGCACGGCTTCATAGAGCGCTTCGTCATGGCCGGCAAAGCTCTCCTCGCCGTCGGGGTGAAACGGCACCGCATGGCCGGGAATGGCCGGATCCGCGCCCGGATGGCAAACGTAGCCGATATACGTGTAGCGCTTATTCGCCGCGGTCGGCGTGTGCCCTTCGCTGGGTGGGTTTTTCAGAAACGGCGCTACGTGAATCTCGAAACCCTCGTATTCCACCATCTGCCAGGGTGCGGTTTCATCGGCCATGGCCGCCTCCGTCTAGTCACTCGCTTGTCAAAAAGTCTAGGTGATTTCCACGTGAAGCGCGCTTAAAACGGCTACGGCTAAACCCGGCTAAACCATTACGGCTTGATGGCGCCGATCTGCTTGAGCAGCGTCAGGTTGTCCTCGAGGTGCCAGTTTTCGACGATGCGACCGTCCTTCACGCGATACAGATCGAAGGCCTGGAAGTCGACGGTCTGGCCGTTACCCTTGAGGTTCTGGAATTGCCCGGTGAAGTGACCATAAAAATGCAGATGAACCGAGGCGCGGTCCCCGGCTACCACGAGGTCGTCGATTTCCGCGTGCAGGTCGGGCACCGCCGCGCGAAAACCCTTCGACGCCTGCAGCGGACCGTCAGGACCTTGCGGGCGTCCATCCGGCAAGGTGCGGTCGACAAAGGCGGGCGACAGTGCGAGCTTCGCGTAGGATTCGTCGCCGGAGTTCCAGAAGGCGGCGTAGCGGCGGGCGGTCCGCACGACTTCGGCACTCCGCGCCGAGTTCGACGCAACGGCGACGTGGTGCGGCACGGGCAGGTCGGTGTCGCTCGCGGCATGGGCGCTCAAGGCGCCGGCGAGGGTCGCAGCGATCAGCAGGTGACGGGCGATTCGGGAGAGGGAAGAGGTGGACATGGCGCGCTCCAGAGAGAGTTGAAGTGGATGAAGCGCATTCTCCGGCGTAAAACTGCCTTTGATAATCAGTTTGTCGCTTAAAGGATTTTCTATTTTTATTTGAAAATAACTGGCGCTGCCTGAACGGACCGGACGAAGTAACAGAGTCCGTCCGACTGACCGCGCGACGTCTATCGTCAGATAGAATGGTGCGCTTTGCCCGTACACGACTCTGCCCATGTGGTTCAAAAACCTTCAGCTTCACCGTCTTCCCGCTCCGTGGTCCGTCAACCCAGAACAGATGCAGAAGTGGCTCGCGCCGCACGCGTTCGCGCCCGGCAACAGCGTCGAGATGCAAAGCCATGGCTGGGCATCGCCGCGCGATAACGACTCGCTGGTGTATTCGCTCAATGGCCAGATGTTGCTGGTGTTTCGCGCTGAAAAGAAACTGCTGCCGGCGTCGGTCGTCACGCAGGTGACCAAGGAACGCGCACTCGAACTCGAGGATCAGCAGGGCTTCAAACCTGGCCGCAAGCAGATGCGCGAACTCAAGGAACAGGTCACCGACGAACTGTTGCCGCGCGCTTTCAGCATTCGTCGCGACACGCGCGTGTGGATCGATTGCAAGAACGGCTGGCTCGTGATCGACGCAGCTTCGCAAGCGGTCGCCGATGAAGTGCGTGGCCTGCTCGTCAAGTCGATCGATCAATTGCCGCTCGGCACGGTGCGCGTCACGCACTCGCCGGTCGCGGCCATGACTGAATGGCTGCTGTCAGGCGAAGGCCCGGCCGGCTTCACGCTCGACCAGGACACCGAGTTGCGCTCGCCCACCGAAGGCAACGCGACCGTGCGCTATGTGGGACATACTTTGGACGCCGAAGATATGCGCCGTCATATCGAAGCCGGCAAGCAATGCATGCGGCTCGCGATGACATGGAACGACCGCGTGTCCTTCGTGCTGACGCCCTCGCTGACGATCAAGCGCATTGCGCCGCTCGATGTGCTGAAGGAAGCGAGCGATCCCACCGCGAAAGACGACGACGAACGCTTCGACTCCGACGTCACGCTGATGACCGCCGAGCTCGACCGCATGTTGAGTGATCTGCTCGATGCGCTGGGTGGCGAGCAGGGCGGCGAAGCGATGCCGCAAGCCAAGGCGGCGTAACCAGCTTCCGGTTTTCTTGTTCGTTGCAGGCCGGCGCGTTGAAGTAATGCCGCGCCGGCCTTTTTCATGGTCGATCGATCTGGCGCGAAAGCGCATTGGCATGAGCGGCACAACGATGCTCGAGCGAGGCGTGGCGAATGTGCGCTGTCGCGTCGTGGGGCACGCCGGAGCGTTGCGCGCCCGCACCGCGAAACTGGTTAAGATGGCGATCAGCAGAACGCATCTGTCACGGAGGACTTGCAATGGTTCGTCTGGTCATGATTCTGTTGGGCGTCGATTATCTGCGCACGCGCTGGCGATCGTTGCGGATCGCCGGTTGCATCAGTTTCGTGCTCGGCGTCTTCGTGTTCATCGACGCGCTCGATAGCGCGCTCTATTTTCCCATCACTCCGTTTGTCTCGTTGCTGTTGCTCGAAGGCCTTGCCACGCTGGCCGTCGCCTGGACCGGCATGGGCGGGCAACGCACGCTGCGATATGTGAAGGGCATCGCGTTCACCACCGCGGCGGCGCTGATTCTGATCGGCCACGAGCACGGCAATTTCATTCTGTCGATGATCTTCGGCACGCTCTTTTTCGCCGATGGCCTGTTGCAGATCGTCTCGGCGAAAGTGGTCCGCTTTCGCACGTGGCGACTCGCGATGATCGGCGGCGCCGTCGAAATCGCGCTGGCGATTTTCTTCTATCAACCCTATCCGACGCACTACGTGGGCACGGTGCCGTACTGTGTCGGACTGGGCCTGATCTTTGGCGGATGGAACATGATTCTGCTGAGCACGCGGGTGCGCCGGCTTGCGACGAACCCTGCGGTCGCCGGTGGCGATTCCGTGGCGGATGCCGGCATTGCCGCCGCGAGCGCGCTGGCCGCGAGCCGTTTGATTGCGCACGAATGGGACGGCCCGCCCGCCGCCGATGAAGCCGCGTTGACCGTGCACGTGTGGACACCCGTCGGCTCGGCCAAGGGCGAAGCGCGGCGGCAATTGATCGTGGATCGCTATATCGCGGCGGTGGATCGCAACGGCGTGATATCGACTGGCCATGCCGCGCTCGAATCGCCCGAGGGCGTCTATATCAGCCTGTATCCGGGCGTCGAGATCGATCGTTCGCCCGACGATTTCGCGCGGCTTCTGCGTGCCACGCGCGAGAACGACGTGCCGGGGCTATTCCAGCCCGATTACCTGACCGAGTCGAAAGCGTGGTGTCCGTCGACGGTTCAGGTGCGGATCCGCAACTACGATCCGGTTCGCCTACGCCGCTTCTGGGACACGTATCGACAGGACACGACCTACAACCTCACGCACCGCAACTGTTCGAGCAGCGTCTCGCGCGCACTGGAGGCGGCGATCGAGGGCGCCTCGTCGCGCGTGTGGGGGGAACTCGGCGGCTGGCAGCCATTTCTGCGCGTGATCTCGACGCCGGAACTGTGGGTCGCCGCGCAAGTGCGCAAGCGAGCCGCGACGATGGCGTGGACACCCGGCCTCACGCTCGACTACGCGCGCGCCCTCAGCATGCTGGCCGACCCGCGGCCTTCGGGCTGGGTCAAGATGGCGCGCCTCGCGGTGCGCAGAATGGTCCGCTCGCGTCAGCAATGGCGCGAAGAGGCCCGTCACGCGCACGTTGCCGACGACGCGGCGCGTGGCACGGTGCGCGAATGACGCGCGTTCGGTGCGCGCGCTGCCCAACTTCGGCGTTACGGTAAAAATAGCAATCGCGTCAACGGCTTGCAGTTTTTGCCGGATAGTTATGCACAGATTTGACAACAGATTCTGTTGATAACTTCCCCGCCCGACGCCGTGGCCAAATGAGTACTTTCAACCAATATGGCGGGTGTATGCTCAACCCGACAGTTTGTCGTTCAGAGCACTCGACCACACCGCAACCCGGCCGTGGCTCATCCAGGATCAAAACCGCGCCGCGCGAATTTCGCCTGCGGCGGCCGCGGCTCTTATACAAGCGTGAACGCGATGGACAGGATGAACCCCGCGGCATCCATCGGACGGTCGGATGAATGAGCCGCAGCGCTTCACAGTGCGCCACGTCAGCGTCTACCGTTACTCGGAACCCGTGCGCTTCGGCGAACATCGCATGATGTTCCGGCCGCGTGCAAGCCACGATTTGCGGCTCGTCACGAACAAGCTGGTGATCACACCCGCGCCGTCGCGGCTGCATTGGCTGCACGACGTATTCGACAACTCGGTGGCGGTCGCGAGTTTCGCGGACAAGGCGAGCGAATTGCGCTTCGACAGCGAAGTGACACTCGAGCACTTCGAAGCGCCGTTGCCCGACTACGCGCTCGAACCGTATGCGGTGAACTGGCCGTTCGCGTACACCAACGAGGAAGCTTCCGATCTCGTGAACGCGCGCAGCCGCCAGTATCCGGACAGCGACGTGGACGAATGGGCGCGCCGTTTCGTGCCGACCTCGGGTGTCGCTGCAAAGCGCGGCGCAAGCAGCAAAAGCGGCGGCGCAGGCAGCGGCACGATGGCACTCCTGCGCGCCATGACGCTTGAAATCAAGAGCACGTTTTTCTATGTGCGCCGCACGGAAAAAGGCGTGAACCGCCCCGGCGACACCTTGCGCAGCCGCAGCGGCAGTTGCCGCGATTTTGCCGTGCTGATGATGGACGCGGTGCGCTCGCTCGGCCTCGCGGCGCGTTTCGTGAGCGGCTATCTGTTCGTGCCCGAGCACGACGCCACGCAAGGCGGCGGCGCGACGCACGCGTGGTTGCAGATTTTCTTGCCGGGCGCCGGCTGGGTCGATTTCGATCCGACCAATAGTATCGTCGGCAATCGCCATCTGATTCGCGTGGCGGTGGCGTGGAACGCCTATCAGGCGCTGCCGTTGTGGGGCACGTGGCATGGCGCGCCGCATTCGTTTCAGGGTTTGCAGGTGGACGTGAGCGTGACCGAAGGCGAATGACGGCGAAGCAAGGCAGATAAGGGCGAATGAACGCGCGCCGAAAGTCACGGCGTGTCGAATCGAAACGTGTTTGCGGGGACTGCCGGTTCGGGCGGCTCGCCGTGCGCGTCAATTGAATGTTTCAACTGGAAGAGGGCGCCGCGATGAAATTGCGCGTTGGCTACGAGCTGGTCTATGAGTGCGTGCAACCGACGCCGATGATGCTGATGTTGAACACCCACTATTCGCATGCGAAAGAAGTGTTGAATCCCGATTTGCTGGTGGTCGATCCGCCGGTGCCGATCAGCCAGTATCGCGATTCGTTCGGCAATCTGTGCAGCCGGCTGGTGGCGCCGTCGGGAAAAATTGCCTTTTCGACGAGCGCGGTGCTGGAAGTGTCGTCGGAGCCGGAGATGCGGCCGCCGTACACGGAGCAGCATCCGGTCGAAATGCTGCCCGACGATACGCTGGTCTTTCTGCTCGGCAGCCGCTATTGCGAAACCGATCTGCTCTCCGAATTCGCGTGGCAGACCTTTGGCAAGCTGCCGCTCGGCCGCGGGCGCGTGGACGCGATCTGCAACTACGTGCACAACCACATCGTGTTCGGCTACGACTTTGCGCGACCGACCAAAACCGCGTGGCAGGCCTGGCAGGAGCGCAAAGGCGTGTGCCGGGACTTCGCGCATCTGGCCGTGGCGCTATGCCGGGCCATGAATATTCCGGCGCGTTATTGCACGGGCTATATCAGCGACGTCGGCCTGCCGCCGCCGTACGCCACGATGGATTTCGCCGCGTGGTTCGAGGCCTATGTCGGCGGATGCTGGCAAACGTTCGACCCCCGCAACAACGCGCCGCGCACGGGGCGTGTGCTGATGGCGCGCGGACGCGACGCGGCGGACGTGGCGCTCAGCAATGCGTTCGGGCCCACGCAGTTGTTGAAGTTCGCGGTGGTGTGCGAGGCTGTCTAGCTGCGTTGCGGATAAAGACCTAACGCCGCCCGAGCGCTGCGCAGCCCGCGCTCGATATCAATAACGGCATTCAGGCAAGCCGGCGCGGCTTCATTCCCCGAGCGCCAGCGCGCGCTTCCTTCGCACCAGCGCCGCGCCGATCGACACCGCCGCGCCGATGCCGCCCATCGTCAGCGACAGAATCACGATCAGCGGCCCGGTTTGCGTGCGCGCCGAGAACACGCTGACCAACAGGCCGGCGAGCGGCTGCGTCATGTTGTTCAGAAGGATCACCACGCCGGTCGTCTTGCCGTAGTCCTGCGGCGGAATGATTTGCTGCCGCGCGCTCCGGATGTAGACGTTGAACATCTTGTCGAAGCCGACGATCAGCAGGAAGCCGAGCGCATAGCCCCACGGCGCCGCGCTCGCGCCTGCGATCACGCCGCCCGCGCAGATCGAGACGAAGGCGACCAGTCCCAAGGTGCGTGCCGGCCATGCGGCGCGTGCGATCGTCAACAGAATCAGCACCGTGGCCACGGCGCCGGCTGTTTGCAGTCCGGCATAGTAGTGGTTCGATTGCGCGTGAAGGCCGGTCACCATGGCCGCGGACGTGGCAAGCGTCACGCCGATCACCAGATTTTCGGCGGCGGCGAGCAGCACGACTTTCTTCAGGCCTGGCAGCACCAGCACATGACGCAGCGCGATGCGCAGCGGCAGCGTCCAGTGGCCTGGTGCGAGGGGCGGCGGTTCGGCGGCGCGAAAACCGCTGGTGCGTTGCCACAGCAGCAGCGCGCCATCGGCGAGGAGAAACAGCATGCCGGTTGCGCCGACGACCCATTCCCAATGCCACAGGCCGAGCAGCAGTGCGGCGAGCATCGGACCGAGCACGAACCCCAACTGGTCGGCCAACTGCGAGTAGGCGAGCACGCGCTGAAACTGCTGCGTGCTGAAGATCTGCGGCAGCATGACTTCGCGCGCGACCAGGCCCTGGCTCGTCAATACGCCGCACACCGCCGAGAGTGCGATCAGCCAGCCGATGCCGCCGAACAACGCATAAGCGAGTATGCCGCCGAAGCATGCCAACGCCCGCACGGTCTGGCTTACGCGCATCAACCTGAGCGGCGAGATGCGGTCGCACAAGGCGCCGAAGAAAGGAAACACCAGATAGCGCGACAGCGTTTCGATAAAGAACGCGAGGCCCGACCACGAGACCTGGTGCGTGGTCTGGAAGACGACGAGCGGCACGAGAAACAGCAGGACCTGATCGGCGAGACGCGCGACAAACAGCGAGCAGAAGAAAGCCTGATGGTTGACGCGCACCGTTCATGTCCCGCTGTTTATGGGTCGAGACCGATCCTATCAAAGATAGGGCTCTCGCGTCCTTGGCCTGCTTGCTGCGCTGTGAATGCTCAGCGCACTGCAAGCAGCCCGCGCGCCGACGGCGACGCGCGGTCAGGGGCGCACTTCAATCGCCGCGATAAGCCGCTTCGAGCGGCGCGATATCGAGCTTGACCATGCTCATCATCTGCTTCATCACGCGGCTCGCCTTGACGGTGTCCGGGTCACGCAGCATCTCGCCGAGCACGTCGGGCGCGATCTGCCACGAGACGCCGAACCGGTCCTGAAGCCAGCCGCATTGCCACTCCTTGCCGCCGTCCAGGAGTTTCGTCCAGTAACGGTCGATTTCCTCCTGCGAATGGCAGTGCACGAACAGCGAAATCGCCGGCGTGAAGGGGAACTGCGGGCCACCGTTCAGGGCCGTGAACTCCTGGCCCTCGATCTCGAACGTGACGGCCAGCACGTCGCCCTCCGGCCCGGGTCCGGCGTCCGTGTAATGCATCGTGGTGGCGATGCGGGAATCGGAAAACACGGACGTATAGAAGCGTGCGGCCTCTTCGGCATTGCCGTCGAACCACAGGCACGGCGCAATCTTTTGCATGACGTTTCTCCTCCTTCTCACCGGACGGACCGCGCCTTACTTCATGGCGGCCATGGCTTGCTGGATTTCTTCCGGGCTCAGGTCGCGCTTGTGCGTGGCCAACGACCAGCTATGGCCGAACGGGTCTTTCACCTGACCGTAACGGTCGCCCCAGAACATGTCGGTGACGGGCATCACGACGGTCGCGCCGGCGTCGACGGCCTGCTTGAAGCTGGCGTCGACATCTTCCACGTAGTAGTGAATCGTGACCGGCGTGCCTTTCAGCGTATTCGGGCCGAACGACTGGTGCTCGGGCCATTCGTCGGTCAGCATCAGCATGGAATCACCGATCTTCAGCGTGGCGTGCATGACCTTGCCGCCGGGGCCGGGCAGGCGGATCTGTTCGACGGCGTTGAAGGCCTTCGTGTAGAACGCGATGGCTTCGGCGGCGTTGGCGCAGATCAGATACGGCGTGAGCGAGTGCATCCCGTCGGGGATCGGTTTGACAGCGTTGCTGGACATGACGGCGACTCCTTGAAGTAACAGGTTCGTGAGGTGAAAGACCGACTCGTCGAGTCAGGACTTCAACGTTACGACGAGTACATGACCGTTGAATCGACACTCCGGAAAAAATATTTTTGGCCCAGGCGTGCGGCGAGTGCACGGGCGCGCGTCTCAACCGGCCGGATTGTCCTCGTCCGGCGGCGCGGTGGACGGCGCCGGAATGCCGCCGCGCGGCGCGCCGAGGATGCTGATCTGGAACGTCGGCGTCGCCGCGAGCGATTGCAGCGTGGCGTCTTCGGGAATCTGTTCGAACAGCGGCAGAATCACCGAGCCGCCGATCACCGCGCGCCGGCTGTCGTCGGCGGGCCGCAAGCCCCAGACGTCCTGATAGACGACCGGCACCGCGCTGCCGTTGCGGGTGGTGTTGCCGATATACAGCATTACATGGCCGCCGATGTAGATCAGCGTGCGCAACGGCTCGCCGTGCTGCGCCAGATAGTCGAGCCGCTGCGCGGGCGTCGACGACGACAGGTCGATAATGCGGCCGGCGTTCATCTGCGTGGACGAATGGCGCGGCAGCCAGACGCCGAACGCGGCGAAGATGCTTTGCAGTTCCGACGAACAGTCGTTGTAGAGGCCGCTATTGCCCCAGCCGTAGGGACGGCCGATCAGCGTTTTCATCAGCATCGCCAGATGGCGCGGCGTGGCGGCGAGCGGCGCCGGCGTGATTTGCGCGTCGCTCAGGGCGGCGGTGCGGATCAGCGCCTGGCCGTCGGCGTCGCGGGCTGGGACGAGTGCTTGACGCGCGGCTGCTGGCTCGGCCGAGCCGCTCGTGTTGCTGGTGTCGTTCGCCACGGGTTTGGCTTGCGTCGACCGGGCGACGTTGGCGGGCACGATCGGCAGCAGCGTGCCGGCCGGCGCGTCGAAGCGGAACACGCCGCGGCTGTCACGCACCGCCGCCGACGCCACGATCACCGCACCCAGCGATTTGCCCGTCGCGGCGCGCCATGTATCGACGAAGCGGTCGTCGGCCATGCCGACGCCGTCGCTGCGCACCCAGCCCTGCACGTCGGGCGTCTGCACGTAACGCCACGCGCCGTTGACGCTGCTGCCGAGCACGTAAAGCGGCGTGCCGGGCCGCACGGCCGAGATCTGCAGGTTGTCGAACGGATAGCCTTCGCCGGCCAGATGGTGGTCGTAGAACGACGGGTCGGTGGTCGGCAGTTCGCGCACCATCAGGTTGCTGGTGGCGATCGCGCGGCGCTGCGTCTGATAAACGGCCGTCTGCGTGAACTGCGCGACGTTCATGTTTTGCGCGATGGCGTCGATCCACGCCTTGTCGTGCGGCCGGAAATTTTCGCCGTAACCGATGTCCGTGCCGCTCTTGCCGGTGTTATCGAACCTGGCGACGCGCCGCTGCTGCAATGCGGCAATGTCCGCGCCTTGCTGTCGATAGACGCACATCGTCACGAAGTTGGAATTCCACGGCGAGGGCGCCGCAGTGCCGGTGCCGAAGTAGCGCGCGTAGAGCGCTTTGAAGTGCGCCTGCTGATCCGCCGGACTCAGGAACGGCTGGTCGTAGCCCGGGCTGTCCGGTTCGAGCCAGTGATCGACGTTCTGGTCGTAGTGTGCGATGGGGAACAGCGTGATGGTGTCGATCGGCGCGTGCGCGTCGTGCGTCGGCGACGGGTTGCTGCAGGCGGTGATCGCCGCGAACGCGGCGCACAGCGCGGCGGCGCGGCAGGCGTTCGGCCAGACGGCGGCAAGGCGGGATAGAACGGCAACGGGCATGAGGTTCGGCGAAGAAGGTCCAGGGCACGATGATACGGTGTCGGCGCATTGTGCAGCACGTTGTACCGGCGCCGCGTCGTGCACACCCATGCACAACGCTTATGTGGTTTCATTGGGGTTCGCATCGTCCAGAGCGGCTGCGCGATACCGCGCTTCACGCGCAGGCTGCCGCAGCCGGCGAGCGTTTCACTACGCTCACTGCTCAACCCAGCGCATGGCCTCGAAACAACGTTCGTACGAGGCCGTCTAACCAAGGAGAACAACATGCAAACCAGCGCACGCAATCAATTCGCCGGCGAAGTCACCGGACTCAAACACGGCGCCGTGAACGACGAAGTCACGCTGCGCACCCAGGACGGCCTCGAGATCGTCTCGATCATCACGCATGGCAGCGCGACGTCGCTCGGCCTCGCGGTGGGCAAGAAAGCCTTTGCGCTGGTCAAGGCGTCGTCGGTGATCGTGATGGTCGATGTCGCGAAAGAGCAGGTGTCGGCGCGCAATTGCATCGCCGGTACGGTGTCGGCGCTCACGAAGGGCGCGGTGAATTCCGAAGTGTCGATCAGCGCCGGCGGCGCGCAGATCGCGGCGATCATCACCAATGAGAGCGTCGATCGCCTCGGCCTCGCGAACGGCAAAGCGGCAACGGCGATCTTCAAGGCATCGAGCGTGATCATCGGCGTCGATCAGTAATCGTTGCGTGGTTTTTCCCGGTGGTTTCCGCTTTGCGCGGAGGCCGACGGGTCTGACGGAACCGGAAGGAAAGAGGGCTTTGCTGTGTGCCCGTCGCCGTGCGGCGCGGGCGCGCGCCGTGAAGGAAATGGCGGCTTGCTTTAAACTGCACGACTCGCTGTTCCTCTTTCCGCTTTCATCACGGACGCCGTCATGTTCGAAGTCTCCTCCGCCTCGCATCTGCCCAAAGCCGCGCACTACGAAGAACTGGTCGCCCAGGCGCGCTCGCTGCTTGCCGGCGAAACCGACTGGATCGCCAACGCCGCGAATTTTGCCGCCTTCGTGTTTCATTCGCTCAACGATCTGAATTGGGCCGGCTTCTATTTCCACGACGGCCAGGAACTGGTCGTCGGACCGTTCCAGGGCAAGCCCGCGTGCGTGCGCATCGCGCTCGGCAAGGGCGTCTGCGGCACGGCCGCGCAAACCCGTCAGACGCAGGTGGTGCGCGACGTGCACGAGTTTCCCGGCCATATCGCCTGCGATTCGGCCTCGCAATCCGAAATCGTCGTGCCGCTCGTCGCGCCGGACGGCACGCTGATCGGCGTGTGGGATGTGGACAGCCCGAGCGTCGCGCGCTTCGACGAAGAAGACGCGAAGGGCATGGAAGCGCTGTGCGCGGTGTTCATCGAAGCAGCGCTGCCGCGCGCCGCGTAAAAAGCAGAACAGCGGTGCGGTGGCACCCTATGCTTTTCCGTACATAGAGTCAATGCAGTTCAGGGGATGGGTCGGCGGACCTCATCCCGCTATCGTTCTCTCCAACGCGCTCGAGACAGCTCATGAGCGCGACGAACCCCTACCAGGTTTTGGAGACACGCATGAGTTCCGCCACCGCTGCCACCGCCAGCCCGCTGACATTTCAACGTTCCCCCGCATTACCCCGCAATTGCACTTTCGATAGCCACGACTGGGAGATTCTCAGCCGCTACTGGCATCCGGTGGCGTTCGCCGCCGAAGTCACCGACAAACCCGTCAGCGTGACGCTGCTTGACGAACCGCTCGTGGTGTTCCGCTCGAACGGCCAAGTCGTGAGCGCGCGCGATATCTGTCCGCATCGCGGCGCGCCGCTCAGCCAGGGATGGGTCGACAACGGCAAGATCGTGTGTCCGTATCACGGGCTTGCGTATAACAGCGAAGGCAAGTGCAAACACATTCCGTCGCAAACGGATGGTCCGATTCCCGATCGTCTGCATCTCGTCACGCACGCGACGCAGGAAGCGTATGGGCTCGTGTGGGTGTCGCTGGGCGGCGGCCCGGAAGCCTTGCCGGAGTTTCCGTACTGGAACGATCCCGACTTCCAGCAGATCCTGCCGCCTTCAATCGACATCAACGCATCGGCGGGACGCCAGACCGAAGGCTTTATCGACGTCGCGCATTTTGCGTGGATTCACCACGACAGTTTCGCCGACCGCCACAACCCGTTCGTGCCGCAGTATTCGGTCGAACGGCGCGAACGTGGCATGCATGCGGAGTATGTGAGCACCGTCAGCAACTTTCCGAAATCGATGCAGCATCGCGCGCCCGAGGGGTATTTGTGGCACCGATTCTTCGAGGTGGACGTGCCGTTCTTCGCGCGTCTCACGGTGCACTTTCCCGAGAACGGCCGTCTGTCGATCCTGAACGCCGCGAGCCCGGTCTCCGCGCGTAAGACGCGTCTGTTCGTGCCGATCGTGCGTAACTTCGACAAGGACCTGCCGCTCGAGGACGTCTACGCATTCAATCGTCAGGTGTTCGAAGAAGACCGCGCCATCGTCGAGCAGCAGCGTCCGGAAGACCTGCCGATCGACCGCGCGGCGGAAGCGCCGATTCTGGCCGATCGCTCGTCGGGCGCCTATCGGCGTGCGCTGGCCGAGATCGGTCTCGGTCAGGCTTATGTGCGCTAAAGCGCGCGGTGATTCGGGAGAGAAGCCATGAAAGTATGGGAATGTGTGATCTGCGGCTTTCGCTACGACGAAGCGCTGGGCCTGCCCGAAGCGGGCATTGCGCCGGGCACGAAGTGGGAAGACGTACCGGACGACTGGCTGTGCCCGGACTGCGCGACTGGCAAGCACGATTTCGAAATGCAGGTGATCGCATGACGGCCGCTCAGCAGGAGAACAACGTGTTGCCGGTGGTGATTGTCGGCACGGGCATGGCGGGTTACACGGTCGCGCGCGAGTTGCGCAAGCTCGACAGCGGCGTGCCGATCGTGATGATCAGCCGCGACGACGGCAGCTTCTATTCGAAGCCGATGTTGTCGAACGCGCTCGCGATGAAGAAAGAGCCGCATGCGCTGGCCAGTTTCGACGCGCTGGCGATGGCGGCGCAACTGGGCGCGTGGATTCGTGTGCGTCAGAAGGTCGAGCGCATTCTGCCCGCCGAGCATACGTTGGTGGTGGATAACGCCTTGGTGGCCTACGGCAAATTGGTGCTGGCCACCGGCGCCGATGCGCGTCGCTTGCGCGTGGCGGGCGACGGCGCGGACGACGTGCTGTCGATCAACGATCTCGACGATTACGCGCGCTTTCGCCTCGCCCTCACGCGTTGCCGCTCGGTAGCAATCCTCGGCGCGGGACTGATCGGCTGCGAGTTCGCGAATGATCTGGCGTCCGCCGGCTATGCGGTCGATCTGATCGATCCTGCCACCACGCCGCTGGCGCGTCTGCTGCCGCAAGAGGTCGGCGAAATTTTCGCGCGCGGCCTCGGCACCGGTGGCATCCGCTTTCATGCGGGTCGCAGCGTGAATCGGATCGATCGCTTGCCGGATGGTTACCGGCTGAGTTTCGCCGACGCTGAACCGATCGACGCCGACCTCGTCGTGTCGGCGATCGGGCTCGCGCCGCGCACGTCGCTGGCCGGCGCGGCGGGCCTCGAAATCGATCAGGGTATCCGCACCGACGCGTGGTGCCGCACCAGCGCGCCGGACATTTACGCGCTCGGCGACTGTGCCGCGATCGACGGCAAAGTGCAGCCTTATGTCTTGCCGATCATGCACGCCGCGCGTGCTTTAGCGCGAACCCTGGCGGGCGAGCCGACGCGGGTCGCTTTCCCGGTGATGCCGATCACGGTGAAGACGCCCGCGACGCCCGCTGTCGTCGTCATGCCCGAAAGCGAGGGCGCGTGGTCGATTGAAACCGGCGCCGATGCGGCCGCACACGCGGCGCGCGCCGTCTGCAAGGGCGCCGCAAGCGAACGGCCTCTCGGCTTCGCGCTGCTCGGCGCGGCGGTGGAAGGCAAGGCGGCGCTCGTCAAGGCGATGGCCGTGGGAGGCGCGAACTAACCCATAACAATCTTCCGTCTGACCGACCTCACTTTGTGATCGCCCGGTGTCTGAAAGGGGCCTGTCACCTCGAAGGTATCCGATGATTGCATTCGCGCCGCAAGCTCTTCCTGCTTGCGGCGTTTTTTTCGTCGACGGCGGAGCGCGACGTGGTTTGGAAAAGTTTGCTTAGGAAGCCAGATCTTTGGCGACGCTGGCGATCAGCCTGCGCAACCATACCGCCGCCACGCTGCGATGCGTGCGATCGTGCCAGAGCTGATAGTAAGTGAGCGCGCGCGGGTCGCCGGGAACCGGTTCGATACGCAGCGGCAGCAGTTTCGTGTAGTGGGTGGCGAGCGCGCGCGTGGTGGTGAACAGCAGGTTCGAACGCGCGAGCACGTAGGGCGCCATGCCGAAGTAGGGCAGCGTCGTCGTGACCGTGCGCGACAGGCCATTGCGCGCGAGTTCGATATCGACGGTGCCCCACGCCGTGGTGTTGTAGGTCGTCACGGCCAGATGGTCGGCTTCTTCATAGACCGGCTTGCTCAGGCGGCCGGGTTTGATCGGGTGGCCGTTGCGCATCAGGCACACCAGTTCGTCCTTGCACAGCGGTTGCAAATGCAGATGATCTGGCGGCGTGCTCCAGTTGCCGATCACCAGATCGAGAAAGCCGCTTTCCAGGCCGTGTTCGTAGCCGCCGTCCACCATCATCAGATGCCTGAACTCAAGTTTGGCGTGCGGCGCTTCGCGATGAAACGCGTCGACCACGGCGGGAACGAAGAACGCGTCGAGATAATCCGGTGAGCCGATGCGAAAGGTCTGGCTGGTGGTCGCCGGATTGAACGTCGTGGTGGGATGCAGAATCGCGGCGATACTATTCAGCGCCTGCGCGGTGGGCTCGATCAAGGTCAGCGCGTGTGCCGTGAGCACCATCCGGCTGCCGCTGCGCACCAGCAGTGGATCGCCGGTCATGTCGCGCAGTTTGCGCAGCGCCACGCTCACGGTCGGCTGCGATTGTCCGAGCAACGCCGCCGTGCGTGAAACGCTCGATTCGGTCAGTAGCGTGTGCAGCACTTTGAGAAGGTGCGAGTCGATGACTTCCTTGGACATGAAATGCGGGGCGCTGTCTCGTGGGGATCCGTGTGGAACGGTGCCGCGAAACGGCGTGTTGTATCGGAGGGATCGTCAGCGAAATATATCCACGGATATAGCGGTCGTCAATCCGGCGCAGCCCTGCCCGAGGGCGCCGAACGCCATTGCGCGTGGGCTCATGAAGGATCGAATATCCCGGCAATAGCGAGCTTTGTATGGCGCGGGGATGCGCAAGCGCGCCGGTCGGGAGGATTGGGGATTACACCAAGGGAAACGATTGCCGCGAAGAATGCGGGGCGGCCAATTCGGCGGGGGCGCGAAAGCCGTTATCATACGCACGGTTGCCCGAAACATCGGACCGGAATCTCGGGGCTTTGCTGTTTGCGCCCACGCGTGAAGAACACGTTCGATCGCTTTCACTACTCAGGAAAATCAAAGGCCGGCGCGATGCAAGTCCCCCTCTACGCCGAAATGCGTACGCGCGATGCCGCGCTTGCCTCGGCGCCTTACGGCATGTTTACCTGCGCTGCGGATGGCACGTTCGACTCCGTCAACGCCGCTTTCGAAAAGCTGACGGGATGGGCGGCTGAAGAACTGATCGGCCGGCGCACCTTCGAGTCTTTGTTCGATCCGGCCGAACTGGCCAAACGCCGCGCCGAACTGCCGCCGCTTGCCATGGTGACCTTGCGCTATGAAGGCGAGTGGAGCTTTTTGCGGCGCAACGGCACACCGGTTCGCGTGGTGCTAGCGTTGGCGCCGCTCGTCACCGAGCCCGCGCAGGCCGCTTGTCCCGCGCTGTATGTGGGCATCGCCATCGACATGACGCGTTACGCGCAATCGGAAGCGCGTCTCTGGTACGTCGCGCATCACGACGGCGTGACCCGCCTGCCGAATCAAACGCTTTTCACCGAACGGCTCGAACTGACGATCGCGCGTTGCGAGCGTAGCGGCAGCGGTTTTACCGTGCTGATCGCCGAACTCGATCATCTGCGCAAACTGCGCGACGCGCTCGGGTTGCATGCGGCTGAACTCGTGCTGCAGATCGTCGGTGAACGGCTGCGCGGTCTCTTTCCGAACGACGGCACGATCGCCTCGATCGGCGGCACGCAGTTCGCCTTGCTGGTCAACGAAACCGGCGCGGCCGCCGATGCGTTCGCCGCCGAAGCGCTCGGCCGCATCGCCGAGGCGATCGACTACGCCGGCACCACGTTGAACATTACCGCGAGCATCGGCATCGTGGCTTATCCGGCCGACGGCGGCGATGCGCCTACGCTGATGCGTCGCGCGGGTGTGGCGTTGTCGGCCGCTTCGGCGGTGAACGGCAATGCGGTGCGGCGGTTTTCCACGGCGCTCGAAGGTCAGGCGGCGCGCCGCTTCGAACTGGAGACCATGTTGCGCGACGCAATCGAGCGTCAGCAACTGCATCTCGTGTATCAACCGCAGGTGACGCTCTCCAACGGCCACATCGCGCAGGTGGAGACGCTGTTGCGCTGGAACCATCCGCAACGCGGCCTGATCAGTCCCGTCGAATTTGTGCCGGTTGCGGAGGAGGCGGGTTTGATCGAGCAGATCGGCGAGTGGGTGATTCGCACCGCGTGCCGCGACGCCGGTAAGTTGCTGCGGCTGACGGGCAACTTGCCGCGCTTCGCGGTGAACGTCTCGCCGCAGCAGTTCCAGCGGCACAATCTGTTCGAGATCATCCGCGAGGCATTGGAAGATGCCGCGCTCGACCCCTCGTATCTCGAACTGGAAATCACCGAGGGCATGCTGCTCGGCGACACCGAACAGGCATTGCAGACGCTTTTTGCCTTGCGCGATCTGGGCGTGGAAGTCGCGGTAGACGACTTTGGCACCGGCTATTCGAGCCTCGCGTATCTGACGCGCTTTCCGTTGAATCGCCTGAAAATCGACCGTTCGTTTGTGATGCGCATGAGCACCGATCCGCAGTGCGCGGCACTGGTGGGCGCCATCATCGCGATGGCGCATGCGCTCAAACTGCGCGTGACGGCCGAAGGCGTCGAAACGGCCGAGCAGGCCGCGCAACTCGAAGCGCTCGGTTGCGATGAAGCGCAAGGCTTCTGGTTCTCGCGACCGATTACTGTCGCGGCACTACGTAATTTGCTGAGGCCTTTGGGCAATCTCTGAACCGGGTTTGCCGGCGGCATGGATTGTCGTGCACGTGGATGTACTTAGCCATCCCTATCAATTCTTCAATCGATGCAGCGCGTCGCCGCGATGAACGGCATGCTTGCCGCTCTTCTCGCTTTGTACCTCGTAATGTGGATCGGATGTCGACGCATCGACGGTTCTGCCATCCACGGTCGTATGGGTAGAAATGACACGTACGACCTTGCCGTGCGTAACCCCTTGCGGCGTGTTCCGGCTGACACGGTCTCCGGACTTCAGATGTTGGGACATGAGACGCTCCTTTTTGCCGGACCAGGTGCGGCGTAAAACTCCCTCGCTGGTAAGGCTTTGCATGATTTGCACTGCTCCCGTTCGCATGCGCGAGCAAGCCGCGTGCCTTCGCACATGAAATGTAAAGGGTGGGAACGTATCCTGCTGATCCTCGTGGTCGGCTGGTGGCTGTCGAATCGCGTCGGCACGACGTTCGCCCGCGCGCACGCATGCTGACCCGACGCTCGCGCCGATGCTGGCGGCCATGAGTACCTGGGCCGTACGGGTGCTCGTGTTCATCGCGGCGCTCAGCGAAGTCGGCATCGCGACCGCGAGCGTGCTTGCGGTGCTGGGCGCCGCCGGCCTCGCGATCGGACTCGCGCTGCAAGGCACGCTGCAAAATATCGCGGCCGGCATGATGCTGTTGATGCTGCGGCCGTTTCGCGTCGGCGATGTGATCGAAGGCAGCGGCGCGGCAGCGGGCATCGTGCGCGAAGTAGGGCTCTTCACCACGCGCATCGAACGCGGCGACGGCAATGCCGTGTTCGTGCCGAACAGTCAGATCTGGAGCAATCCGGTGATCAACTACAGCAGCGGCGGCACGCAGCGCATCGAGGTCGAAGTGGGCCTCGCGCAGCGCAAGGACGTCGATGCCGCGATCGGCGAATTGAAGAAACTGGTCGCCGACGAACCGCGCGTGCTGAGCGGCGCCACGCTCGCGCCGATCGTCACGGTGGCGGACTATCCGGACGATGGCGGCGCGACGTTGCGCATCGCGGCGTGGGTGCGCTCACCGGACGCATCGCTCACCAGCGGCGACCTGCACGAGCACGCGCAGGCCGCGCTTGAACAGGCCGGCTGCCCGGTCGCAGCTTAGGTCGCGGCGCGGTCTTTAACGGGGCCTTTGACCGTCCGTCTGCGCTGGTATCGCGCGAGGCGTCTCGTGCAAAACGAGTCTCGTCTGATCGGGCCGCCGCCTGCATAACAGACTCCGGTCACTCATGTTGAAGCGGGTCCGTCTGGTTCGACGCCGATGTGCCGGCTCAATGCAGGCGCGGATGGGCGAGGAAGAATCGCACCATTTCCGCGGCGGCGTCGGGGCCGGACGGGTCCGTGTACGAACCGCGCTGACTGCCGCCGGCCCACGCGTGACCTGCGCCGTGAATCGACCAAGACTCCGCTTCGACGCCGTTCGCCGCGACGTGCCGTTGCTGCGTATACGCACGCTGGCCGCTCGCAACGCCTGATTGCTTGCTGACGGTGGTGGTGCCGGCGTCGAAGGCCGCGACGATCTCGGCCGCATTCGACGGATGGACCGTCGAGTCAGCGTCGCCATGAAACACGATCAGCGGACGTTGCGGTGTGCCACGCGTGCGTTTGCGTTGCGCCTTGCCGCCCTTCATCGCGCCGAGCGCCGAAGGCAAGTCCTTCGCGCAGCCGTAGGCGAGGCCCGAATGCACGCCACCCGCGGCGTAGAGATCGGGCGACGTCTTCAGCATGATGTCCGCCATCGCACCGCCCGCCGACAGACCCGCGACATACACGCGCGCCGGATCCACACGATAGCGGCCCATCACCTCTCGCGTGATGCCGGCGATCAACGACGGCTCGCCCTGATCGCGTAATTGATCGGCAGGCTTGAACCAGTTCCAGCATTTCGAATGGTTGGCCGCTTGCGCCTGATTCGGATACACGACGATGAAGCCATGACGCTCGGCCATTTCGTTCATGCGCGTGCCGGCGGCAAAGTCGTCGGCGTTCTGCGTGCAGCCGTGCAGCATCACGATCAGCGGCAAGGGTTCGCTGTTGTAGACAGCCGGCACGTAGAGCTTGTACTGGCGTTGTCCCGCTGAGTTGCTGAACGTGTGCGTGCTGAAGGTGCCCGGCGTGTCGGCGTCGAAAGTCGGCGCGGCAGGGGCGTGCGGAGCGGGGCGCGCCTGGGCTTGCGTCTGGGTTTGCATCTGCGTCCACGCTTGCGCCCATTCGCTGGCATTCGACGGCGTGTTCGATGTTTGTACGTGGTCCGCGCGGGCCTCGTTCGCTTTGCCGCCCGAGAGCGCGCGCTGAACCGCCGCAGTGGCTTCCTGCGGGCCCTTCGTGCGCAATAGCTCGAAGGCATCTGTCATCGATTTCAGGAAATCTTCGTTCATTTTCATGATGGTTTGCGTTGACCTGTGTGGGGCGTGGGTGAGCGAGTCGACTGATGAGTCGGCTGCTTCAGCCACGGTAATGAGTCGAGCGTCGCGCCTAGCTGATGCGGCCGGCAAGCGCTGCCTTGACCGCGGGCGAT